>NZ_CP108352.1:4207291-4507812 GCF_036237275.1 Streptomyces sp. NBC_01353 | reverse complement strand
GCCTGCTCCACGCCCGCGTGCGTGCCCGCCGTGCCGCAGGCCAGCATGTACGCCTGGTTCTCCACGGCCCTCGCCTGCGCGAGCAGCGTCCAGTGGGCGCGGCGGCGGGCCGGCCAGCCCGCCGGGACGACGAACGCCTGCGCGCCCGCGTCGACCAGCCCCCGGAACAGCTCAGGGAAACGGAGGTCGTAGCAGGTGCCGACGCCGACCGTGAGCGTCGGCAGCGCGACCGTCACGAGCTCGTCCCCCGCCGCCATCATCACGGCCTCGCCCTTGTCGAAGCCGAAGCGGTGGATCTTGCGGTAGCTCGCGGCGAGCTCACCCTCCGGAGTGAAGACCAGCGACGTGTTGAAGAGCGCTCCGCCGACCGCCTCGACGATCGATCCGGCGTGCAGCCAGACCGACGCGTCCCGGGCCGCCGCCGCCATCGCCCCGTACGTCGGACCGTTCAGCGGCTCGGACTCCGCCGCGAAGGACTCGTACGCGAACGCCCCCATCGGCCACAGCTCCGGCAGGACCACGAGGTCCGCCGCGCCGCGCTCCTCCCGTACGAGACCGGCCACGCGCGCTCGGCGAGATTCGACCGATTCGTCCGGGTCTACTGCGATCTGGATCAGCGAGGCGCGCACACTACCACCGTCCTGGCATTCGAGCCGTCAACACGGGCCTACGATCGTCACACGAAAGCACTGCCGGGGTGCCTTCGGGCAGCGTAACTTAGCGTCCGAGCCTCCCACGCAGTCTTGTTTTCAGCCCGCGCACCGCAGAACCGCCGAGGGGTCCCGTGACCGTCCATCCCAGCCTTCAGACCTACGCCGACGCCTGGACCCACTCCATCGAAGCGATATCCGAGCTGGTTCAGCCGCTCGTGGAAGGCGAATGGAACCGCGCCACACCGTGCCCGGGCTGGTCGGTGCGCGACATCGTGTCCCATGTGATCGGCATGGAGTGCGAGATGCTCGGGGACCCGCGCCCCATCCACTCGCTGCCGCGCGACCTCTACCACGTACGCAGTGAGTTCGCCCGCTACATGGAGATGCAGGTCGATGTGCGGCGGCACCACACCGGCCCCGAGATGACCTCGGAGCTGGAGTACATCCTGATCCGTCGCGCGCGCCAGCTGCGCAACGAGAACCGGCAGCCCGACCATCTGATCCGCGCGCCGCTCGGCGCCGAGCAGACGCTGGAACTGGGCTACCGGATGCGCGCGTTCGACGTCTGGGTGCACGAACAGGACCTGCGCACCACGCTCGGCCGGCCGGGCAACCTGGACTCCCCCGCCGCCCATGTCACCCGTGACGTCCTCCTGGAGGCGCTGCCGAAGGTGGTCGCCAAGGACGCGGGCGCGCCGACGAGTTCGGCGGTCGTCTTCGACGTGCACGGGCCGGTCGAGTTCCTGCGGACGGTACGGGTGGACGCGGAGGGCCACGGGACGGTCGACGGGGCGCCCTCGCTGGGGCCCCTCGCGACGCTGGCGCTGGACTGGGAGACGTACGTCCGCCTGGCGTGCGGCCGGGTCCGGCCGGCCGAGGTGGCCGACCGGATCAAGACCGAGGGCGACCTCGACCTGGCGCGGGCGATCCTGGACAACTTCACGGTGACGCCGCGGTAGTCCTGGGCTCGCCGCGGTGGCACCGGGGCGCCCGTCGGCGGGTGCGGCGACGCGGGGTGCGGCGGCCCGGGGTGCGGCGACGCGCGTACGGTGACGCGGCTACCGGCTACGCCGGTACGTGCACGGCCTCGACGCGGCTGGCGACGAGGCGTTCCTTCTCCCTGCGGGCCGACCGGGCCTTCAGGCGCAGGATCTGGACGACGCCCAGTGCCTCCAGCGCGAAGACGGAGGAGAAGGCGATCCGGTAGTTGTCGCCGGTCGCGTCGAGGAGGACGCCGACCGCGAGCAGCGTCGTCATCGAGGCGGTGAAACCACCCATGTTGACGATTCCCGAGGCCGTTCCCTGACGCTCCGGCGGGTTGGCCGGGCGGGCGAAGTCGAAGCCGATCATCGAGGCGGGCCCGCAGGCGCCGAGGACCGCGCAGAGGGTGATCAGCAGCCACATCGGGGCCGCGTCGCCGGGGTACGCAAGGGTGGCGGCCCACAGCAGCGCGGTCGACGCGACCGTGCCGAGGGCGAGCGGGGCCCTGGCCGCGTGGTGCCGGGCGATGATCTGCCCGTACGCGAGCCCCACCACCATGTTCGAGAGCACCACGAGCGTCAGCAGCTCGCCGGCGACTCCCCGGGACAGGCCCTGGTCCTCGACCAGGAACGGCAGGCCCCACAGCAGCAGGAACACCATGGCGGGGAACTGGGTGGTGAAGTGCACCCACATGCCGAGCCGGGTGCCGGGCTCCCGCCAGGACTCGGCGATCTGGCGGCGGACGAACGCGGCGCCGGTGTGCGCGGCGGGCGGGGGTTCGTGGCCCTCGGGGTGGTCCTTGAGGAAGAGCAGCAGCAGGACGAGGACGACGACGCCCGCGATCGAGCTGCCGACGAAGGTCGTCGTCCAGCCCATGCCGTGCAGGGCGCGGGCGATGACGATGGTGGAGACGAGATTGCCCGCCATGCCGAACAGCGCGGCGACCTGGCCGATGAGCGGGCCGCGCCGGGCCGGGAACCAGCGGCTGCCGAGCCGCAGCACGCTGATGAACGTCATGGCGTCACCGCAGCCGAGCAGCGCGCGGGAGGCGAGTGCCATGCCGTACGAGGGGGAGAGCGCGAAGCCCAGCTGTCCGACGGTGAACAGCACCACGCCGAGCGTCAGGACCTTCTTGGTGCCGAGCCGGTCGACCATGAGGCCGACGGGTATCTGCATCCCGGCGTAGACGAGGAGCTGGAGGATGGAGAAGGTGGAGAGCGCGGAGGCGTTGACGTCGAAGCGGTCGGCGGCGTCGAGTCCGGCGACGCCGAGCGACGTACGGAAGATGACGGCGACGAAGTAGACGGCGACGCCGACGCCCCAGACGAGGGCGGCGCGCCTGCCGCCGGGAGGGTCACCGGGCAGGGTGACGGCCGATCCGAAGCCCCGTCCGCTCACCGTTCCTCACCCCGGACCAGGACCTTGACCCAGCTCAGGTGCTGTCGGACGCAGTGGGCCGCGCCCTCCACGTCACCCGCGCGGATCCGCTCCAGGATCTCGGCGTGCTCGGTGATGTTCTTGGTGATGCGGTCGGGCTGGGACTGCATCACGGCCACGCCCATCCGCAGCTGGCGGTCGCGCAGCTGGTCGTAGAGGCGGGCGAGGATCTGGTTGCCGGCGTGCTTGACGATCTCGGCGTGGAAGCAGCGGTCGGTGACGGCGACCTCGGCGAGGTCCCCTGCCTCGGCCCGCCGCTTCTGCTCCTCCAGGAGCTCTTCGAGCCGCGCGATCAGCGCGGCCGACGCGGGCACGGCGCGGCGGACGGCGAACTCCTCGACGAGCAGCCGGGTCTCGACGACATCGGCGATCTCCTGCGCGGAGACGGCGAGGACCAGGGCGCCCTTCTTGGGGTAGAGCTTGAGCAGCCCTTCCATCTCCAGCTTGAGCAGCGCTTCCCGTACGGGGGTGCGGGAGACCCCCACGGCCTGGGCGAGTTCGCCCTCGGTGAGGAGCGTGCCTCCCTCGTACCGACGCTCGAGGACGGCCTGCTTGACGTGCATGTAGACACGGTCGGCTGCTGGGGGTGCGGATGCCATGCGCACAGCTTAGATACAACAGGGGTGCAACAGGCGGCCCCGTCCGCGATACGGACGGGGCTGGGTTCTAGCGGGTGGGATCGGCGTCGTAGACCTGGCGGGCCTCGTCGACCTTGTCCAGGTTGTCGGCGGCCCATTCGGCCAGGTGGGCGAAGAGCGGGGCGAGGCTGCGGCCGAGTTCGCTGATCTCGTACTCGACCCGGGGCGGCACCTCCGGGTGGTACGTCCGGACGACCAGGCCGTCGCGCTCCAGCTGGCGCAGCCGCTGGGTCAGCACCTTCGGCGTGATCCTGCCGATCGCCCGCTCCAGCTCCACGAACCGTTGCCGGCCACGGGCGTTGAGGGTCCACAGGATCGGCGTGGTCCATCGGCTGAAGACGATGTCCACCACGGGAGCGACCGGGCAGGCGAGCTCCGGGTCGGTGTCCGCCGAAGCCGTCCGCATCGTCTCGGTAGCCATGCGCGTCCCCTCGGGCATAGTCACTTTCCTCTAGGTACCTACTATACCGAGGCTGTTAGCGTCCCTGACGTCAACCAAGCGGAACGACAGGGGAGTTCACGATGATCGTTGTGACGGGGGCCACGGGTAACGTCGGCCGATCGCTCGTACGGGTACTCGCGGCGGCCGGCGAGCAGGTGACCGCGACATCCCGGGGGATCTCGGAGACGGATGTGCCGCCGAACGTCCGGCACGTGCGGTCGGATCTGATCGAGGCGGAGAGCCTGCGGCCCGTCTTCGACGGCGCCGACGCGCTGTTCCTGCAGAGCGGCGGCCCCAGCGCGCATCGGCTGAATCCGCACGCCGTCCTCGACGCCGCAAAAGCCGGCGGCATCCGACGGGTCGTCCTGCTGTCCTCCCAGGGCGTCGCGACCCGGCCGGAGTCGGCCTCCCACGGGGACACGGGACGCGCCATCGAGGACGCCGTCCGGGAGGCGGGCCTGGAGTGGACGATCCTGCGGCCCGGGGGCTTCGCCTCCAACGCCTTCGCCTGGGTCGAGTCGGTCCGTACTCGCAGGGAGATCGCCGCGCCCTTCGCGGACACCGGACTGCCGGTCATCGACCCGGACGACATCGCCGAGGTCGGTGCCGCGGCGCTGCGGGAGGACGGCCACGACGGGCAGATCTACGAGCTGACCGGTCCCGCCCTCAGCACGCCCCGGGAACGGGCCGAGGCGATCTCCATTGCCCTGGGCGAGCCCGTCCGGTTCGTGGAGCAGACCCGGGAGGAGGCCCGGGCGCAGATGCTGCACTTCATGCCCGAGCCCGTGGTCGAGACGACGTTGACCATCCTCGGCGAGCCCAACCCCGCCGAGCAGCGCGTCAGCCCGCACGTCGAGCAGGTGCTGGGCCGTACGCCCCAGACCTTCGCCGCCTGGGCGCAGCGCTACGTCGCCGCGTTCCGGTAGCTCTCGTCCCATGGCTCTCGTCCAAAGACGCCAAACGCCCGACCGGCAAGCCCGGTCGGGCGTTTCACGTGAAACAACGCAGTGTGCTCGGTCCGCTACGACCAGGTGATGAGTCGCTTCGGCTGCTCCAGGATCGCGGCGACGTCCGCCAGGAACTTGGAGCCGAGCTCGCCGTCGACCAGCCGGTGGTCGAACGACAGGGCCAGCGTGGTGACCTGACGCGGCTTCACCTTGCCCTTGTGGACCCAGGGCTGGAGCTTGATCGCACCGACCGCGAGGATCGCGGACTCGCCCGGGTTGAGGATGGGCGTACCGGTGTCGACGCCGAAGACGCCGACGTTGGTGATGGTGAACGTGCCGCCCTGCATCGCCGCCGGGGTGGTCTTGCCCTCGCGGGCGGTGGCGACCAGCTCGCTCAGCGACTTCGACAGCTCCGGGAGGGTCTGGGCGTGCGCGTCCTTGATGTTCGGCACGATCAGACCGCGCGGGGTGGCCGCGGCGATGCCCAGGTTGACGTAGTGCTTGAGCACGATCTCCTGGTTCGCCTCGTCCCAGGCCGCGTTGATGTCCGGGTTCCGCTTGGCGGCGACCAGGACGGCCTTGGCGATGAGGAGGAGCGGGTTGACCCGCAGGCCCGCCATGTCCTTGTCGGACTTGAGCTCCTCGACCAGCTTCATCGTGCGCGTGATGTCGAAGGTGACGAACTCGGTGACGTGCGGCGCGGTGAAGGCCGAACCGACCATCGCCGCCGCCGTGGCCTTCCGTACGCCCTTGATGGGGATACGGGTCTCCCGGGCGTCCGCCGACACGGCGGGAGCCGGGACGGCGGCGGGGGCGGAGACGGGCGCGGGTGCCTCGACCACGGGGGCCGGGGCCTCGACCGCCGGAGCGGCGGCCGCGTGGACGTCCTCGCGGGTGATGATCCCGTCCGGGCCGGTCGGGGTGACCGTCGTGAGGTCGACGCCGAGGTCCTTGGCGAGCTTGCGCACCGGCGGCTTCGCCAGCGGCCGGGCGGCGGTGGCGACCCCGCCGTGCCCGTTGAGCTCGCCCTGGATCGCGGCGGCGGCCTGCTCGGGCACCGCGGCGGAGACCGCCGTGGCTCCCTTGCGCGGGCGGCGCTTGGTGGAGGTCGCGGCGACGCCGTAACCGACGAGGACCGGCTGGCGGCCCTGCGGCTCGGGCTCCTCCTCCGCGGGGGCGGGTGCTGCGGGCGCCGGAGCGGCGGCGGGCACGGCCGGAGCCTCCGCCGGAGCGTCCCCGCCCACGTTCACCGAGATGATCACCTGGCCGACGTCGACCGTCGTCCCCTCGGGGAAGAGCAGCTCGTGCACCACGCCGTCGAAGGGGCTGGGCAGCTCGACGGCCGCCTTCGCCGTCTCGACCTCGCAGACGACCTGCCCGTCGGCGACCGTGTCACCGGGCTGGACGTACCACTTGAGGATCTCGGCCTCGGTGAGGCCCTCGCCCACGTCGGGCATCTTGAATTCGCGGATCGTCACGATGCTCTCCTCAGTACGCCAGCGAGCGGTCGACGGCGTCGAGCACGCGGTCCAGGCCCGGCAGGTACTCCTCCTCCAGGCGCGCCGGCGGATACGGCGCGTGGTAGCCGCCGACCCGCAGGACGGGGGCCTCCAGGTGGTAGAAGCAGCGCTCGGTGATCCGGGCGGCGATCTCCGCGCCCGAGCCGTAGAAGACCGGGGCCTCGTGGACCACGACCAGGCGGCGGGTCTTCTCGACCGACGTCTGGATGGCGTCGAAGTCGATCGGGGACATCGAGCGCAGGTCCAGGACCTCCACCGACTTGCCCTCCTCCTGGGCGGCCGCGGCGGCCTCCAGGCAGACCTTCACCATCGGGCCGTACGCGGCGAGCGTGAGGTCGCTGCCCTCGCGCGCCACGCGCGCCTTGTGCAGCTCGCCCGGGATGGCCTCGGTGTCGACCTCGCCCTTGTCCCAGTAGCGGCGCTTGGGCTCGAAGAAGATGACCGGGTCGTCGCTCTGGATGGCCTGCTGGAGCATCCAGTACGCGTCGGAGGAGTTCGACGGCGAGACCACCTTGAGGCCCGCGACGTGCGCGAAGAGCGCCTCGGGGGACTCGGAGTGGTGCTCGACCGCGCCGATGCCGCCGCCGTACGGGATTCGGATGACGACCGGCAGCTTGATCTTGCCGAGCGCGCGGGCGTGCATCTTCGCGAGCTGGGTGACGATCTGGTCGTACGCGGGGAAGACGAAACCGTCGAACTGGATCTCCACGACGGGCCGGTAGCCGCGCAGGGCCAGGCCGATCGCGGTGCCGACGATGCCGGACTCGGCGAGCGGGGTGTCGATGACCCGGTCCTCGCCGAAGTCCTTCTGCAGCCCGTCGGTGACGCGGAAGACACCGCCGAGCTTGCCGACGTCCTCGCCCATGATGAGGACCTTGGGGTCGGTCTCCAGGGCCTTGCGGAGCGACTCGTTGAGCGCCTTGGCCAGAGGAAGCTTCTGTACGGCCATGGTTAGTTGCCCTCCTCGGCGAAGGACGCCTGGTAGGCGGCGAACTGCGCGCGCTCCTCGTCGACGAGCGCGTGCCCGTCGGCGTAGACATTCTCGAAGATCGCCATGTGGTCCGGGTCGGGCATGGAGCGGACGGCCTCGCGGACGCGCTTGCCGAGCGCCTCGCTCTCCGCCTCGAGCTCCTCGAAGAACGCGGCGTCCGCGTTCCCCTCGCGCTCCAGGTACGCCTTGAGCCGCAGGATCGGGTCCTTCGCCTCCCAGGCCTCGCGCTCCTCGTCGGCGCGGTACTTGGTCGGGTCGTCGGAGGTGGTGTGGGCGCCCATGCGGTAGGTGAACGCCTCGACCAGCGTCGGGCCCTCGCCGCGGCGGGCGCGCTCGAGCGCGGACCGGGTCACGGCCAGGCAGGCGAGGACGTCGTTTCCGTCGACGCGGACGCCGGGGAAGCCGAAGCCCTGCGCGCGCTGGTAGAGCGGCACACGGGTCTGCTTCTCGGTGGGCTCGGAGATCGCCCACTGGTTGTTCTGGCAGAAGAAGACGACCGGGGCGTTGTAGACCGCGGAGAACGTGAAGGACTCGGCCACGTCGCCCTGGCTGGACGCGCCGTCGCCGAAGTACGCGATCACGGCGGAGTCCGCGCCGTCCTTGGCGACGCCCATGGCGTAGCCGGTGGCGTGCAGGGTCTGCGAGCCGATGACGATCGTGTACAGGTGGAAATTGTTGCTGTTGGGGTCCCAGCCACCGTGGTTCACACCACGGAACATGCCCAGCAGGTTGGCGGGGTCGACCCCGCGGCACCAGGCGACACCGTGCTCGCGGTAGGTCGGGAAGACGTAGTCGTCGTCGCGCAGCGCGCGGGCGGAGCCGATCTGCGCGGCTTCCTGGCCGAGCAGCGACGCCCACAGGCCCAGCTCGCCCTGACGCTGGAGGGACGTGGCCTCCGCGTCGAATCGGCGGGTCAGGACCATGTCCCGGTAGAGGCCGCGCAGCTCGTCGGCGCTCAGGTCGATGTCGTACTCGGGGTGCTGGACGCGCTCCCCTTCGGGCGTCAGCAGCTGAACGAGCTCGGGCTCGGAAGTCTGGGACTTCTTGGCGCCCGCGCTGGCGCTGGCGGTGCGCTTGGCGCCGCTGCTGCGTCGCGTGGTCTTGCGCGCGGCAGTGCTCTCCACGGTCACGTGCGTGCTCCTCCGTCGGTCCGGCCCCCGGGGTTGCCGGGAAAGGCCAGTGCGGCTCGCCTTGTCCGTACTCGCGCACGGGGTGGGTGCGACTCGGCCGGGGTCAGGCGTGACAGGTGCCCCGGCGAGCGCCCTGTCATAGGCACGTTACCCAGTGCGCCGCATTCCTGCGAAACCCCATTTGACCTGCGATTTTGCTTGGATTTCCAAGTAAATCGAGAAATGCGGAAACACAGCTGGTCAGCGCGATGCAACGGCCACGAGGCCGCCGGAACACCGGCACGGTATCCCGCCACCCCCAGGCACGGGAAGAGCCAATATGTGAGACTGACCTCGTGCGCGAAGATGGAAAAATCCGGGTATTTCTGTTGGACGACCACGAAGTCGTCCGGCGCGGCGTCCACGAGCTGCTCTCTGTGGAAGACGACATCGAAGTGGTCGGCGAGGCCGGTACCGCGGCGGATGCGCTGGTCAGGATCCCTGCCACCCGCCCGGACGTGGCCGTGCTCGACGTCCGACTTCCGGACGGCAGCGGCGTCGAGGTCTGTCGCGAGGTCCGTTCGCAGAACGAGGACATCAAGTGCCTGATGCTGACCTCGTACGCCGACGACGAGGCGCTCTTCGACGCGATCATGGCCGGGGCCTCGGGATATGTCCTCAAGGCCATCCGTGGCAATGAGCTGCTGTCGGCCGTGCGGGACGTGGCCGCCGGCAAATCCCTCCTCGACCCGGTCGCGACCGCCCGTGTCCTGGAACGTCTCCGCGACGGAAACAACCCGAAGGGTGACGACAAGCTCGCCAACCTGACGGAGCAGGAGCGCAAGATCCTGGACCTGATCGGCGAGGGTCTGACCAACCGGGCCATCGGCGAGCGGCTCCACCTGGCGGAGAAGACCATCAAGAACTACGTCTCCAGCCTGCTGTCGAAGCTGGGTATGGAGCGGCGCTCGCAGGCCGCGGCGTACGTGGCCCGACTGCAGGCGGAGCGCCACTGACACCCTCCCGCCGACCCGGGTCACCCGGACGGACCGGCCCGGACCGGCGATGGGGATTCGGGACCTACGTCCCGGCCCGACCGGGGCGGGGGCCCCTGTTCCCGCACGGTGGCGGTGGCAGAGAGTGGAAGCCATGTCCACCGAGGAGATCCGCGCCATCGAGCTGCTGCACCGCGTGTCGTACGGCCGGGTGGCGACGAGTATGCGCGCGATGCCGTTCGTCGCACCCGCCCGGCACATCGTGGACGACGGCGGTGTCCTGCTTCGCATGCACCGGGGCCTCGGCTACCACCGGGCCTGCGCCGGCAGCGTCGTCGCCTACGGCGCGGACAACTTCGACTCGGGCGCCGAGAACCTGTGGTCCGTGCAGTTCACCGGCACCGCCGAGGTGGTCGAGCCGACCGAGGAGCAGCTGGCGGCCTTCGGCGCCGCCCCGCAGATCGTGGACGGCGAGCCCTTCGACCCGATCTACATGCGCATCGAGCCCCAGTTCGTGACCGTGCACGAGCTGGACTACACCATGGAGCGACATCTTCACCACGTAGCGTGATCTAACATCTGGGGAGTGCCGCGCTCATCTGAAACGCTTGCTCCGCCCGTCGGCGCCTTGCTTCGCCGCTACCACGAGGCCGGTGAGCCGCTCTCCTGTGAACCCGTCACCCAGGGCCTCCTCAACCGCGGCTACCGCCTCGCCACCACCCGGGGCGCCTACTTCCTCAAGCAGCACCTCGACGCCCCGACCGCCGACCGGGACACCATCAGCCGCCAGCACCGCGCCACCCAGCGCCTGCACGCCCTCGGGCTGCCCGTCGCCCCGCCGCTCGCGGACTCCGCCGGCCGTACCGTCGCCGTCATCGGCGGCCGCTGCTACGCCCTGCACCCCTGGATCGACGGCCGCCACCGCGACGGCGCCCAGCTCTCCACCGGCGGATCGAGGCGCCTGGGCGCGCTCCTCGGGCACGTCCACACCTGCCTGGAGCAGGTGATGGAGTCCCCGCCACCCGGCGCGGAGCACGAGAGCGCTCGTCCCGAGGACACCTTCCGGCTCATCGACGAACTGCTCCGGCTCTCCCGCGCCGGCCACCCCCGCACCGGCTTCGACGCGCTCGCCGAGCACCGGCTGCTCGAACGCCGCGTGCTCCTCGCCGAGCACGCCCACCGTCGTCCCCCGGCCGCCGCGGCGGCCGGCTGGGTGCACGGCGACTTCCACCCGCTGAACCTGCTCTACCGGGGCGCGGAGCCGGCAGCGATCGTCGACTGGGACCGCCTGGGCGTCCAGCCACGGGCGGAGGAGGCGGTCAGGGCCGCCGCCATCTTCTTCGTACGGCCGGCGGGCGAACTGGCCCTGGAGAAGGTGCGGGCGTACGCGCGGGCCTACCGGCGGGCGGTCGGCGCGGACGGGGCGGAACTGGCGTCCGCGGTGCACCGCGTGTGGTGGGAACGGCTCAACGACTTCTGGATACTGCGCTGGCGCTACCAGCTCCACGACCGAAGGGCCGACCCGCAGTTTCCTGCGGCGTCGGCCCTGGCGGTGTGGTGGACCCGCGAGTACGAGGCGGTACGCGACGCGTTCACGGGGTGAGCGGTCCGAGCGGTCAGGGGGTGGTGCCGGTCCCGCCGTCCGCCGTGCCCGCGGTCGTACCGACGGTCGTGCCCGTCGACGTTCCCGTGTTCGTATTGCCCGTCGTCGTACCCGAGTTGGTGTTGCCCTCCGTGGTGCCCTCGCTGGACCCCTCGGTGGTGCCCTCCGTGGTCCCCTCGGTCGTGCCCTCCGTCGTGCCCTCGGTGTCCGTGCCCCCGTCGGTCGTGTCCGTGGGCTCCGTCGACGGTTCGCCCGTCGGCGTGGACGGCGTCGACGGCTTGTACGAGGGCGTGTAGGACGGCGTCCAGGGCTGCTGGTTGCCGCCCGTGGAGGTGTCCGGCTCCTCGGTCTCCTGCGTCGGCGTCTCCTGCGAAGGCGTCGACGGTTCCTGGGAGGTGGACGGCGAGTTGGTGACCGCCGGCGGCTTGTTCGTACCGCCGCTCTTCTCACCGGCCTTGTCGATCGCGTACGCGACACCGGCCACGATCGCGATCATCGCGAGCGCCACGAAGAGCAACGCCTTGCCCCGGCCGCTCTTGCCGCCGCCCTTGTGGCCGTAGCCGTCCTGCCCGTACCCACCGTGGCCGCCGCCGTCGTATCCGCCGTCGTCCGGGTTCATCGGCGGCAGGATCGGGCGCTGCGACGTCTCGTGGTGCATCGGGTGCCCCATCGCGGTCGTCGCCGCGACGCCGCCGACCGGCGTGTGGCCGCCCTCGTGCACCTCCACCGGGCCCGTGTTCCACGTGCCGGTGTGACCGCCCGCCTGCTGGAGCATCTGCAGGCCGTACTGGATCAGCCCGCGCATCTCCTCGGCGCTCTGGAACCGGTCGTCCGGGTCCTTCGCGAGCGAACGCATCACGAGTCCGTCGAGCTCCGGCGGCGCCCCGTGGGCGACCTCGGACGGCGGGATCGGCGCGTCCTGCACATGCTGGTAGACCACCGACAACGGTGTCTCGCCGGTGAAGGGAGGCCGCAGAGCGAGGAGTTCGTAGAGCAGACAGCCCGTGGCGTACAGGTCGGACCGGTGGTCCACGGCCTTTCCGAGCGCCTGTTCGGGGGAGAGGTACTGCGGCGTGCCCATGACCATGCCGGTCTGGGTCATCGTCGACTGCGCGCCGTGCAGGGCGCGCGCGATGCCGAAGTCCATGACCTTCACGGCGCCGGTGTGCGTGATGATGACGTTCGCGGGCTTGATGTCCCGGTGCACGATGCCGTGCTGGTGCGAGTACGCGAGCGCCTCGAGCACGCCGGAGACGATGATCAGGGCCTGCTCGGAACCCGGCGCCTCGGCGCTGATCAGCAGGTCACGGATGGTGCGGCCCTCGACCAGCTCCATCACGATGTACGGCACGGACTGGCCGGCCACGACGTCCTCGCCGGAGTCGTACACCGCCACGATCGCATGGTGGTTGAGTCCGGCGACCGACTGCGCCTCACGGGTGAAGCGGGCCTTGGAGACCGGGTCCTCGGCGAGGTCGGAGCGGAGCAGCTTCACGGCGACCGTGCGGCCCAGGCGGACGTCCTCGGCGGCGAACACCTCGGCCATGCCGCCTCGTCCGAGACGGTGCGTCAGCCGGTACCGACCGTCACCGACCACTCCGCCGACGCCCCAGGACTCGGCGGCGGCGCCCGACAGGCCGCCGCCGCCTGCTTCGGATTCGGGTGCCATCAGTCCTCGCCGTCGTATGTCTACCGTGCAATGCCGTACCGCCGTCACGCTACAGGCTTCGTCCGACACCACGGTTCGAGATGGACCGGTCATCCAACCCCGTCCGCGTACGCCTGTGCAAATTCCAGGCCGTTCCTGTAACGCTTGCGAGACGCTTCTCACGCGGAGTGTCACGGAACGGGCACCTGGCTTGACGTGTCGTTGCCCTGGGGCAGACTTGGCCAGGAAATTCCGATCAGCGCCGCCACGCGCGCGTAGGGGGAGCACGAATGAGCCAGGACGGCGCACAGGGCCGCTATGCGGGCGGTTCGGTCGCGAACGGCCGCTACCAGCTTCGCGACCTGCTCGGCGAGGGCGGCATGGCCTCCGTCTACCTGGCGTACGACAGCGCGCTCGACCGGCAGGTGGCCATCAAGACCCTGCACTCGGAACTCGGCCGGGAACAGTCGTTCCGCGAGCGGTTCCGGCGCGAGGCGCAGGCGGTCGCGAAGCTGTCGCACACCAACATCGTCTCGGTCTTCGACACCGGCGAGGACACCCTCGACGGCGCCGTCATGCCGTACATCGTCATGGAGTACGTGGAGGGGCAGCCGCTCGGCTCGGTCCTCGCCTCCGACGTACGGCAGTTCGGCGCGATGCCGGCCGACAAGGCGCTGAAGGTGACGGCCGACGTGCTGGCCGCGCTGGAGACCAGCCACGAAATGGGCCTGGTCCACCGGGACATCAAGCCCGGCAACGTGATGATGACCAAGCGCGGCGTCGTCAAGGTCATGGACTTCGGCATCGCGCGGGCCATGCAGTCCGGTGTCACCTCGATGACGCAGACCGGCATGGTCGTCGGTACTCCTCAGTACCTCTCCCCCGAGCAGGCCCTCGGCCGCGGTGTGGACGCCCGCTCCGATCTTTATTCGGTCGGCATCATGCTCTTCCAGTTGCTGACGGGCCGTCTTCCGTTCGACGCGGACTCGCCGCTCGCCATCGCGTACGCGCACGTCCAGGAGGAGCCGGTCGCGCCGTCCTCCATCAACCGCTCGGTGACGCCGGCGATGGACGCGCTCGTCGCCCGCGCGCTGAAGAAGAACCCGAACGAGCGGTTCCCGAGCGCGGCGGCGATGCAGGACGAGTGCCATCGGGTGCTGTCGGCGGGGCAGACGGGTGCGCCGGTGATCGTGGCCGGTGGTCAGGTCAGCAGCGGTTCGGGCGTGGGTTCGGCGGTCTTCCCGCCGGTCGGTCAGACCCCGCCGCCCTCGATGCACGGCGTCCAGCAGCCGTACCAGCCTCCGACGCCGCAGCCGGGCCCGTACGGCCCGCCGACGCCGGCCCCGTCCTACGGCTACCCGCAGCAGGCCCCGACGCCCGCCCCGGCGTACCAGACGCCCGCTCCCGGGCCGTACACGATGTCGCCGCAGCCGCCTCAGCAGACGTCGGTCACGACGGGCGGCGGCTCCGGCTCGCGGCGGAACATGCCGGTGCTCGTGGGTGCGATCGTCGTGGCGCTGGTGGCGATCGGCGGTGTGATCACGGCGATCAACCTCAACAAGGACGACGCGTCGAAGAACGGCGGCGACCCGAACCAGAGCCAGTCGGCGGCCCCGGGGTACAAGGGACCGGACCTCTCCAAGTCCATCGAGACGAAGAAGTGCACGGAGCCGACCGAGTCGAGCGACGACCCGGAGAAGTTCGAGGTCCCGAACTTCACGTACAAGAACATCCAGTCGGTGAAGGCCTGCATCCAGGCCGCGGGCTGGCAGATCACGACGCAGACCCCGGTGGACGAGAACACCTACGGCGACGGCACCGTCCTCGAGCAGTACCCGCCGATCGGCGAGGACGTCACCAAGGACGGCGCCGAATTCACGCTCAAGGTCTCGACGGGCAACCCGCCGCAGTAGCCATACGCCGAGCGCCCCCTGAGCAGGGATCTCACCCCTCCTCCCGTCCGGGATGCCGGATGTGTCCCGACATGTGACGCTGAGTTGAAACTCGGCGGCTCGGTACGGGAGGGGGGTCACCCGGTGACTCCAGGACTCCGCGGTGCGCGGACACGGACCATCGGCCCGGTGGTCGCGTGCTGGCTGGTGGTGGGTGCCGTACCGGTCGCGTACGGGGCGGAGAGAGGGCCGACGGCGGACCCGAGGCCCTCGGCCTCGACGGCCGCTCCTTCAATGCCGGCCGCGTCACCCTCGAAGCCGACGTCGTCGACCTCGGCAGCCACGCCGTCCCGGCCTCCCTCCCCTTCGCCCTCCTCCTCCACCGCGCCCCGCCCGCGGCCTTCCGCCACGAACGGCGGTGTCTCCGGCCCTCCCGGCCCTCCCGCCGCGGCCACCTCGGAGCGGCCCACGCCCTCCTACATGGGCGAGCCCGCCCCGGCCGGTTCCCTGGCGGGGCGCCCTGCCGCGGAGGGGCGTGAGCGGCCCGGCCGCCCCGTCCCGCCCCGGGAATCGAGCTCCTCCCCCGAGCCGGAGGACCCCTCACGTACCAAAACGGCAACAGCCGACGAGCCTCCCGAGGAGGAGGACGGCACGGACGAGGCACTCGAAGCGGTACCCGAGACGGAGTCCACGACCGACACGCCCCCACCCGCGTCCGCGCCCGCCGCGGCTCCCCGGCTCAGCCCCCGCGCCACCGCCACCACCGCTGACCGGCAGATTCCCGTCCTGACCCTCGGCGCGGGGCTCGCGATGGTGGGGCTCGGGATCGGTTTCCTCGGGGTCCGGATGCGCCGCCGCTGAGCGGCCCGTACCCCGCCCGTCCCCGCCTCGTCCCCCTTGAGTCGGACCCGGAGGTTCCGTCTCAGGTCGCTTGTCCGCTCCGGCATACCCGGTATACATACTGAGTATGTCGATCCGCCACGGGCTGCTCGCCCTCCTCGAACGCGGGCCTCGCTACGGCTCGCAGCTCCGTACGGAGTTCGAGTCACGCACAGGCTCCACCTGGCCTCTGAACGTCGGCCAGGTCTACACGACACTCAACCGTCTCGAACGGGACGGCATGGTCGCGCAGGGCGGCGAGGACGACGCCGGCCATGCGCTCTACGCGATCACCGACAGCGGTCGCGCAGAGCTCAAGAAGTGGTTCGAGAAGCCCGTGGACCGCACCAGCCCTGCCCGCGACGAGCTCGCCATCAAGCTCGCCATGGCCGTCGGGGCGCCCGGGGTCGACATCCGCGCCGTCATCCAGTCCCAGCGCCGCCACACCGTGAAGGCGATGCAGGACTACACCCGGCTCAAGGCCCAGGCACTCGCCGCCCTCGAGAGCGGCGAGTCCCGGGAACGCGACGACGTGGCCTGGCTCCTCGTCCTGGAGCAGCTGATCTTCCAGACCGAGGCCGAGGCCCGCTGGCTGGACCACTGCGAGGCCCGGCTGATCCGGCTCTCGACGGCCGCCGTCGGCACCACCGGCCTCTCCGACCGACCCGGCTCCGACACCGGCCCCGGTACCGGCTCCGACACCGGTGAGGCACGGCCGCCCGACTCCGCCGGCACGTCCTCCCAGAACGCCCGCCGGGCACCGCTGCGCTGAACCCGCGGCCGCACACCGCGCCGCACACGCACACGCACCACCACCTCAACCGCTCCGTACGAGACCAACCGCTCCGTACGACACCGCACGCGACCGCACGTGACCGCACGTCACACGACCGTCCGTCGGCGTACGCCCAAGGGGGACCCCTCCATGTCCACACAGCAGCCCGTGCTGCAACTGCAGAACCTGACCCGTGTCCACGGCTCCGGCGAGACCGAGGTGCACGCCCTGCGCGGCATCGACCTCGATGTCTTCCCCGGTGAACTCGTGGCCGTCATGGGCCCGTCCGGCTCCGGCAAGTCCACCCTGCTCACCATCGCGGGCGGCCTCGACACCCCCACCTCCGGCCGGGTGATCGTCGAGAACACCGACATCACCACCGCCGGCCGCAAGGCCCTCGCGGCCCTGCGCCGCCGCAGCATCGGGTACGTCTTCCAGGACTACAACCTGATCCCCGCCCTCACGGCCGCCGAGAACGTCGCCCTGCCCCGCGAGCTGGACGGCACCTCGGCACGCAAGGCGCGCGGCGAGGCCCTCGCCGCGCTCGAGGAGATGGACCTGGGTCACCTCGCCGACCGCTTCCCCGACGAGATGTCCGGCGGCCAGCAGCAGCGAGTGGCCATCGCCCGCGCCCTCGTCGGCGACCGTCGTCTCGTCCTGGCCGACGAGCCCACCGGCGCCCTGGACTCCGAGACCGGAGAGTCCGTCCTCGCCCTGCTGCGCTCGCGCTGCGACGCCGGTGCCGCAGGCGTGCTGGTCACCCACGAGCCGCGGTTCGCCGCCTGGGCCGACCGCGTCGTCTTCCTGCGGGACGGCGCCGTCGTCGACCAGACCGTACGCAGCGACGCCGACTCGCTGCTGTCGGGCCAGGCGGCCGAGCGGTGAACAACTGGATCCACTCCTGGCGCGCCGCGATCCGTATCGCCCGCCGCGACGCCTGGCGCTACAAGGGCCGCAGCTTCCTGGTCCTCGCCATGATCGCCCTGCCCATCCTGGGTGTCAGCGCCGCCGATCTGACCCTGCGCACCTCCGAGCTCTCCACCGAGGAGAGCCTGGACCGCACCATCGGCGCCGCCGACGCCCGGTTCTCCGACGCCGCCGTGGGCGGCGTGCCGATCCTCCAGTCGCCGAACGGCGACATGAACACGCCGGCCGCCGACTACGAGGACAAGGTCTGGCCCACCGGCACCACCGATGTCGCCAAGACCTTCCCGGCCGGATCCACCGTCCTCACGGACAGCTCCGGAAACGCGAAGCTCACCACCGCCCACGGACTGCTCCAGACCGACGTCCGTGAGCTCAAGGCCGCCGACCCGATCGCGAAGGGCATCATGTCCCTCCAGGAGGGACGCTTCCCCGAGAAGGCCGACGAGCTCGCCGCGACCACGCACTTCTTGGAGAGCAGCGGCCTGTCGATCGGTTCGACCCTGTCCGCGCGCGGCTACGACCGGACCTACCGGATCGTCGGCTCCTACGAGCTCCCCAACGACCTGAAGGCCGACCAGGTCAACGCCCTGCCCGGCGCCTTCCTCGCCCCGTACGCGAAGGTGGCCGAGAAGGCCGGTATGTCCCGCGCCGGAGTCGACACCACCTACCTGGTGAAGGCCGCCGGTGGTTTCACGTGGAACACCGTGCAGCAGATCAACACCAAGGGTGTCACCGTCGTCTCGCGCGCCGTGCTTCTCGACCCGCCCGCCGACTCCGAGGTCCCGCTCTTCCAGAAGGACGGCTGGGGCAACTTCGAATCCAGCACGGGCGCCCAGGCCGCCGAGCTCGCCGCGCTCGGCACGGTCGTCGGCCTCGCGATGCTGGAGATCTGCCTGCTGGCCGGACCCGCGTTCGCCGTCGGCGCGCGCCGCTCGCGCCGCCAGCTGGGGCTCGTCGGCGCCAACGGCGGCGACCGGCGCCACATCCGGGCCATCGTCCTCGGTGGCGGTCTCGTCATCGGTGTCGCCGCCGCCGTCACCGGCACGGTCCTCGCCCTGATCCTGACCTTCGCCCTTCAGCCGGTACTCGAGGACGCGTTCGGGCAGCGGTTCGGCAGCTTCGACATACGCCCCCTGGAACTGCTCGGCATCGCGTTGCTCGCCGTGCTGACCGGCGTACTGGCCGCCATCGTCCCGGCCGTCACCGCCTCCCGGCAGACCGTCCTGGCCTCGCTCACCGGCCGTCGCGGTGTCCGCCGCAGCAGCCGTGTGCTGCCGCTGGTCGGCCTGGGCGCGCTGCTCCTGGGCGCGGCGATCGCGCTCTACGGCTCGGTGGTCTCCGACCAGTTCGCCATCGTCGCGGGCGGCAGCGCCATCGCCGAGCTGGGCGTGGTCGCCATGACCCCCGCCCTGGTGGGTCTCTTCGGCCGGACCGGCCGCTGGCTGCCCCTGTCGCCGCGCCTCGCCCTGCGGGACGCCGTGCGCAACCGGGGGCGTACGGCACCCGCCGTCGCCGCCGTGCTCGCCGCCGTCGCCGGAACCGTCGCCGTCTCCACGTACACGGCCAGCTACGACGCGCAGGAGCGGGCCGAGTACCGCGCCAGCCTGCCGCACGGCGCGGTCTCCGCCCTCGTCATGGAGGACGGCGGCCGGGACGTCCCGGCGGTCCGTGATGCCGTCCAGCGCCACCTTCCCATCGACACCCGCGCGGATGTCGAACGCGTGCAGGTCGGCAAGGCAGGCTGCCCGCCCCACATGGATTCCCCGGGCTGCGGCAGGTTCGAGATCGTCATCCCCAAGGCCAACGAGTGCCCGCTGTGGACCTCGGAGAACGGCGAGGACCCCGCGGAGAAGTTCTCCAAGGAGCAGCGCCGCAAGCTCGCCGAGGACTGGCGGTGCAAGCAGAGCAACGACGGCGGCATCTATGTCGAGGGCGGGCTGGTGATCGGCGACGCCAAGGTCCTGAAGGTCCTCGGGATCAAGGACGCGGGCGCCGAGAAGGCTCTGGCCGAGGGAAAAATCGTTTCCTTCTCCAAGCCCCAGGTCGATCAGGGCGGGAAGATCGGCGTCAAGCTGATCGCCGACACGATGAAGGCGAGCGAGGCCGAGCAGGCGGGCAAGCCCGTACCGGGCGAGCTCAAGTCGCTCCCCGCCTACCTGGTGCCCGGCGAGACGAAGGCGTACGGCGTCCAGGCGCTCCTCACCCCGGCCGCCGCCGAGGCCGCCGGCTTCACCACGGTGCCGGTGGGCTCGCTGTTCTCCACCGACACGATGCCGACCAGCGAGCAGCGCCAGAAGCTCGACGGTGAGATCGCCAAGATCGGCAGCGATGTCGAGCTTCGCGTCGAGGACGGCTTCGTCGGCAAGAGCAGCATCGTGCTCCTCTCGCTGGCCGTCTTCGCCGGTCTCGTCACCATCGGCGCCGCCGGTATCGCGACCGGCCTGGCGCAGGCCGACGCGGAGGCCGACCTCAAGACGCTCTCCGCCGTCGGAGCACCCCCGCGGGTCCGCCGCACGCTCAGCGGCTTCCAGTGCGGGGTGGTCGCCGCGATGGGTGTGATCCTCGGGTCGGCGGCCGGTGTGCTGCCGGCGATGGGCCTGCGGCTCACCGAGGGGCGCGAACGCGAGCGCTTCTACCAGGAGAGCCTGGACCAGGGCTGGGGCGCCATGGACTCGCCGCCCTACGTGCCGATCGTCGTCCCCTGGGAGACGCTGGCGGCGCTGCTGGTGGTCGTGCCGATCGGCGCCGCGCTCCTGGCCGCCCTGGTCACCCGCTCGCGCGGAGCCCTGGCCCGCCGCGCCGCCATCTGACCGGACCGTTGCCGTCCCGTGCCCCCGGAGAAGGGTGGATCACCCTCCTCCGGGGGCACACCGTGTGGTGAGGCACGTGTGCGAGAGAATGGCGGCATGGAGATGCCGAGGAATGAACGGTCGCAGGAGAGCCCCCAGGTCCTCATCGTGGGACAGGACGGAATGGCGCTCGGCGGCACTCAGGGTGACGACGAATCCCGCGAGGTCCCGGTGACGGAAATGGTCGAGCAGCCTGCGAAGGTCATGCGCATCGGCAGCATGATCAAGCAGCTCCTGGAGGAAGTACGCGCGGCACCTCTCGACGAGGCCAGCCGTGTCAGGCTCAAGGACATCCACGCCAGCTCCGTGAAGGAGCTGGAGGACGGGCTCGCGCCCGAACTGGTCGAGGAACTGGAGCGTCTCTCCCTGCCGTTCACGGACGAGGCGATTCCCTCCGAGGCGGAACTGCGCATCGCGCAGGCCCAGTTGGTGGGCTGGCTCGAGGGCCTCTTCCACGGAATCCAGACGGCGCTGTTCGCCCAGCAGATGGCGGCCCGCGCCCAGTTGGAGCAGATGCGCCGGGCGCTTCCGCCGGGGGCGTCGCACGACGATGACGACGACCAGGGCCACGGGCACGCGGTCCGCTCGGGGCCGTATTTGTAGGCCTGCGGGGCGTCAGTTGCACGCGGAAGGGCCCGGCACACGACTGTGTGCCGGGCCCTTCCGAGTACGGGGCTCTTCCGAGTACGGGGCCCTTGCGGGGGGCGTGGCCTTCGGGCAGCGGGGTCAGGCCCGTGGGGCCAGCAGCAGGACCTTGCCCACGTGCGTACCCGAGTCCAGCGCCCGGTGGGCCTCGGAGGCGTCGGGCATCGGCACCGTACGGTCGACCACAGGGCGTACCGTGCCCGCACCGATCAGCGGCCAGACATGCTCGCGCACCGCGGCGACGATGGCCGTCTTCTCGTGCAGCGGGCGGGCCCGCAGCGTGGTCGCGGTGATCGCGGCACGCTTGGCGAGCAGCGCGCCGAGGTTCAGCTCGCCCTTCACCCCGCCCTGCATCCCGATGATCGCCAAGCGTCCGTTGACCGCGAGGGCCTTCACATTGCGGTCCAGGTACTTCGCTCCGACGATGTCGAGGATGACGTCCGCCCCTGCCCCGTCGGTGGCCTTGCGCAGCTCCTCGACGAAGTCCTGCTCGCGGTAGTCGATCAGGATGTCCGCGCCGAGCTCGGCACAGCGGGCCAGCTTCTCGGGGCCGCCGGCGGTGACCGCGACCCGGGCACCCACGGCCTTCGCCAGCTGGATCGCCATCGTGCCGATACCGCTCGCACCGCCGTGCACCAGCAGCGTCTCGCCCGGCCGCAGGTGGGCGATCATGAAGACGTTCGACCAGACGGTGCTCGTGACCTCGGGCAGCGCCGCGGCCGTGACGAGGTCCACCCCGTCCGGCACCGGCAACAACTGGCCGGCGGGCACGGCGACCTTCTCCGCGTAACCGCCGCCCACGAGCAGGGCGCACACCTCGTCGCCGACGGACCAGCCGGACACCCCCTGGCCGAGCTCGGTGATGCGCCCCGAACATTCGAGGCCGGGGTACGGGGACGTGCCCGGCGGCGGGTCGTAGAAGCCCTGTCGCTGGAGCAGATCGGCACGGTTGACGGCGCTCGCCACCACCTCGACGAGGACCTCGCCCTCGGCGGGCACGGGATCGGGCACCTCGGCCCAGACGAGTGCCTCGGGGCCGCCGGGTTCCGGAATCGTGATCGCATGCATGGTGGCGAGGCTACTCGGGCGGCGTCGACAGCGGAGTGACGGGCGCCGCACGGACGATCGTGATCACACGGTCCGTCAACTGCAGCGGGCTGGCGGCCGGATCGTCGTACCCGAGCAGCCGGTGCCCGCGCAGCACGCTCACCACGAGGTCCTCGGTCTCCCGCACGCTCTTGCCCACCTCGGCCTTTATCACCGGCCGTTCGACCAGATCGAGGCCCGAACCCTGCTGGATCAGATCCTCCATCACCGTGCCCGCGCTGGGGCTGAGCACGGAGAGCCCGAGCAGCCGGCCGGCGGCGCTGGCGCTGGTGATCACGGCGTCCGCACCGGACTGGCGCAGCAGCGGTGCGTTCTCCTCCTCGCGGACCGCGGCGACGATCTTCGCGCCCCGGTTGAGCTGCCGGGCGGTGAGCGCCACCAGGACGGCGGTGTCGTCGCGCTGGGTGGCGATGACGATCTGACGGGCCTTCTGGACCTCGGCGCGGAGCAGTACATCGCTGCGGGTCGCGTCGCCGACGACACCGACGAATCCGTCCGCGTTCGCCGTCTCGATCACCTTGGTCGAGGGGTCGACGATGACGATCTGTTCCTTCCGCAGCCCCGTCGCGCAGAGCGTCTGGATCGCGGAGCGGCCCTTCGTGCCGAAGCCGACGACGACGGTGTGCTCGCGCAAGGTGGACCTCCAGCGGTTCAGCCGCCACTCCTCCCGGGTCCGTTCGGTGAGGACCTCGAGAGTGGTGCCGACCAGGATGATCAGGAACAGGACGCGCAGGGGCGTGATCAGCAGGATGTTGATGAGCCGCGCCGAGTCGCTGTACGGGACGATGTCGCCGTACCCCGTGGTGGAGAGGGTGACGGTCGCGTAGTAGGCACAGTCGAGGAAGTCCAAGGTGCCGTTGGAGTTGTCGTGATAGCCGTCGCGGTCGGCGTAGACGATCAAGGTCGTGAGGGCCAGCACACTGAGAGCCATCAACAGCCGCCTCGTCACCTGCCGCAGGGGCTTCTCGACGACGCGCCGGGGCATCCGGATCCGGGACGGGGACGTCTTCTCGTCCGCGTGCCGGGCCATGACGTCACGGCTGGGAAGTTTCACGTGAAACACGCTCCTTGGGACGCACCATGACCCGGTACCTGGCCCGGGGCCACCGGCCAGGGGAGGTCGAGGATCTCCAGTGCGTCCCCCGACCGCGCGCCCCCGGGCGGCACGACGGCCATCCCGTCCGCGGCGGCGATGCCCCTGAGCATCGCCGGGCCGTTGTAGTGCAGCGGTACGACCTCGTCGCCCCGGTGGACGACCGGGACGAGGCGCGTGTCGTACGGATGGCCTTGGACCTCGTCCCGCACGGACACGCGGTACGGCGGCGGGACCGGGGCGCCCGCGAGGGCGCCCAGCAGCGGCTCGGCCAGCGTGAGCAGTCCCGAGACGGCGGCGAGGGGGTTGCCGGGCAGGCCGACCAGGAGCCGGTCGCCGTCGAGGCGGGCGAGCAGCATCGGATGGCCGGGGCGGACCTTCACACCGTCGACCAGGAGTACGGCTCCGGCCTTGGCGAGGACCGGGTGGACGTGGTCGACGGGCCCCGCGGCCGTGCCCCCGGTGGTGATCACGAGGTCGGCCTCGGAACCGGTGACGGCGGCGTACAGGGCGTCGGCGTCGTCGCCGATCCGCCGGGTGGCGAGCACGTCGGCCCCGAGCGCGTTCAGCCAGGGGCCGAGCATGGGGCCGAGTGCGTCACGGATCAGACCGTCGTGGGGGAGTCCGGCCGTCAGGAGCTCGTCGCCGAGGACGAGGACCTCGACACGCGGGCGGGGCAGGGTCGCCAGCTCGTCGTAGCCGGCTGCGGCAGCGAGGCCGAGGACGGCGGGGGTCACCGCCGTCCCGGCGGGTAGCAGCCGGTCGCCGGAGCGGCACTCCTGTCCGCGGGGGCGGATGTCCTGGCCGGGCAGGACCTCGCGCCGGGCGTGCAGATGGCCGCCGGCGTCCGTGCGGGCGTGTTCGCTGCGGATGACCGCGGTGGTCTCGGGCGGGACGCGGGCGCCGGTGGCGATCCGTACCGCCGTGCCGTCGGCGAGCGGCGCGAGGGGTGCGTGGCCGGCGAGTACCGCGCCCTCCTCATGGATCTCCCACGGGCCGGGTCCCGCGACCGCCCAGCCGTCCATGGCGGAGGTGTCGAAGGACGGCAGATCGGTGAGCGCGTGGAGTGGCTCGGCGAGGACCTGGCCGAGGGCCTGCCCGAGGGGCGTACGGCGGGGTTCCCGACCGGCTCCGGTCGTGGCCCCGGCCCGAGCGGCGACCGCCCGGGCGGCGGGCCAGGCGGTGGCGCGGTGGGGATCGGCGGGCTGGGACGGGCCGGAGCGGGACGGGCCGGAGTGGCGGTCGCCGGGGCGTGGGTCGGCGGACGCGGGGTCGGCGGACCGCCCGGCGGACCGTTCGGCCGACCCGGACTCGGCGGCGCGGGGCTCGGCGGGTCGGGATGCGGCGGCGCGCGGCGGGGCGACGAGGGCGAGGGCCTCGTCGACGCCGTCGCTCTCGGGCTCGGGCTGGTGGGCCGGGGCGGCCTCCGGCTCGGTGCCCGGGCGGCTCCCGCGCTCCTGTGGGGTCATCCGGCTTCGCCCTGTTCCGCTTCGCCCTGCTCCGCTTCGGCGGCCCAGCGGTTGGCGAGGGCGGCGGCCTTGCGGGCGGCCTCGGCGACCGCCTTGGGGCCGCCGTCGGCACCGGCCGCCTGCGCCGCCGCGTACCCGACCAGGAACGTGGTCAGCGGCGCGGCGGGGCGGGCGACCCCGTGGGCGGCGTCCCGGGCCAGATCGAGCAGCACGCCGGTGTCGACGTCGATCTCGATGCCCAGCTCGTCCTTGACTGCGGTGATCCATTCGTCCAGCACGTTCCCATGCTCCCTGATACGGGCCCGGGCCGCGGCAATGTCCTCCCAGGTGTCGCAGTCGAAGGAGGCGAGGGGCTCCGCGGCGACCCGGACGATGTGGAGCTCCCGCGTGAGCAGACGCAGCGGGAGGCCGGCGAGGGTGCCGTGTGCGCCGGCGATGAGAGCCAGCTCACGCCGGAGTGCCTCGGTGCGGTAGGCGGCCACGAGCGGCTGGTCCCGGCCGTCGGCGTCGACCAGCAGCGCGGCCTCGGCGTCGGGCGCGGCGGACAGGGCGGCCAGGAGCTGCCGGCCGGTGCCCTCGTCGAGGAACGGCAGGTCGGCGGAGAGGACGAGCACCGTGTCGGCGTCCACCTCACGCACGCCGGCGTCGAGCGCGGCCAACGGACCTCCACCGGGCGGCTCTTCCCTGGCCCACACCACGGGGCGGACGGTCGTCCGTCGACCGCCGACGACCACGGTGCGCCCAGCGCCCCGGCAGCCCGCGAGGACCCGGTCGAGCAGCGCCCGGCCCCCGACCCGTACCGCGGGCTTGTCCGCCCCGCCGAGCCGCTTCGCGGCACCCCCGGCGAGCACGATGGCGTCATACACGGTCGTCATCCCAGCAGTATGATCCGCGCCCGCCCGGTACGACCCCGAAGATCGCCGCCTGTCTCACGTACGGAGACAGGCGGCCGATCCCGGGACGGGGCCGTCAGAGCGTGCGGAGCAGGACCGCGGGGTGCTCGACACAGTCCGCGACGTAGCGCAGGAACCCGCCCGCGGTGCCGCCGTCGCAGACGCGGTGGTCGAAGGTCAGCGACAGCTGGACGACCTGGCGGACGGCCAGCTCTCCCTCGTGGACCCACGGCTTGGGAATGATCCGGCCCACCCCGAGCATCGCCGCCTCCGGGTGGTTGATGATCGGCGTCGATCCGTCGACCCCGAACACCCCGTAGTTGTTCAGCGTGAACGTCCCGCCGGTCAGGTCCGCCGGCGTCAGCGTCCCCTGCCGGGCGGACTCGGTCAGCCGCGCGAACTCCTCCGCCAGCGACTCCGCCGTCCGCGTGCCCGCGTCCCTGACCACCGGGACGACGAGTCCGCGCGGGGTCTGCGCCGCGAACCCGAGGTGCACCGACGGCAGCCGGACGATCTCCCGGGCCGCCGTGTCCACCGTGGAGTTGAGCTCCGGGAAGCGGGCCAGGGCATGGGTGCAGATCCGGGCGAGGAGCGCGAGCAGCGAGATCTTCGGCCCACCCGCCGCGTTCATCGCGGCCCGCGCCGTCATGAGTTCGGTGGCGTCGGCGTCGACCCAGCAGGTCGCGTCCGGGATCTCCGTACGGCTGCGCGAGAGCTTGTCGGCCACGGCGCCGCGGACTCCGCGCAGCGGAACACGCTCACCGACGCCGACGGCGGCGACGGCCACGGGCGACGGCGCGGCGGCCGGAGCAGGTGCCGGGCGCTCGGCGGCGGCCAGTGCCGACTCCACGTCGGCCCGCAGAATCAGTCCGGCCGGACCTGATCCGCGCACCTCGCGCAGATCGAGCCCCTTGTCCCGGGCCAGCTTCCGCACGAGCGGGGAGATCACCGGCACAGGCCCCTCGGGAAGCACCGGCTTCACAGGCGCCGTCACCTGGGCGACGGGGGCCGCCGGGGCGGTGTCCCTGCGGACGCGGCGCCGGCGCGCCGCCGGCCCCGCCGTGCCGTAGCCGACGAGCACATTGCCGGAGTACTCCGAGGACTCGGCGTCCTCGGCGGCCGCCCCGGACTTCGCGGGCGCCGCCCCGGGAGCTTCCGCTCCGCCCACGGCGACCGTCAGCAGCGGTGCGCCGACGGGCAGTTCGGTGCCCTCCTCGCCGAAGCGGGCGGTCACCACCCCGCCGTAGGGGCACGGCACCTCGACCATCGCCTTGGCGGTCTCGACCTCGACGACGGGCTGGTCGATGGCGACGACGTCGCCGACGTTCACCAGCCAGCGCACGATCTCCGCCTCGGTCAGCCCCTCGCCGAGGTCCGGCAGCTTGAACTCGAGCACCTGGGCCATCAGCTCCCCACCTCCCACTGCAGCCGCGCCACCGCGTCGAGCACCCGGTCCACGCCCGGCAGATGGTGCCGCTCCAGCATCGGCGGCGGGTACGGGATGTCGAACCCGGCGACCCGCAGCACGGGTGCCTCCAGGTGGTGGAAGCAGCGCTCGGTCACGCGGGCGGCGATCTCCCCGCCCGGCCCGCCGAAGCCGGTCGACTCGTGCACGACCACCGCTCGTCCGGTGCGCCGCACCGACGCGCTGACGGTCTCGTCGTCGAACGGCACCAGCGAGCGCAGGTCGATGACCTCCAGGTCCCAGCCCTCGGCCTGGGCGGCCTCGGCGGCCTCCAGGCAGACCGGCACGGACGGCCCGTACGTGATCAGCGTGGCGCTGGTGCCGCGGCGCCGTACGACGGCCTTGCCGATCGGCTCCACCTGCGTGGGCGCCTCGGGCGACCAGTCGGACTTCGACCAGTAGAGCCGCTTGGGCTCCAGGAAGACGACCGGGTCGTCGGAGGCGATCGCCGCCCGCAGCAGCCCGTACGCGTCCTCGACGGTGGCCGGGGTGACGACATGGAGACCCGGGGTCGCCATGTAGTACGCCTCGGAGGAGTCGCTGTGGTGCTCGACGCCGCCGATCCCGCCGCCGTACGGCACCCGGATCACCATCGGCATCGGCATCGCGCCGCGCGTGCGGTTCCGCATCCGCGAGACATGGCTGATCAGCTGCTCGAACGCCGGATAGGCGAAGGCGTCGAACTGCATCTCCACGACCGGCCGCAGCCCGTACATCGCCATGCCGACGGCGGTGCCCAGGATGCCGGCCTCGGCCAGCGGGGTGTCCGTACAGCGGTCCTCGCCGAACTCCTTGGCGAGGCCGTCGGTGACGCGAAAGACACCGCCGAGCGTGCCGACGTCCTCGCCCATGACGTGGACGGTCGGGTCCTCGGCCATCGCGTCCCGCATGGCCCGCTGCAGCGCCTGCGCCATCGTGGCCGGCTTCGCGGGCTTGGCGGGCTTGGCCGCCACCTGGGTCGTCATCACGCCTCGCTCTCGGCGTCGAGCTCGGCCCGCAGCTGCGCGGCCTGCTCGCGCAGCTGGGTGGTCTGCTCGGCGTAGACGTGCGCGAAGAGATCCATCGGGTCGAGGACCGGCTCGGCGTTCATCCGCTCGCGCAGCGCCGCCGCCATCGTCTCGGCGGCCTCGGCCGCGGCCCGCTTTCCGTCCTCGTCGAGCATCCCGCGCTCCGTCAACTCCCGCTCCAGGAGCAGGATCGGGTCGTGTGCCCGCCACGCCTCGACCTCGCTGTCGCCGCGGTAGCGGGTGGCGTCGTCGGCGTTGGTGTGGGCCTCGATGCGGTACGTGATCGCCTCGATCAGCGTCGGTCCGCCGCCCCGACGCGCTCGTGCCACGGCCTCGGTGAGCACCTGGTGGACGGCGACGGCGTCATTGCCGTCGACGAGCCGGCCGGGCATTCCGTATCCGACGGCCTTGTGGGCCAGGGAGGGAGCCGCGGTCTGCTTGGCGAGCGGCACGGAGATCGCGAAGCCGTTGTTCTGCACCAGGAAGACCACGGGGGCCTGCCAGACGGCCGCGAAGTTCAGCGCCTCGTGGAAGTCGCCCTCGCTGGTGCCGCCGTCGCCGACCATGGCGAGCGCGACCACGTCGTCGCCCTTGAGCCGGGCGGCGTGGGCCAGGCCCACCGCGTGCGGGAGCTGGGTGGCGAGAGGCGTGGACAGCGGCGCTATGCGGTGCTCACGCGGGTCGTACCCGGTGTGCCAGTCGCCGCGCAGCAGCGTCAGCGCCTGGACCGGGTCCAGGCCGCGGACGACGGCCGCGAGGGTGTCGCGGTACGAGGGGAACAGCCAGTCCCGGTCCTCCAGGGCCAGCGCGGCCGCGACCTCGCAGGCCTCCTGGCCGGTCGTCGACGGATACACGGCGAGCCGGCCCTGCTTGGTCAGGGCCGTGGCCTGCGCGTTGTACCGCCGACCGCGCACCAGCTCCGCGTAGAGCCGCCGCAGCAGCTCGGGGTCGGCGGCGGCAACCGCGTCCGTGCCGAGGACACGGAACGGCTCGGCGTCGGGCAGCAGGGGGGCCGGGTCGGTACGCGGCTTCCACGCCGGGGGCGGGGTGGGCCGGTAGCCAGGGGTGGCACCGGGCGGCTCTTGGACTGTCGAACTGCGCTGTTGCAACGAGTCCACCTCCTCGTGGGAGCGGGCATAAGACCCGAAGGCGGGTGGCGCGGGTGTGGCGCGCCTCACCTACCGATTGTTCGGTCGTGGAGGCATTTTGGCTACAGGCACCCTCAGCCTGTGGACAATCGGTTCTCCACAGCCTGGGATAGGAGCATGTCGTCCATGGGAGAGAGGCGGGGGGACATGGCGGATGAACAAATGGCCGAGAGCTGGGAGCGGGAGCTCGCCCAGCCGCCGGGCACGGCGCCCGGCGGGGCGTCACAGGTGCCCCAGGGCCCTCCGGCGCGCCCGCTGGACTCCATCGACCGCGACATCCTGCGCATCCTCCAGACGGACGGTCGCGCCTCGATACGCTCCGTGGCCGAGCGGGTGCATGTGTCCAGGGCCAACGCCTACGCGCGGATCAACCGGCTCATCGACGACGGCGTGATCCGCGGCTTCAGCGCGCGGGTCAACCACGAGCGCGCGGGCCAGGGCGCCTCCGCCTACATCACGCTCAAGATCGTCCAGAACTCCTGGCGCACCGTGCGCGAGCAGCTCCAGGCCCTGCCGGGGGCCGCGCACATCGCGCTGGTCAGCGGGGACTTCGACGTCCTGCTGCTGGTCCACACCCCCGACAACCGGACCCTGCGCGAGCTGGTGCTCACCAAGCTCCAGTCGATCCCCGAGGTGCTCTCCACCCGCACGCTGCTGGTCTTCGAGGAGACGGACCTCGACCCGGGCCACTGAGAAGCCGTACGGGGCCGCTGAGCGGCGGCCCGTACAACGAACCACCGAGCAGGCCCCGGGCGGCTTCAGCGGGCCGTACGCAGCCCGTCGAACGCGAGATGGACGACGGTGTCGGCGAGCTGCTCGCGCACCGCGTCGGCGCCCGGCAGCGGCCGGTACCACTCCACCAGCGAGTTGATCATGCCGAAGAGCAGTCGCGTGGCCAGCTTGATGTCCACATCGGCCCTCAGGTCACCGTCGGCCACGGCCGCCTTCAGCAGCTCGGCCACCCTCTGGTCGAACTCCCGGCGCCGCTCCATCGCCCACCGCTCGGTGTCGGTGTTGCCCCGGACCCGCAGCAGCAGCGTCACGTACGGAAGCTCCGCCATCAGCACCTCGACGGTGCGCCGGGTGACGTACTCGACCCGCTCGATGGCCCGCCCACGCCCCGCGCCCGGCTCGTCGAGGATCGCGAAGAGCCCGTCGATGGCCCGGCTGACGGCCCGCCGCAGCAGCTCCTCCTTGCCCGCGACATGGTGGTATATCGAGGACTTGGAGATCCCCGCGGCCTTGGAGAGGTGCTCCATGGACGTGCCGTCGTAGCCGCGCTCGTTGAAGACGCGTACGGCGACGGAGAGCAGCGTCTCGGGGGTGTAGGTGTCGCGCTTCGCGGTGGTCATGCCGTCGCCTCCTGTGCGGCCGCGGCCGCCTCGGCGGCGACCCGCTCGGCGGCGGCCCGGCGGAGCAACGCCTGCGAGGGGGCGTAGCGGCCCGTCGGATACTCCTCGTGGAGGTTCGACAGCATCTCGAGGACCCAGCCGGCGCCCAGCTCCTCGCCCCAGGCGAGGGGCCCGCGCGGGTAGTTCACGCCGAGCCGCATCGCGGTGTCGATGTCGTCGCCGTCGGCCACCGAGCGCGCGGCGGCGTCGAAGGCGAAGTCGGCGAGCATCGCGACCGTACGGGCGACGATCATGCCGGGGATGTCGCGGATGACGCTGACCGCCTTGCCCGCCGCCTGGAAGAGGCCGATCGCCTCCTGGAGGGCGCTGTCGTCCACGGTGGCCGAGGGCGCGAGCGCGATCCGCTCGCAGGTGGAGAAGTTCAGCGCCAGGTCGATGTGGATGACCGGCATCTCGGCGTCGTCGGCCGATGTCCCGTCGGCGAGGAAGAGCCGCGTGCCGCTCGGCAGCTCGATCCAGCCCGGGTAGCCGGGCACCGCGTCGTCCCCGAAGCGGACCGGGATCGCGGCTTCCTCGATCCGCTTCACCAGGTCGCGCATGTGCTCCACGTCGCCCTGGACCGTCACGTGGGCCGGCGGCTCGGCCGGGGGCGCGGTGTGCGGCTCGGGGGCCGCCGCGCCGTCCCCGTACGGGTACCAGCCCTGCCCCGACTTGCGGCCGAGCCGCGCCGACTCGACCAGGCGCCGCTGGGCGAGGGACGGCGTGAACTTCGGGTCCTGGTAGAAGGACTCCCACACGGACCGGGTGACGGCCTCGTTGACGTCCTGGCCGATGAGGTCGGTCAGCTCGAAGGGACCCATCCGGAAGCCGCCGCACTCGCGCAGCACCGCGTCGATGGTGGCGGGGTCGGCCGCGCCCTCCTCGTACACCCGCAGCGCCTCCGCGTAGAACGGCCGGGCTATCCGGTTGACGATGAACCCGGGGGTGTCGGCGCAGCGCACCGGCGTCTTGCCCCAGCTCTTCGCGGTCTCGTACGCGCGCGTGGCGGCGGATTCGTCGGTGGCGAAGCCGCTGACGACCTCGACGAGGGGGAGCAGCGGGGCCGGGTTGAAGAAGTGCAGCCCGACGAACCGGCCGGGCAGCCGCAGGCCTCCCGCGATCGCGGTGACGGAGAGGGAGGAGGTGTTGGTGGCGAGCAGGGTGTCGTCGCCGACGATCTTCTCGAGCTCGCCGAAGAGCTGCTGCTTGACCGGGAGGTGCTCGACGATCGCCTCGACGACGAGCGCGGCGTCGGCCAGTTCGGTCAGCTCGGCCGCGGCGTGGAGCCGCGCGACGGCTCCGTCGCGCTCGGCCCGGTCCATCCGCCCCTTCTCGACGAGGCGGTCCAGGCGGGCGGCGAGGGCGGTCACGGCCTCCCCGGCCCGGCCGGGGGCGCTGTCGTAGAGCCGGACGCGATGCCCGGCGACCAGGGCGACCTGCGCGATTCCCTGGCCCATGGTCCCCGTGCCGACGACGGCGACGGTCCGGCTCCGGTCGATGGCGTCGGTGCCGGGCTCGGGCACGGGAACCGGCGCGGGCTTCGGCGCGGAACCCGAGACGGCGTCCGGCGCGGAATCGCTCACATTGGCGGTCATGCGACTGATCCTCCCCGATGGGTTGTCCACAGCTTCGACAGACCCCCTTGTCCCGACCGATCGTTCGGTTACTCTAACTCTGTCCGTCCCTTCCTGCCCAGCTCAACAAGGAGTTGGTCCTGCCATGGCCGCCGCTCAGCTGACCACCGACGCTCTGGCCGAGAAGCACCGGTCCACACTCGACCAGGCTCTCGACACGATCCGCACCCGTGCCTACTGGTCGCCCCACCCCGAGCACCCGAAGGCCTACGGCGAGAACGGCTCGCTGGACGCCGCCGCCGGTCTCGACGCGTACAAGGCGCTGCTCGACACCCGCTTCGAGCTGGACCAGCCCGGCACGGACGGCTGGACCGGTGGCGAGATCTCGCCGTACGGCCCGGCGCTCGGCGTGGAGTACCCGCACGCCGACATCGACGTCCTGCTGCCCGCGATGCGCGCCGGCATGGGCGCCTGGCGCGAGGCCGGACCCGAGGCCCGCGCCCTGGTCTGTATCGAGATCCTCGCCCGGATCTCCGCCCGCACCCACGAGTTCGCGCACGCGGTGATGCACACCAGCGGCCAGGCCTTCATGATGGCGTTCCAGGCCGGCGGCCCGCACGCGCAGGACCGCGGCCTGGAGGCGGTGGCGTACGCGTACGCGGAGCAGACCCGCACCCCCGGCGGCGCCGCCCAGTGGTCCAAGCCGCAGGGCAAGCGGGACCCGCTGGAGCTGACCAAGGAGTTCACCCCGGTCGCCCGCGGCATCGCGCTGATGATCGGCTGCAACACCTTCCCGACCTGGAACGGCTACCCCGGCCTGTTCGCCTCCCTGGCCACCGGCAACCCGGTCCTGGTCAAGCCTCACCCCCGGGCCGTCCTCCCGCTGGCGCTCACGGTCCGCGTGGCCCGCGAGGTCCTCGCCGAGGCCGGCTTCGACCCGAACCTGGTCGCGCTGGCCGTCGAGCGGCCCGGCGAGGGCATCGCCAAGACCCTGGCCGTCCGCCCCGAGATCCGGATCATCGACTACACCGGCTCCACCGCCTTCGGCGACTGGCTGGAGGCCAACGCCCGCCAGGCGCAGGTCTACACGGAGAAGGCGGGCGTCAACACGGTCGTCGTCGACTCCACCGACGACTACAAGGGGATGCTCTCCAACCTGGCCTTCTCCCTGTCCCTGTACAGCGGCCAGATGTGCACGACCCCGCAGAACCTGCTGATCCCCCGCGACGGCATCACCACCGACGCGGGCACCAAGTCGTACGACGAGGTGGTCGCCGATCTCGCGGCGGCGATGGGCGGCCTGCTGGGCGACGACGCCCGGGCGAACGCCCTGCTCGGCGCGCTGGTCAACCCGGACGTGAAGGCGCGCCTGGAGGCCGCGGCCGGCCTGGGCGAGGTGGCGCTGGCCTCCCGCGAGGTGGCGAACCCGGACTTCCCGGGCGCCGTCGTCCGTACGCCGGTCATCGTGAAGCTGGACGGCTCCAAGCCCGACGCGGACGCCGCGTACTTCTCCGAGTGCTTCGGCCCGGTGTCCTTCGCCGTCTCCGTCGACTCGACCGCCGACGCCCTCGAGCTGCTGCGCCGCACGGTCCGCGAGAAGGGTGCGATGACCGTCGGGGCGTACACCACCTCGGCGGACACCGAGCGCGCCGTGGAGGAGGTCTGCCTGGAGGAGTCGGCCCAGCTCTCGCTGAACCTGACGGGCGGGGTCTACGTCAACCAGACGGCGGCGTTCTCCGACTTCCACGGCTCCGGCGGAAACCCGGCCGCGAACGCGGCCCTGTGCGACGCGGCCTTCGTCGCCAACCGCTTCCGGGTGGTGGAGGTCCGCCGCCAGGCGTGAGCCACGGTCTCGCGGGGGCCCTACGGGGCCTCCGCGAGCCCTGCCGGACCGTCGATCTCGGCGTACCGCTGCACCCAGGCGTGCATCGCGATCGCGGCCGCGGCCCCCGCGTTGATCGACCGGGTCGAACCGAACTGGGCGATCGAGCAGACCATCTCCGCGTGCTTGCGGGCCTCCTCGGTCAGACCCGGCCCTTCCTGGCCGAAGAGCAGCACACAGCGCCGCGGCAGCACGGTCCGCTCCAGCGGCACCGCGCCCGGCAGATTGTCGATCCCGATGATCGGCAGGCCCTCGGCCGCGGCCCACGCGGTCAGCGACTCGGTGTCCGGGTGGTGGCGCACATGCTGGTAGCGGTCCGTGACCATCGCCCCGCGCCGGTTCCAGCGCCGCCGACCCACGATGTGGATCTCCTTCGCCAGGAACGCGTTCGCGGTCCGCACCACCGACCCGATGTTGAAGTCGTGGCCCCAGTTCTCCACCGCGACATGGAAATCGTGCCGACGGGTGTCCAGGTCGGCGACGACCGCCTCGCGCGTCCAGTACCGGTACCGGTCGACGACATTGCGCCGGTCCCCGCCCGCCAGCAGCTCAGGGTCGTAGCCCTCGCCGTCCGGCCAGGGCAGCGGATGCGGCCCGACACCGACCTCGGGGGCGTACCCCTCGTCGTACTGGATCGGCTCGGACTGTTCTGCGGTGCTCACCCCACGAGGGTACGGGCGGCGGGTTCCTCACCCGAACGGCGCTGGTCGGGCACCTTCCCACGCGTACGGGACATCAGCCGCTCCCGGCCGAGCCCCACCCGCGCGGCCAGCCAGACCAGAAACGCCGTCGGCAGGAACACCGCGTCCGCGGAGATCATCGCGAGCGAGAACAGGGGAAGCCCGAGCAGCACCGCGATCCCGGCGTGCTCCAGCATCATCGCCACCAGCAGGACGTTCTTGACCTTGCGGTTGAACAGGGCGAAGGGGAACGCGACCTGGATCATCACGGTGCCGTACGTCAGCAGCATCACCATCACACCGCTGGAGCCGAGGAAGTCGGAGAGCGCGGGCCACGGAGCGAAGTAGTCCAGCTGGAGCGGGTAGTACAGCGCGGTGCCGTCCTGCCAGCGCGAACCCTGGATCTTGTACCAGCCGGCCGTGGCATAGATCAGACAGACCTCGGCCATGATCACGACGAGCGTCGCGTTGTGGGCGAGATTGGCGAGGACGTCGAGGAGGGTGCGCGGCTCGCCCGGGGCGTAGCGGCACACGGCCCACCACAGCGCCTGCGCCAGCCACAGCACCCACATCAGCACCAGCAGCCATGTGGAGCCGGTGGCACCGAGGAAGTACGTGGCGGCGAGCAGGAAGCCGCCGAGCACCACCCACAACAGCGGTCCGACGACGTCGCGACGGGCCGGCAGACCGTCGGTCGCGTCGCGGGCCTCGCGGGCCGCCCGGCGGGCGTCCAGGGACCAGACCTGGCCGCAGCGGGTCAGGACGAGGTAGATCGCGGCGAGGTGGATGACGTTGTCGCCGCCGTCGCCCACGAAGACGGAGCGATTCTGCAGGGACAGCACGCCGACCATGAAGACCACCGACATGGCGCGGGTGCGCCAGCCGACCAGCAGCAGGGCGGCGGAGAGCACGGCGATCGCGTAGACGAGCTCGAACCAGAGCCCGCCGTCCGACCACATCAGCACCGTGAACGCGCTGTTGTCGGCGATCAGCTGCCGGCCCATCTCCCACGACCAGGGGCTGTCGGGGCCGTACAACTCATGACGGTGGGGCAGCTCGCGGAGCAGGAAGAGCAGCCAGGTCAGCGAGAAGCCGATCCGGATGATCGCGCTCTGGTACGGCCCGAGGGCACTGGCCGTGACCCGCTGGATGGCCCGCGCGAGCCGCCGGTCGAAGGGCTCGCGGGGCAGGCCGGGAGCGGCGTCCCCACCCGGGGCCGCGTGGTCGCCGGGGGTCTGGTGCACGGGGGCCTGGCTCTCGGGGGCGCGGGTCTCTGGGACCTGGTTCGCGGGGACCTGGTTCGGGAAGGGCTGGTTCGGGGAGGGCTGGTTCACCGGGCCGCCTCCGTACGGTCGTCCTGAACTCCGCCGGGCAGATCGGCGGCGGTCACCTTCCACCACGGGAACTCCCGGTGGACGGGGTCCGTGGCGGTCTTCTCGGTGCTCCACGACGGGGCCGGGACGGCGCGAACGGTGGAGCGCAGCTGGATCCGCTCCACCGTGCCGTCGAGGCGCTGCCCGTCGAGGCGGAGCATGACGATCCGGCGGACGTAGCTCTCGGAGAGCCGGCCGCGCAGGCCCTCGGGCCGATGACCCTCGGTGTGGGTGTTCAGGTAGAAGTCCCACGCCCGGCGGAGCTCGTTCTGTTCCGTGTGGCTGGGGAGGAGGCTGCCGCGGATGGCCTCGGTGTCCTGCGCGGTCAGATCGATCCAGTCGGTGGTGCGCCGGGAGCCGTCGGCGGCGGCGACCTCGGCGCGGACCTGGACCGCGTTGTTCTGCTGGAGCGGGTTGGGCGCGAAGAGCTTCCAGTTCTGCTCGAACTCGGGATATATCCAGTCGTCGACGACCGCTCCGTGCTGCTTGGTCAGCGTGTTCGACGGCGCGACGTGCAGAAACACCATCGCGAGATGGACCAGGGCAAAGACGCCGACGGCGGCGAGCGCGACGGCCGCGACGACCTGGTACGGAAGCGAGAGCGAGGCGATCCCGGCGCCCGTGTCGGGCCCTGGTCCGGTGGCTGGGCGCGCCTCGCGCGCGCCCGCGTCGTCGTACGAGTCCATCCCGCCCCGATCCCCGATCCGTACACCGCAGTTATCCACAGGGTTGACACCATACGGGCCGCCGACCGACCATTGAAGTCATTCAACCGAACGATCGGTCGGTAGGGGATCCAATGACCACAGGGACGTCAGCGACAGCGGTGACCGCGGACGCACAGGACGCACAGTCCGTGCGGGACGCGGCCACGGCGGCGACCCAGGCCGCCTACGAGGCGGTGTTCGACGCCGCCGTCGCCGCCGACGAGCGCATCGAGCCACGCGACTGGATGCCCGACGCCTATCGCGCGTCGCTCGTCCGCCAGATCGCGCAGCACGCACACTCCGAGATCATCGGAATGCAGCCCGAGGCCAACTGGATCACCCGCGCGCCCTCGCTGCGCCGCAAGGCGATCCTCATGGCCAAGGTCCAGGACGAAGCCGGCCACGGGCTGTACCTGTACAGCGCGGCGGAGACCCTCGGCACCAGCCGCGACGAGCTCCTCGACAAGCTCCACTCCGGCCGCCAGAAGTACTCCTCGATCTTCAACTACCCCACGCTGACCTGGGCCGACGTCGGCGCGATCGGCTGGCTCGTGGACGGCGCCGCCATCACCAACCAGGTCCCGCTCTGCCGCTGCTCCTACGGCCCGTACGCCCGCGCGATGGTCCGCGTGTGCAAGGAGGAGTCCTTCCACCAGCGCCAGGGCTACGAAGCCCTGCTCGCCCTCTCCCGCGGCACCGAGGCCCAGCACGCCATGGCCCAGGACGCGGTGGACCGCTGGTGGTGGCCCTCCCTGATGATGTTCGGCCCCCCGGACGACGAGTCCACCCACACCGCCCAGGCGATGGCCTGGAAGATCAAGCGCCACTCCAACGACGAGCTGCGCCAGCGCTTCGTCGACATCGCCGTCCCGCAGGCCGAAGCCCTCGGGCTCACCCTCCCCGACCCGGACCTGAGCTGGAACGAGGAGCGCGGGCACTACGACTTCGGTGCCATCGACTGGGCCGAGTTCTGGGACGTCCTCAAGGGCAACGGCCCCTGCAACGAACAGCGGCTCGACAAGCGCCGCCAGGCCCACGAGGACGGCGCCTGGGTCAGGGAAGCCGCCGCGGCATACGCCGACAAGCACACACAGCAGCAGAAGCACGGGGAGGCAGGCGCATGACCACCGACGGATGGCCCCTGTGGGAGGTGTTCGTGCGCTCGCGCCGCGGACTGTCCCACACCCACGCGGGCAGCCTCCACGCGCCGGACGCCGAGATGGCCCTGCGCAACGCCCGCGACCTGTACACCCGCCGCAGCGAAGGCGTCTCGATCTGGGTGATCCCCTCCGCCGCGATCACCGCCTCCTCGCCCGACGAGAAGGACCCCTTCTTCGAACCGTCGGCGGACAAGCCCTACCGCCACCCGACCTTCTACGAGATCCCCGAGGGAGTGAAGCACCTGTGACCGCGCAGACCGCCGCCACCGCGACCGCAGCCCTCGCCCTCGGAGACGACGCCCTCGTCCTCTCCCACCGCCTGGGGGAGTGGGCCGGCAACGCGCCCGTGCTGGAGGAGGACGTCGCGCTCGCCAACATCGCGCTCGACCTGCTCGGCCAGGCACGCATCCTGCTCTCCCTCGTCGGCGACGAGGACGAGCTGGCTTACCTCCGCGAGGAACGGGCCTTCCGCAACACCCAGCTGGTCGAGCAGCCCAACGGCGACTTCGCCCACACCATCGCCCGCCAGCTCTACTTCTCCACCTACCAGCGGCTCCTCTACGGCCAGTTGGCGACCGGCGGCGGACCCCTGAGCGGACTCGCGGCGAAAGCCGTCAAGGAAGTCGCCTACCACCAGGACCACGCCGAGCACTGGACCCTGCGTCTCGGCGACGGCACCCCCGAGAGCCACGACCGGATGCAGCGGGCCTGCAACGCGCTCTGGCGCTACACCGGCGAGCTGTTCCAGCCCGTCGACGGCCTCGACGTCGACCACGAAGCCCTGCAGAGCGCCTGGCTCGACTCCGTCACCACCGTCCTCGAAAAGGCCACCCTCACCGTCCCGAGCGGACCGCGCACCGGCGCCTGGACCGCGGGAGCCGGCCGGCAGGGCCTGCACACCGAGCCCTTCGGCCGGATGCTCGCCGAGATGCAGCACCTGCACCGCAGCCACCCGGGGGCGACATGGTGACCATGACGGACCTGGAGCAGGAGCTGAGCCGGATCGCCGGCGCCGTCCCCGACCCCGAGCTGCCCGTCCTCACCCTCGGGGAACTCGGCGTCCTGCGCGGCGTCCAGATCCTCGGCCCGGGCCGCGTCGAGGTCGAGCTGACCCCCACGTACACCGGCTGCCCCGCCATCGAAGCGATGTCCAGCGACATCGAGCACGCGCTGCATCAGCACGGCGTGCCCGAAGTCACCGTCGTCACCGTCCTCGCACCCGCCTGGTCGACGGACGACATCAGCGACGAAGGACGGCGCAAACTCACCGAGTTCGGCATCGCCCCACCCCGCCCCCAGGGCCCCGCCGGAGGACCCGTCGCCCTCACCCTGGCGATCCGCTGCCCGAACTGCGGCTCCACCGACACCGAACTGCTCAGCCGGTTCTCCTCCACCGCATGCAAGGCGCTGCGCCGCTGCACCGCCTGCCGCGAACCGTTCGACCACTTCAAGGAGTTGTAGATGGTGTCCTCACGCTCCGGACGGGCCGGGTTCCATCCGCTCCGGGTGAGCGAGGTCGAGCAGCTCACGGACGACTCGGTGGCCGTCACCTTCGCCGTCCCGCCCGAGCTGCGCGAGGCCTACCGCCACACCCCCGGCCAGCACCTCGCCCTGCGCCGCACCTCCCAGGACGGCGAAGAGATCCGCCGCACCTACTCGATCTGCGCCGCCGCCACCCCCACGGGCCAGGACCCCGTCCTGCGCGTCGGCATCCGGCTCGTCGACGGCGGCGAGTTCTCCACGTACGCCCTCAAGGAACTGGCCGTCGGCGACACCGTCGAGGTCATGGAACCGATGGGCCGCTTCACTCTCGCTCCCCGCCCCGGACGCTTCGCCGCCGTCGTCGGCGGCAGCGGCATCACCCCGGTCCTCTCCATGGCGGCGACCCTCCTCGCAGCCGAACCGGACGCCCGGTTCTGCCTCGTACGGAGCGACCGCACCGCCTCCTCCACGATGTTCCTCGACGAGGTCGCCGACCTGAAGGACCGCTACCCCGACCGCTTCCAGCTCGTCACCGTGCTCTCCCGCGAAGAGCAGCAGGCGGGCCTCCCCTCCGGACGCCTCGACCAGGAACGACTCGCCGGACTGCTCCCCGCACTCCTGCCGGTCACCGACATCGACGGCTGGTTCCTGTGCGGCCCGTTCGGCCTCGTCCAGAGCGCCGAACACGCCCTGCGCGGACTCGGCGTCGACCGCACCCGGATCCACCAGGAGATCTTCCACGTCGACGACGGCTCGGCACCCGCCCCGGCACCCCGCGTCGGCGCACCCGTCCACGCCACCCTCACCGCGACCCTGCACGGCCGCTCCGGCAACTGGCCCGTACAGGAAGGCGAGACCCTCCTCGACACCGTCCTTCGCGCCCGCGCCGACGCCCCCTACGCCTGCAAGGGCGGAGTGTGCGGCACCTGCCGCGCCTTCCTCGTCGACGGCGAGGTCCGCATGGACCGCAACTTCGCCCTGGAGCCGGAAGAGACCGAGGCCGGATACGTCCTCGCCTGCCAGTCCCACCCGGCCACCGCGGAAGTGGAGCTCGACTTCGACCGCTGAGGGCCCCGCGGCCATTCCCTTCCCCTAGAACCTGTTCTATCTTGACGATCCGTCAGATCGGCAACGGGAGGGCATGGCCGTGGACTTCACCTTCACCGAAGAACAGCAGGCGGCCGTCGAGGCGGCCAAAGCGGTCTTCTCCGACGTCACACCCGACGGCGTACCGAGCCCCGCGCTCACCCCCCACGCCGTCTCCGACGACTTCGACCGACCCCTCTGGTCCCGCCTCGCCGCCTCCGACCTGCTCAGCCTCGTCCTCGCCCCCGAACACGGCGGAGCCGGCCTCGACACCATCACCCTCTGCCTCGTCCTGCGCGAATCCGCCCGCGTCCTCGCCCGCGTACCCCTCCTGGAGACCAGCGCGGTCGCCATGACCATCCAGCGCTACGCCACCGAGGACACAGCAGCCGAACTCCTCCCCCGCGTCGGCCGCGGCGAACTCGTCCTCACCGCCGCCACCAACGGCCGCACCGGCCACGACCCCGCCGAACTCGCCGTCACCGCCCACCGCGACGGCACCGACTGGATCCTCGACGGCCTCCAGAGCGCCGTCCCCTGGGCCCACGGCGCCGACCGCATCGCCGTCCCCGCCCACACCACCGACGGACACACCGTCCTCGCGCTGCTCCCCCGCACCCACGACGGCCTCACCCTCGCCGAGCAGTACTCCACGAGCGGCGAACTCCTCGCCGAACTCCACCTCGACTCCGTACGCCTCCACAGCACCGACGTCATCGACACCGACGGCGCCTGGGAATGGCTACGCGGCGTCCTCGCCACCGGAACCTGCGCCCTCGCCCTCGGCCTCGGCGAGAACGTCCTCACCATGACGAGCCAGTACACCGGCAAACGAGAACAGTTCGGCCACCCCGTGGCCACCTTCCAGGCCGTCGCCGTCCAGGCCGCCGACCGCTACATCGACCTGCGCGCCATGGAAGTCACCCTCTGGCAGGCCGCCTGGCGCATCAGCACCGGAGCCGGCGGACCACTGCCCCCCGCCGCGGACATCGCCGTCGCCAAGATCTGGGCATCCGAAGGCGTCCGCCGCGTCGTACAGACCGCCCAACACCTCCACGGAGGCTTCGGCGCCGACACCGACTACCCCCTGCACCGCTACCACGCCTGGGCCAAACAGCTCGAACTCGCCCTCGGCCCCGCCGCCGCCCACGAGGAAGCCCTCGGCGACCTGCTGGCCACCCACCCCCTCGGCTGAGCCGCCCCCTACAGGACGAAGCCCGGGCTGCCGTCGTTCCCCACGACCGGCCGCCCGGCACCGTCCCAGGCGAGCATCCCGCCGTCGACGTTCACCGCGTCGATCCCCTGCTGCACCAGATACTGCGTGACCTGCGCCGAACGGCCACCCACCCGGCACATCACATACGCGCGACGGCCATCGGCCACCGCCTCGGTCACCTCGCCGAACCGCGCCACGAAATCACTCATCGGCACATGCAACGCGTCCACGACATGACCGGCCGCCCACTCGTCGTCCTCCCGGACATCCAGCACCAGGGCATCGGCCGGCACGGAGGCCGCTTCCACCGAGGGCAGCGGGGCGAAGTTCATGGGACAGGCCTTCTCTCATTCAGAACCGAGGTCTGACGAAAAACCTACTGCACCAGTGCGGCCAGCTCCGCCTCACGCTCGGACACCTGCGCCAACAGCTGCTCGGCGATCTCCTCCAGCAGGTGGTCCGGGTCGTCGGGCGCCATCCGCAGCATCGCGCCGATCGCGCTGTCCTCCAGCTCCCGCGCCACCAGCGTCAACAGCTCCTTGCGCTGCGTCAGCCACTCGAGGCGCGCGTACAGCTCCTCGCTCTCGCTGAGCCGCTCCTCCTCCGGCACGGGACCCGCGGCCCACTCGGCGGACAGCTCGCGCAGCAGCGCGACGTCACCGCGCGCGTACGCGGCGTTCACCCGTGTGATGAACGCATCGCGCCGCTTGCGCTCGTCCTCGTCCCGCGCCAGATCCGGGTGGGCCTGCCGGGCAAGCTCGCGATACAGCTTCCGGGCCTCCTCGCCGGGCCGGACCCGCTTCGGCGGCTGCACCGGCTGCTCGGTCAGCATCGCGGCGGCCTCGGGAGACAGCCCGTCGGAGTCGATCCAGTCGTGGAAGAGCTCCTCGACGCCGGGCATCGGCATCACGACCGCCCGCGCCTCCTGCGCCCGCCGCAGATCCTCCGGATCCCCGGTCCTGGCCGCCCGCGCCTCGGCGATCTGAGCGTCCAGCTCGTCGAGACGGGTGTACATCGGGCCGAGCCGCTGGTGATGCAGCCGGGAGAAGTTGTCCACCTCGACCCGGAACGTCTCCACCGCGATCTCGAACTCGATCAGCGCCTGCTCGGCCACCCGCACGGCCTTCTCCAGCCGCGCCTCGGGCCGCTCCGCACCGGCGTCACCACCCGGGCTCGCACCCGCGCCCGGGTCCACGTCCTGGTCCACGCCCACGTCCTCGCTCCGGTCCGTCACCCCACCAGCCTACGATCCCGTCGGGGCCCCTCCCCCCCCTCCCCCCGCCCCCGTCCCCCGTCGGCGACGTCAGCCCGTGGTCGGGCAGGCGTCGGCCGTCATACTCCGAGCTCGGCCGCTACCCGGCCGTTGTTCACCGCTGTGACCAGGTCCGCGTGGTCCGCCGTGGTGCGGTCGGCGTAATCGACGGCGAAGGCCGCGATCGCCTCGTCGAGCTCCTCGTTCTTTCCGCAGTAGCCGGCTATCAGGCGCGGGTCGGCGCTGTGGGCGTGCGCGCGGGCCAGCAGGGCGCCGGTCATACGGCCGTAGTCGTCGACCTGGTCCGGTGTGAGAGCGGCCGGGTCGACGCTGCCCTTGCGGTTGCGGAACTGGCGCACCTGGAAGGGGCGCCCCTGCACGGTGGTCCAGCCGAGCAGGATGTCGCTGACGACCTGCATTCGCTTCTGTCCCAGGACCACACGCCGTCCTTCATGCCCCGGGTCCGGGACGGTGAAGCCGACGGCCGGGAGGTGGGGGAGCAGGGCCGAGGGCCGTGCCTCCTTCACCTGGAGGACCAGGGGCTCTCCCCGGTGGTCGAGGAGCAGTACGACGTAGGAGCGGGTGCCGACACTGCCGGTCCCGACGACGCGGAAGGCGACATCGTGGACGGCGTACCGGGCGAGCAGCGGCAGCCGGTCCTCGGAGACGGTGGCCAGGTAGTCAACGAGGGAGGCGGCGACCGCCGCCGCTTCCTGGTCCGGTACGCGGCGCAGTACCGGCGGTGCGTCCACGAAGCGCCGGCCTCCGCCGTCGGCGTCGGTCACGGACTCGGTCGACTTGGCGGCGAAGCGTGCGCTGGTGTTGTTCCTGGCCTTCTCCGAGACCCGTTCGAGGGTGCCGAGCAGGTCGCGGGCGTCGGTGTGGGAGACGAGTTCTTCGTCGGCGATGGCGTTCCAGGCGTCGAGGGCGGGGAGCTTGGCGAGCAGGCGCATCGTGCGTCGGTAGGCGCCGACGGTGTCGAAGGCGGCGGCCCGGCAGGTGTCCTCGCTCGCTCCCGCTTCCCGTCCGGCGAGCACCAGGGAGGTGGCGAGTCGCTTGAGGTCCCATTCCCAGGGGCCGACGACGGTCTCGTCGAAGTCGTTGAGGTCGATGACGAGGCGGCCGCGGGCGTCCCCGTAGAGGCCGAAGTTGGCCGCGTGGGCGTCGCCGCATATCTGGGCGGCGACGCCGGTGACGGGGGAGCCGACGAGGTCGTGGGCCATGAGTCCGGCGGAGCCGCGCAGGAACGCGAAGGGGCTGGCGGCCATTCTGCCGACGCGTATCGGTGCGAGTTCCTTCACGCGGTCGCGGCTGGATTCCTCGACGGCGCGGACGGCGTCGGGCCGGTCATCGGTGAGGGTGAGCGTGCTGTGGGTGGAGCGCGGGACGCGCTCGCGCAGTGCCTTGCCCTCTTCCTTGGGTGTGTCCGTCGCCCCTGCGGCCGCCCGCTGTGCGAACCCGGGCACGTGCGGAACGCGTCCGCTGTCCGTGCCTCGCTGTTCCGGTACGACTGCCCGGATCTCGCCCATGGGACATCCTCCCCCGACTTGGTGTGGCGCTGTCCAACATCAACTGGGCATGACGGTACCGCCGGGTCCGGCGGCACGTCTTCCCCTGTGGACAACGGCCTGTGGACAACAGGGGGTCCGAACGCTCAGACACAGACGGCCTCCTCCAGCTCCACCTCGAGTTCCTCTTCCAGCTCCTTCTCGAGGTTCTCCTCCGTCGCCTGCCGCGCGAGTGGGGCGGCGGGCCGTCGGCGGGCTTCGGCCACCGCCGCGACGGCCATGAGGGCGACTCCGGCGAGGAACCACAGGGTGAGGACGAGGAGGTGTCCGCCGAGTGCTCTCGCACACCGTCGACCAGCAGGGCTGCCGCGCCACCGATCTCGCCGCCCACTATCTGCTGGACAAGTCGACGGTCAGCCGCCAGGTCGCCGGCCTGGAGAAGCTCGGTCTGGTCGAGCGTCGGCCGGATCCGGAGGATCACCGGGTCCAGGTGCTGCACCCGACGGAGGCGGGCGCACCCGCATCCTCGCCTCCACCCAGGCGAGCCGGCGCGCCGCCTACCAGGAACGCCTCAAGGACTGGTCGGCCGAGGACCTCGCCCGCTTCGCCGCGTACCTGCTCCGCTACAACGCGGCCGGCCCCGTCCCCCTCCCCGACAGCCCTGTCTCCCTCCCCGACAGCGCCGCCACCCTCCCCGACAGCGCCACGGCCCTCCCCGACCGCCCCGCCGCCCCCCACACGACAAGCCCCTAGAGCCCCGCGTCGCGCGCCAGCAGCGCCGCCTGCACCCGGTTCTCGCACCCCAGCTTGGCGAGGATCCGGCTGACGTACGTCTTCACGGTGGCCTCGCTCATGTGCAGGCGCCGCCCGGCGTCCGCGTTGGACAGCCCCTCCCCGAGCAGCGCGAGCACCTCGCGTTCCTTCTCGCTCAGCGCCGCCACCCGCGTCCTCGCCTGCTCGGCGCGGGCCACTTCCCGCCCCGAGGCCAGCTTCTCCACGACGTGCCGGGTGGCGGCGGGCGAGAGGTAGGCGTCTCCCGCCGCCGCGGCCCGTACCGCCCGGATCAGCTCGGCCGGCGCCGTGTCCTTGAGCAGGAAGCCCGCGCCGCCGTGTTCCAGGGCCCGCAGGACGTTCTCCCGTTCGCCGAAGGTCGTGAGCACGATCACCTTCGTCGAGGGTGCCGCCCGGCGTAGTTCGGGCAGTGCGGAGAGGCCGTCGAGGACCGGCATCTGGATGTCGAGGAGGACGACGTCTGCGGTGTGCGCGCGCGCCTGCTCGACCGCCTCCCGCCCGTTCGCGGCCTCCGCCACCACCTCGATGTCCTGGTCCGAGGTGAGGATCATCCGGATCCCGGCCCTGATCAGCGGCTCGTCATCGGCGATCACGACCCTGATGCGCTGCCCTGCCACAGCTTCTCCCCAACGGCTACCGATTCGGGCGGGCCAGCGTTAGCGCTTGACCTCGTACGACTTCTTCTCGATCAGCTTGCCGTCCTTGAAGCAGAACCGGAAAACCGGCTCGGTCTCCATGTCGTTGCCGACCTCCGAGGACATGAGGACCAGGCACTTCGAACCCTCGGGCTCCTCGGGGCCCTTGCCGTGCAGCCCGGTGGTGGCGATGGTGTCGCCGGAGGGCAGCTGGTCGCGCACCTCCTGCTCGGCCGCGCCGACCTTGACCTTGTCGTACTCGGCGGGGTCGATCATGCCCTCGCGCATCGACCCCATCAGGAAGTAGATGCCGAAGCCCCCTGCCACCAGCAGGAGAACCAGCGCAGCGAACGCGATCCCGCATCCCAGCGCGATCCCGCCACCCGTGCTCCTGCCCCCGCGCGTCGCCATCGCCAGCTCCCGTTCCGTGAACGTCCGGTCGGCCGGTCCGCCCGTGACCGGACCAAGGTCGCCGACCAGGGGCCGCGTCGACTGCTGCCGGAAGTCGTCGGCCGCATCGACCAAAGGCGCTGTTTCGACCAGAGGCGCTGCGTCGACCACCCCGTACGGGAGTACGCCGGCGACCCGGAACCCGCCGCCGTCGGCCGGGCCCGCGTGGACCATGCCGCCGACGAGCCGGGCCCGCTCGTGCAGCCCGGTCAGCCCCTGCCCGCCGCTCACCACGTCCCGCGGCGGGTCGGTGACCGGCTCGTTGCCGATCTCGACGACGAAGGAGTCCGGCTCGTACCGCACCTCGACGTCGATCGGTGCCCCCGGCGCGTACTTGTAGGCGTTGGTGAGTGCCTCCTGGACGATCCTGTACGCGGCGTGGTCGGCGGCCGGCGGGAGGGGCTGGTACTCCCCGAGCCGCCGTAGCTCCACCTTGTTCCCGGCGGCCCGTGCCGCCTCGACGAGCCCCTCGATACCGGCGGTCCCCCGTGCCGCCCGTCCCGATTCGTCGCCGGCCCGTACCGGCGCCGTGAGCGCCTCCGTCGGGGCCTCGATGCCGTCGCGCAGGATGCCGACGACCTCGCGCAGTTCGTGCATCGCGGTCACCGACGCGTTGCGCAGGACCCCGACCGCCTCGCGCTGCCGGTCGGTCAGCTCCCGGTCGACCTCGAGGGCTCCGGTGTGCACGGAGATCAGGGCGAGTTGGTGTCCGAGGCTGTCGTGCATGTCCTGGGCGATGCGCTGCCGTTCCCGGAGCCGGGCCGACGAGGCGACCATCACGCGTTCCCGCAGCAGTTGGGCGTTGCGCTCCTGCAGCGCGTGCAGCAGGGTCCGGCGCTGCGTCCAGTACCGGTTGGCGAGGCCGGGTGCCAGCGTCGTCCCCAGGTAGTACAGCGTGGACATGAACACGACGGTCAGGGAGCGGTGCAGGTCCCAGACGTCCAGCAGGGACGCGGCGATGTTCAGTACGTACGCGACGGTGAAGGCGATCAACGCCCGTCCGGCACCGGCGATGTACCGGCCGGCCGACCAGCCGACGAGGATCAGCAGCACCAGGAAGCCGGGGACGAGGGGCGCGAGGCCGCCGGTGAGGATGAGCGTGGTGGCGGGCAGCCGGCGGCGCAGCAGCGACAGCACCGCGGCGCCCAGGGCCACTGCGGCGAGCTGCCATCCTTCGCCGCCGAGGAGTTCCTCGGTACCGGCGGCCAGCAGCGCCATGACGACAGCGAGCACCACTTCGCCGGCGGTCCTGCGCCGCGACCACATGCCGGGCGTCGCGAACCATGTCCAACCGGCGCCGATCCCGGCCCTGCTCTTCGAAGTCGCGTCCACGCTCGCACCCTAGGCAGCGCCCACCCGGCACCGCGGCTCTCTTTCGTCGCTCCCCACCGCGACGAACGTCTCACCCCAGCGGCCCGCCCGGCGCCGAGAAGTTTCACTCAGCCGCCCGCCCGACGCCGAGACGTTTCACTCACCGGCCCGCCCGACACCGATCGGTACACGGACGTCCACAACACGCGAAAGCCCCGTAGGTCGATGACCTACGGGGCTTCCGTCTGGTGCGCGAGGGGGGAGTTGAACCCCCACGCCCTTTCGGGCACTGGAACCTGAATCCAGCGCGTCTGCCTATTCCGCCACCCGCGCATTGGGTGTGCTCCGGGCTCCCTCACCTTTCGGTGCGATCGCCTGGCGACATCTGAAGATTAGCACGTCGCAGACCGTGGATTCACATCCGTTTGTTTGACCCCCTCTTCGAACGAACAGGGGGAGATGGGACCCGGACCAGAGGCGGACGGGGACCCGGACCGGGACAGATGGCCGGACAGATCCCGGCGCAGATGCCGGGCAGACGCCGGGGCAGATGTACGGATCCACAGAGAGAGGAGGGACACTCGGCGTGAACGAGGAGCCGAAGGGTAACGGGAGGAACGGGGCGGACCGCCCCCGCCGCCCCGACCGGTCCCGCTGCTCGCTCCCCGGGTGCGGGACACTGTCCACAGGCCGCCTCTACGATCCATGGGGAAGGTCTGTGAGAGGTGACACTCGTCCACAGGGCAGAGAAGGGGAACCAGCCGATTTCCCGACGCGTGGATACGATCAGTAAGCAGTACCAGGACGACAACGACGGAGGAGGTGCCCCATGGGAGTCCTGAAGCGTTTCGAACAGCGGCTCGAAGGTCTGGTCAACGGCACCTTCGCCAAGGTCTTCAAGTCCGAGGTCCAGCCCGTCGAGATCGCGGGCGCTCTCCAGCGTGAGTGCGACAACAACGCGACGATCTGGAACCGCGAGCGGACCGTCGTCCCCAACGACTTCATCGTCGAGCTGAGCACGCCGGACTACGAGCGCCTCAGCCCGTACTCGGGTCAGCTCGGCGACGAGCTCGCCGGCCTGGTCAGGGACTACGCGAAGCAGCAGCGCTACACCTTCATGGGCCCGATCAAGGTCCACCTGGAGAAGGCCGACGACCTCGACACCGGTCTGTACCGGGTGCGCAGCCGCACTCTCGCGTCGAGTTCGTCACAGCACGCGGCACCGCAGCAGGCCCCGGCCGGCCCCTCGCAGGGCCGCGCGCCGGGTGGTTACGGCTACCCGCCGGCCGGTGCTCCGCCGATGCCCGCGGCCCCGCCGCCGGGCGCCGGTGCTCCGCACCCCGGCCAGGCGCCCGCCGCCGGCCGTCCCACCGCCGGTGGCCCCGGCCCCATGCCTTCCTCCGGCGCCCAGGTGCGCCGGTGGATCGAGATCAACGGCACCCGCCATCAGATCTCTCGCCCGACCCTGGTCCTTGGCCGCAGCACCGACGCGGACGTGAGGATCGACGATCCCGGCGTCTCCCGCCGGCACTGCGAGATCCGGACCGGAACGCCCTCGACGATCCAGGATCTCGGATCCACCAACGGCATCGTGGTGGACGGGCAGCACACCACCCGCGCTACGCTCCGCGACGGCTCGCGGATCGTCGTGGGCAGCACCACCATCGTTTACCGGCAAGCCGAAGGGTGAAGCGGGGGCAATGTCAGAGCTGACCCTGACGGTCATGCGGCTGGGTTTCCTGGCCGTTCTGTGGCTGTTCGTGATCGTGGCCGTCCAGGTCATCCGCAGCGACCTGTTCGGCACGCGCGTCACGCAGCGCGGTTCGCGCCGCCAGGACGCCCGTCCGCAGCAGAATCCGCGCCAGCAGGCGGCCGCGCCGCCTCAGCAGCGCGGGCAGCAGAACGCGGGCGGTGGGCGGCAGCGCCGCGGCGCCCCGACCAAACTCGTCGTCTCCGAGGGCACCCTCACCGGCACGACGGTCGCCCTGCAGGGGCAGACCATCACGCTGGGGCGTGCCCACGATTCGACGATCGTGCTGGACGACGACTACGCGTCCAGCCGCCATGCCAGGATCTACCCGGACCGGGACGGCCAGTGGATCGTCGAGGATCTCGGGTCCACCAACGGCACGTATCTCGACCGGACCCGCCTCACCACCGCCACACCGATTCCGCTGGGCGCGCCGATCCGCATCGGCAAGACCGTCATCGAGCTGCGGAAGTAGTACGACAATGAGCGAGCGGAGCGAGCGGGCCGAGGTGGTCCACACGGTGGGCCGCGCGGCGGACCGTGGGGTACCGGCCGTGTCCCGGCACGGGCTCCCGACCGGAGGGTGGGCAGTGTGGCTCGAGACCGGCTGTACCCCGAGGCGACGTCGACAGGGCAGGTGCGCATGAGCCTGTCACTGCGCTTCGCCGCCGGGTCGCACAAAGGCATGATCCGCGAGGGCAACGAGGACTCCGGCTACGCCGGTCCCCGGCTGCTCGCCATCGCCGACGGCATGGGCGGCCAGGCCGCCGGTGAGGTCGCCTCCTCCGAGGTGATCTCGACGTTGGTCACCCTCGACGACGACGTCCCCAGTTCGGACATCCTCACCTCGCTCGGTGCGGCGGTGCAGCGTGCCAACGACCAGCTGCGGATGATGGTCGAGGAGGACCCCCAGCTGGAGGGCATGGGCACGACGCTCACCGCCCTGCTGTGGACGGGCCAGCGCCTCGGCCTGGTGCACGTCGGCGACTCGCGGGCGTACCTGCTGCGCGACGGCGTGCTCACGCAGATCACGCAGGACCACACCTGGGTGCAGCGCCTCGTCGACGAGGGCCGGATCACCGAGGAAGAGGCCACGACCCATCCGCAGCGCTCGCTGCTGATGCGGGCGCTGGGCAGCGGCGACCATGTCGAGCCCGACCTGTCGATCCGTGAGGTCCGGGCCGGCGACCGGTATCTGATCTGTTCCGACGGGCTGTCCGGAGTCGTCTCCCACCAGACGATGGAGGACACCCTCGCCAGCTATCAGGGCCCGCAGGAGACCGTGCAGGAGCTGATCCAGCTCGCGCTGCGCGGCGGTGGTCCCGACAACATCACGGTGATCGTGGCCGACGTCCTCGACGTCGACGGCGGTGACACGCTCGCCGGTCAGCTCAGCGACACCCCGGTGATCGTCGGCGCGGTCGCCGAGAACCAGGTGCAGCCCGCGGACGGCGGGGCGATGCAGACCCCGGCCGGCCGTGCCTCCGGGCTCGGCCGCCCCGCGCCGCACCAGCAGCCCCCGGCGGGCGGCTTCGGTCCGCCCGGCAGCGGCGACGACCACGGGTACGGCGGGATGCCCCCGCAGGGCTCGTTCGGGTCGTACAGCGACGAGGACTTCACCAAGCAGCGCGGCGGCCGCAAGTGGCTGAAGCGGAGCTTCTTCCTGATCCTGGCGTTGGCCGTGCTCGGCGGCGGCGCGTACGGCGGCTACCGCTGGACGCAGACGCAGTACTACGTCGGCTCCAACGAGGAGCACGTGGCGCTGTACCAGGGCATCAGCCAGGACCTGGCCTGGGTCTCGCTGTCGGAGGTGGAGAAGGACCACCCCGAGATCGAACTCAAGTACTTGCCGGCGTACCAGCGCAAGCAGGTCGAGGACACGATCGCCGGCGGCAGCCTCGGCAAGGCGCAGACGAAGATCGCGGAGCTTTCGGCGCAGGCCTCGGCCTGCAAGAAGGCCGAGCAGCGCCGTGAGGCCGCCGACAAGGCCGCGGACCAGGCGAGCAAGCCGCCCGCCGACGGTTCCACCCCCGACTCCAAGCCCACCACAGCCGCTCCCTCCCCGGGCCCCACCCTCACGGAGGACGAGCAGAAGCTGGCCTCGAACTGCGGCAAGCAGTAAGCACCCGTAGGGGGCCTTTCACCACCATGAGCGTTGTCACCAACACGACCACCATCGGCGCGATCGAGGCGCCGAGCCGCCGCAACACCGAGCTGGCGCTGCTGGCGTTCGCCGTCGTCATCCCGGTGTTCGCCTATTTGAACGTCGGCCTGGCGATCGACGGCAAGGTGCCCGCGGGAATGCTCGGGTACGGGCTCGGCCTCGGCCTGCTCGCGGGCGTCGCGCACCTCGTGGTGCGCAAGTTCGCGCCGTACGCGGACCCGCTGCTGCTGCCGCTGGCGACCCTGCTGAACGGGATGGGTCTGGTGCTGATCTGGCGCCTGGACCAGTCGCCGCGCATCATCTCCCGGTACAAGACGTTCACCCCGGACGCGCCCAGCCAGATGCTGTACTCGGCGATCGCCGTCGCGATGTTCGTGGGTGTGCTGCTGGTCCTGAAGGACCACCGGGTGCTCCAGCGCTACACGTACATCTCGATGGTGGCGGCCCTCGTGCTGCTGCTGCTGCCGCTGGTGCCGGGTCTCGGTGCCGATGTCTTCGGCGCCAAGATCTGGATCAGCGTCGCCGGCTTCTCCATCCAGCCCGGTGAGTTCGCCAAGATCATCCTGGCGGTCTTCTTCTCCGGCTATCTGATGGTGAAACGGGACGCGCTGGCCCTGGCCAGCCGTCGGTTCATGGGCCTCTATCTGCCGCGTGGCCGTGACCTCGGCCCGATCCTCACGATCTGGGCCGTCAGCCTTCTCATCCTGGTCTTCGAGAACGACCTCGGTACGTCGCTGCTGTTCTTCGGCATGTTCGTGATCATGCTGTACGTGGCGACGGAGCGGACCAGCTGGGTCGTCATGGGTCTGCTGATGTCGACCGCGGGTGCGGTCGTCGTCGGCTCCACGGCCGGTCACGTCAAGTCCCGTGTGGCCGCCTGGCTCGACCCGTTCGAGTGCCTGAAGACGGCGCCCGAGGGCTCCAACATGGCCGCCGCCTGTGACCAGATGACCCAGGTGCTGATGTCGTTCGGCTCCGGCGGCATCCTCGGCACCGGCCTCGGCCAGGGCAACTCGGACCTGATCGGCTTCGCCGCCAACTCCGACTTCATCTTCGCCACCGTCGGCGAGGAACTCGGCCTGGCCGGCGTCATGGTCTTCCTGCTCCTGTACGGCCTGATCATCGAGCGGGGTGTCCGCACGGCCCTCGCGGCCCGCGACCCCTTCGGCAAGCTGCTCGCGATGGGCCTGTCCGGCGCCTTCGCGCTCCAGGTCTTCGTCGTCGCCGGCGGTGTGATGGGCCTCATCCCGCTGACCGGTATGACCATGCCGTTCCTCGCGTACGGTGGTTCGTCCGTCATCGCCAACTGGGCCCTGATCGGCATCCTGATCCGGATCAGCGACACCGCGCGCCGCCCGGCGCCCGCCCCCGCCCCGTCCCCCGACGCCGAGATGACCCAGGTGGTCCGACCGTGAACAAGCCCCTGCGCCGGGTCGCGATCTTCTGCGGCCTGCTGGTCCTCGCCCTGCTGCTCCGCGACAACTGGATCCAGTACGTCCGCGCCGACGAGCTGAACGCGCACCCGAAGAACCGGCGCGTCACGATCGAGCGGTACGCGAACGAGCGCGGCAACATCATCGTGGACGGCAAGCCGATCACGGGCTCGGTCGACTCCCAGGACCCGTACTACCGGTTCAAGCGGACCTACTTCGACGGCCCCATGTGGGCCCCGGTGACCGGGTACGCCTCGCAGGCGTACGACGCCAACCAGATCGAGAAGATCGAGGACGGCATCCTCACCGGCAACGACGACCGGCTCTTCTTCGACCGCACCCTGTCGATGTTCACGGGCGACAAGAGGAAGGGCGGCAACGTCGTCACGACGCTGAGCGGCGCCGCCCAGAAGGCCGCCTTCGACGGGCTCGGAGACAAGACCGGCGCGGTCGTGGCCATCGAGCCGAAGACCGGCAAGATCCTCGCGCTCGCCTCCACCCCGTCGTACGACCCCTCCTCCTTCGCCGGTTACTCCGCGAAGGACGAGAAGGCGTGGATCGCGCTGGAGAACGACAAGAACAAGCCCAAGCAGAACCGGGCTCTGCGCGAGATCTACCCGCCCGGCTCCGTCTTCAAGGTCGTCACGGCGGCCGCGGCGCTGGAGAGCGGCAAGGTCACCGACATCGACGCGCCGACGGACACGCCGGAGCCGTACAAGATCCCGCTGTCCACCAAGCCCATGATCAACCACGCGAGCGGGTGCGAGAACGCCAGCCTGAACCAGGCGCTGGAGGTCTCCTGCAACTCCGTCTTCGCCAAGCTCGGCGACGACGTCGGTCGCGACAAGATGGTCGAGACGGCCGAGAAGTTCGGTTTCAACGCCGAGCAGTTCACCCCGGTCCGCTCCGCCGCCTCCGTCTACGACAAGAAGTCGGACCGCGGCGGCAACGCGCTCTCCTCCATCGGCCAGTTCAACACGGCGACGACCCCGCTCCAGATGGCGATGGTCACGGCCGCGATCGCCAATGACGGCAAGCTGATGAAGCCGTACATGATCGACAAGCTCGAGTCCCCGAACGTCGACGTGATCAAGCAGAACGAGCCGGAGGAGATGAGCCGCCCGGTCTCGGCGGAGACTGCGCAGAAGCTCCAGCAGATGATGGAGAACGTCGTCTCCAACGGCACCGGCGGCAAGGCCGACCTGAACATGGACGGCGTGAAGGTCGGCGGCAAGACGGGTACGGCCCAGCACGGCGAGAAGAACGCCAAGCGCCCCTACGCGTGGTTCATCTCCTACGCCAAGACCGACCAGGGCTCGCCGGTCGCGGTCGCCGTGATCGTCGAGGACTCCGCCGGCACGGACCGTGAGGACATCAGCGGTGGCGGGCTCGCCGCCCCGATCGCCAAGGCCGTCATGAAGGCGGTACTGAAGACCAGGAGCTGACCTTGCGGCCGGGCACCGGCCAGGTACCGGTCAGGTATCAGGTGCCGGTTGCGGGCGGAACCCCTTCCCGTGGCCGGTAGCGTATGCGCGAACAGCACACCGCCGGACCACACACGGGTGCGGTCGGGACAGACGGAGAGGGCTGGATCAGTTATGGAAGAGCCGCGTCGCCTCGGCGGCCGGTACGAGCTGGGCTCGGTGCTCGGCCGTGGTGGCATGGCGGAGGTCTACCTCGCCCACGACACCCGGCTCGGCCGCACCGTCGCCGTGAAGACGCTGCGGGCCGACCTCGCCCGCGACCCGTCCTTCCAGGCCCGGTTCCGCCGTGAGGCCCAGTCGGCCGCCTCGCTCAACCACCCGGCGATCGTCGCTGTCTACGACACCGGCGAGGACTACGTAGACGGGGTCTCCATCCCGTACATCGTGATGGAGTACGTCGACGGCTCGACCCTGCGCGAGCTGCTGCACTCCGGGCGCAAGCTGCTGCCCGAACGCACGCTCGAGATGACGGTCGGCATCCTCCAGGCGCTGGAGTACTCGCACCGCGCCGGCATCGTGCACCGTGACATCAAGCCGGCGAACGTCATGCTGACGCGGACCGGTCAGGTCAAGGTCATGGACTTCGGCATCGCGCGCGCCATGGGCGACTCGGGCATGACCATGACCCAGACCGCGGCCGTCATCGGCACGGCGCAGTACCTCTCCCCGGAGCAGGCCAAGGGCGAGCAGGTCGACGCCCGCTCCGACCTGTACTCCACCGGCTGTCTGCTGTACGAGCTGCTGACCGTCCGGCCGCCGTTCATCGGCGACTCGCCGGTCGCGGTCGCGTACCAGCACGTACGCGAGGAGCCGCAGCCGCCGAGCAACTTCGACCCCGAGATCACGCCGTCGATGGACGCCATCGTCCTGAAGGCGCTGGTCAAGGACCCCGACTACCGCTACCAGTCCGCGGACGAGATGCGTGCCGACATCGAGGCCTGCCTCGACGGGCAGCCGGTCGCCGCGGCCGCGGCGATGGGCGCGGCCGGGTACGGAGGCGGCTACGGCGGCGGATACGGCGGCTACGCGTCGGACGACCAGCCGACCACGGCGCTGCGCCAGGCCGACCCGGCGGGCCAGACGTCGATGCTTCCGCCGATGAACCCGGACGACGGCGGCTACGGCTACGACGACCGCCCGGACCGCCGCCGCCAGAAGAAGTCGAACACCTCGACGATCCTGCTGGTGCTCGCGGGCATCCTGGTGCTGGTGGGCGCGATCCTGATCGGCCAGTCGATCTTCGACGGCAAGAAGGGCACGGACCAGGTGCCCGTGCCGCAGTTTGTCGGCCACACGCTGAATGAAGCCAAGGGCCTGGCGGCCAACGCCCAGGTCAAGGTGGCTCAGGCGGGTACGGAGCGGTGCGAGCAGCCCGCGGGCAAGATCTGCAGCCAGAATCCGGTGTCCGACGGCACGGCGAAGATGAACGTCGGCGAGACGATCTCGGTGATCGTCTCCGAGGGCGCACCGCAGATCGAGGTCCCGGACGTCGTCGAGAAGTCCCAGGAGACCGCGGAGCAGGAGCTCAAGGACAAGGGCTTCAAGGTCAAGATCAAGGTCGAGGAGTCCGAGGAGGAAGTCGGCCGCGTCCTGGAGCAGGACCCGAAGGGCGGCACCAAGGCGGAGCAGAACTCCGAGGTCACGATCACGGTGGCGAAGAAGAAGCAGACGCCGCTTCCGGACGTCATCGGACGGGACGTGAACGTCGCGATCCAGCAGCTCAACGCGCTCGGGTTCACCAACATCGCCCAGCAGCAGGAGGACTCGCAGCAGCCTGCCGGCACGGTCACCGGTCAGACGCCCGAGGGTCAGACGCAGCAGCCCAAGGACGTCCAGATCACGCTGAAGGTCTCCAAGGGCCCGCAGCAGACCCAGCAGCCCGTTCCGAGCCTCTTCGGCCTGACGCTGGACCAGGCACGTGCCCAGTTGTCCGCGGCGGGCTACCAGCTCGGCAGCGTGGACGGCTCGAGCGATCCCAACGCCCGCATCAAGGAGCAGGACGTCCAGGCGGGCACGGTGGGCCAGCCCAACCAGGCGATCAACGTGAAGATGTTCGGCAACAACGGCGGCATCTTCGACTAGCGACCGCAGGCGAGCGCAGTACGGGGAGGGCCCCGGCATCCATGAGGATGCCGGGGCCCTCCCCGTTGCTTCCGGCCCAGGTCGCTGCCGACCTGGGTTGCTTGCGACCTACCGCAGCTCCGCCGGCGGCGTCCGCGCCCCGTCCACCTTCTCCGTGCGTTCCAGCTCGCCCCACACGATGTAGCGGTAGTCCGAGGTGTACATCGGCGTGCACGTCGTCAGCGTGATGTAGCGGCCCGGCCGCGTCCTGCCCGATTCCTTCGGGATCTGCTGGAGGACGTCCACGTTGTACTTCGTCGTCTCCGGCAGGGTCTTGTAGACCTTGTAGACGAACCACGTGTCCTTGGACTCGAAGACGATCGAGTCGCCGTTCTTCAACTTGTGGATGTTGTGGAACTTCGCCCCGTGCCCGTCCCGGTGCGCGGCCAGCGTGAAGTTGCCCTGCTTGTCCTGCGGGAGGGCCGACTTGATCGGGTCGAGGTAGTAGCCGGCGACACCGTTGTTCAGGGTCTCGGTCTCGGTGCCCTTCTTGACCAGTATCTCGTCGTCGCCCATCGCCGGGACGTGCAGGAAGCCGATGCCGCCCTTGGTGTCCAGCGCGCCCGGGCCCTGCGCCGCCCACTGGTCGCGGACCTGGTCGCCGTCGCGGCCGGCGGCGCGGTCGGCGAGGACGTTCGTCCACCACAGCGAGTAGACGACGAAGAGTCCGAGCACCAGGCCCACGGTGATGAGGAGTTCACCGAAGACACTGATGACTCCGGCGATCCGGTTGCGCGCACGTGCCACTGCGTCGTCCCGTTCTGAGTGTGGGGTCGTGAGTCGTGGGTCTCAGCCTACGAGCGCGTCCGGCTTTCCCTTGCTCCGCGGGCGTTCCTCGACCATCTTGCCCCACACGATCATGCGGTACGTACTGGTGAATTCGGGCGTACAGGTCGTCAGCGTGATGTACCGCCCCGGCCCCTTGAAGCCCGACTGCTGCGGCACGGGGTCGATGACCGACACGTTCGACGGCGCGGTCTGGGGCAGGATGCTCGCCATCTCGTATGTGTAGTACGCGTCCTGGGTCTCGACGACGATCGGGTCGCCGGGCTCCAACCGGTTGATGTAGCGGAACGGTTCGCCGTGCGTGTTGCGGTGCCCGGCCACGGCGAAGTTGCCCTGCTTGTCGCCGGGCATCGCCGTCTTCAGGCTGCCGTCCGCGTAGTGGCCCACCATGCCCCTGTCCAGGACCTTGGGCTTGCTGATGCCCTCGGCGACCGGGACGACCACGTCCAGCTTGGGGATGTACATGATGGCGAAGCCCTGCCCCGGCTCGAACGCGCCCGGCGCCCGGCCCTTGGACCAGGAGTCCTCTATCTGTCCCTTGGCCTGGTCGGCCTGCTGGCCGGCCAGGACGTTCGTCCACCACAGCTGGTACGTGACGAACAGCAGCATGACCACGCCGAAGGTGATGAACAGCTCGCCCACGACCCGGCTCGCGACGACCCCGACGCTGTCCTTCTGCGCCTTGGCGGCACGGCGGGCCTCGACGCGCGAGAGCGGGGCCGCGGGGGCCTCGGAGGACGTCTCCGACGGCTCCGACGGCGTCGCTCCCCGGCGGCCACGTCCCTTTGCGGCCTTGCGGCGCTCGGCCCTGCCAGGGCCCGGGAGCGGGGCCGCGGCGGGCTCGACGGTCCGCAGGGCCATCGTCTCGTCGTACGGCTCGTCCTGGGGCTCGTACGGCTCCTCGTACGGCTCCTCGTAGGACGTCTCGGGAGTCGGCTCGGGCGCCGGCACGGCGGAAGGCTCGGGTATCGGCTCGTACGCAGGTGTCTCGTACGCCGGTGTCTCGTACCCGGACGCGTCGTGCCCGGACCCGTCGTACGCGGACGCGTCGTACGCAGGCGTCTCGTACCCGGGTGTCTCGTACGTGGTCGGCTGATGCGCCTCATACGCGGGCGTCTCGTACCCCTGCGCGGCCTGGTACGCCCTCTCCTCGTACGAAGCCGTCGGCGTCGGCTCCCCCGGCCCCGGCTCGTCCGGCGGATTCGTCGCCCGGAACCACGGCGACCCCTCCGTCACGCGACGGCCTTGCCCACCACCGGCGCGAGCCCCGCCGACCGGCCCACCGCCCCCTTGTCGCCGCACTGCTCCAGCCAGTTGGCGAGCATCAGGTGGCCGTGCTCGGTGAGCACCGACTCGGGGTGGAACTGCACGCCCTCGACCGCCAGATCACGGTGGCGCAGCCCCATGATGATGCCGTCGTCCGTGCGTGCCGTGACCTCCAGCTCGTCCGGCAGCGCCGCGGGCTCGGCGGCCAGCGAGTGGTAGCGCGTGGCGGTGAACGGCGAAGGAAGGCCGGCGAAGACGCCCTTGCCCTCGTGCGTGACCAGCGAGGTCTTGCCGTGGAGCAGCTCGGGGGCGCGGTCGACGACACCGCCGTACGCCACCGCCATCGACTGCATCCCCAGGCAGACGCCGAAGACGGGTACGCCGGTCGTGGCGCAGTGGCGGACCATCTCGATGCAGACACCGGCCTGTTCGGGCGCGCCGGGGCCGGGCGAGAGCAGGACGCCGTCGAAGCCGTCCTGCGCGTGGCTCAGTTCGACCTCGTCGTTGCGCAGCACCTCGCACTCGGCGCCGAGCTGGTAGAGGTACTGAACGAGGTTGAAGACGAAGCTGTCGTAGTTGTCGACGACGAGAATCCGCGCGCTCACTGGCCGTCCACCGTCACATCGTTGAACGGAAGCAGCGGCTCCGCCCAGGGGAACACGTACTGGAAGAGCGCGTAGACGATCCCGAGGACGAGTACGAGCGAGATGATCGCCCTGATCCACGCGTTGCCCGGCAGATGCCGCCAGATCCAGCCGTACATGACGTCCACTGCCCCTTCCGTTCGTTACGGGCACCAGAGTACGGGGGATCGGGGCCGTCAGGGGTCAGCCGGTCAAAGCCGGTGGCTTGCCCTGCGTCACAGGCTGGGTGGCGTCCAGGTGCGCCCAGGCGATCAGCCGGTGGCTGCTGCCCCACTCGGGCTCGCAGGTGGTGAGGGTGAGATAGCGGCCGGGCCCGTCGAATCCGGACCTTCGGGGGACGGGGTCGATCACGCCGATGTCGGTGGGGACGGTCCGGTAGGGCGTGCGTGCGACGCGGTAGGTGTACCAGGTCGTGCCGTCGGTGAGGACGACCGCGTCACCCGGGCGCAGGCGGGGGAAGTCCTTGAACGGATCTCCGTACGTGCGCCGGTGGCCTGCCACGGAGAAGTTGCCGGTCTCGCCGAGGCGGGCGGTGGCGGCGTAGTGGCCGAGCCCCTTCTTCAGGATGGCCGTGGAGGTGCCCTCCAGGACGGGCCACTCCCAGTTCCTGCCGAGCCGGGGGATGTACATGACGGCGATGCCCTTGCCGGTCGTGTAGGCCTTCGGGGGCGGTGCGGCCGCCGTGGTGCCGGGGACGGGGCGGTCGATCCACTCCTGTTCCAGGGTGTCGATCTGGCCGGCCGTTGCGCTCTCGGCCTGGACTCCGGTCCAGAACATCACGTACACGACGAAGAGGACGATCACGGTCCCGACGGTGATGCACAGCTCGCTGAACGTTCTGACGATCAGTCGCACCGCCACCGGCCGGGCCTCCCCGCAGTCAGCTCACAGGCTTCGCGTAGTGGAGATCCACTGTGCCGGAGTAGCCGGGAAGAGTCACCGCCCTGTGCTCGTTCACTTTCCAGCCGAGCCCGTACGCCTTCACGTACAGCTGGTAGTTCTGGACGGCGGGCGCGTCGGCGAGCGCCGTGGTCAGCTTCCCCCGGTCGCCCACAGCGGTGATCTTGTACGGGGGTGAGTAGACGCGGCCCTGGAGGATCAGGGTGTTGCCCACGCAGCGCACGGCGCTGGTGGAGATGAGCCGCTGGTCCATCACCTGGATACCCCGGGCGCCGCCCTTCCACAGGGCGTTGACGACGGCCTGGAGGTCCTGCTGGTGGATGACGAGGTCGTTGGCCTGCGGTTCGGGGTAGCCGGGGGCGGCCTGGGCGTTCGGCGGGGCGTCGTTGAGGGTGACGGTCAGGCCGGGCCCCGAGATCTCGGCGGTCCCGGCGGCCGTCTCCAGGGCGCGCAGCTTGGCGTCCTCGGCGCTGGTGGAGCCGTCGTCGCGGGCGGCGAGGGCGTCGACCTGCCCGCGCAGGGTGGCGGTGGACTCGTCCAGGCCGGCGTTCTTGTGGCTGCGCTCCTCGATCAGGTCGGAGAGCCTCAGCAGGGAGGCGTCCGTCCGGATGTTGGTGCCCTTCGCGGTGTTGAAACTGGTCACGAAGATCAGTCCGGCGAGGGCGAAGACGGCAGCGGTCAGCACCCGGACGGGGCGCCACCCAGCGGTTCGGCCCGGCCCGGGGGATGTGTCGGCGGAATTGCTCAACGTACCCTGATCCCCTTCGGTGCCGCGGAACCACTACGCTAACGGACGCCCGGGGGACGCAGTGGTCCTCCTACGTCACAGTCGTCCCGCCCCGGCGCCAGCCACAGTTCCCTGCGCGGTCACGCAGCGCATCGACAGGAGAGTCCCTCGTGCCGAAGTCACGTATCCGCAAGAAGGCCGACTTCACGCCCCCGCCCGCCAAGCAGGCCACCAACATCAAGCTGACCAACCGCAGCTGGGTGGCTCCCGTGATGCTGGCACTGTTCGCGATCGGGCTGGTGTGGATCGTCGTCTTCTACGTCACCGACGGCACGCTGCCGGTGAAGTCCATCAACAACTGGAACATCGTGGTGGGCTTCGGCTTCATCGCGGCCGGGTTCGGCGTCTCCACGCAGTGGAAGTAGCTTCTCCCCGCTCTGCCCGTCAAGCCTTGCCCTGAACTTATCCACAGCGTTGTGCACAGCACTGGATAACTTACGAAGATCTGTGGATAACTCCAGGGCAGGTTGACGCCGGTGTGACTGCGGCGCCCCTGCCGGAAGCGCACCCCGCCCCTCACTCCCGCTGGAAAAGCCCAGCTCAGGAGTGAGGGGCGCAGTCGTTCTCCACCAGATGCACAAGATCCACCACTCGCTGTGGATAACTCTGGGGAAAGCTTTTCGGGAAGCTCGTCCACAGCCCCCGTCGCTCAGGTGAGCGTGGCCGAGCGGGCGAGGACCATACCCAGGTCGATGAGGAGCACCAGTGCACAGGCCGTGTACTGGACGACGTTCCGCCGGGCCCTCGGCGCGTGCAGCAGTCCGTAGGCGACCAGGGCGCCGCCGACGAGGCCGCCGATGTGCGCCTCCCAGGAGATTCCGGGGCGGGTGAAGGTCAGCAGCAGCGAAAGGCCCACGAAGAGGATCACCGGCCGCATGTCCAGCCGCTGGCGACGGGTGAGCACCGCCCAGGCACCGATCAGGCCGAAGACGATGCCCGAGGCGCCCAGCGAGGGCTGGTTCGCCGGGGAGAGCAGAAAGGCGAGCGCGGAGCCGGAGAGTCCGGAGAGCAGACAGAGCGTGGCGTAGCGGATCCGGCCGAGCTCCGGCTCCACGATCCCGCCGATGACCCACAGCCCCAGCATGTTGAAGACGAAGTGCGCGACCTCCTGGTGGAGAGCCGTCGAGGTGATCAAGCGATACCACTCGCCGTCCGCGACCCCGACCACCTCGGCGAGCGACGGGCTGAAGGCGTAGCCGATCAGCGCCAGCTCGTCCACGACCCGGTCTCCGGCCACCTGGACGGCGATGAAGAGGGCGAGGTTGATCGCGATGAGGATCTTGGTGACCAGGCGCCCGTCGGACGCCACCCGGCCGCCGGCGAGCGTACGGGGCTGGTTGGCGTCGGGGGCGTGGCCCGTGCCGGAGCCGTTGCGTACGCAGTCCGGGCACTGGAAGCCGACGGAGGCGGAGACCATGCACTGCGGGCAGATCGGCTTCTCACAGCGGGTGCAGCGGATGCCTGTCTCGACGTCCGGGTGGCGGTAACAGCGCGGCAGGCCGGACTGCGGCTCCATGGAGATCCCTCCCGAGGAGATGGGGCGACGAGGCAGCGCCCCGCCCTCCTGATACGGATGAGCGGGGCGGAAAGGTTCCCTGGCGGGAGGGCCGACCGGCTGTCCGGTCAGCGTGTCCCCCCGGTCAGCGCGTCTCGATGACGACGGACTCCAGGACCACGTCGTCGAGGGGGCGCTTGGTGTTGGCGTTGACCGGCGTCGCGGCGATCGTGTCGACGACCTTCCTGCTCGCCGCGCCGACGACCTCGCCGAAGATGGTGTGCTTGCGGTTCAGCCAGGTCGTGGCCCCGACCGTGATGAAGAACTGCGAGCCGTTCGTGCCCGGGCCCGCGTTGGCCATCGCCAGCAGATAGGGGCGGTCGAAGAAGAGCTCCGGGTGGAACTCGTCGGCGAACTCGTACCCCGGTCCGCCCGTGCCGTTCCCCAGCGGATCGCCGCCCTGGATCATGAAGCCCTCGATGACCCGGTGGAAGACGGTGCCGTCGTACAGGCGGTCCGCGGCGACGTTGCCGGTGGCCGGGTGCGTCCACTCCCGCTCGCCCTTGGCGAGTTCGGTGAAGTTTCTGACCGTCTTCGGGGCGTGGTTCGGCAGCAGCCGAATCTCGATGTCGCCCAGGTTGGTCTTGAGAGTGGCGTAGAGCTGCTCGGCCACGGTCCGCCTTCCGTAAGTCTCCACTGACGCGCATCGCATCCTCGCACGGAAGAGACAGGGGGATGCCCCGGATGCCCGCCCCACATGCCGGACCGCGATCGGGCAGGCATGATTTCGAAATGGGTGGAAAGGCGAAAAACCGACACCGCCACCGAGGAGGAGGATCCCGTGACCCGGATGGACAGCGTGCGCGCCGCGACCGATTCGGCCAAGGACAGCGTGCTGCACGCCGCGGAAGTGGTGGCGCCCTATGCGAGCACGGCCAAGGACCAGGCCTCGCAGTACGCCGGCACGGCCAAGGACCACGCCGCGCTCTATGCGCACGAGGCGCGCGTCCGGCTCGCGCCGAAAGTCTCTAAGGCCGCTCAGCAGGCCCGTAAGCAAGCTCGTGTGCAGTACAAGTGCCATGTCGCACCCCATGTACCGCCGCGGGTGGACGAGGCCGCGCAACGCGCCGCGAGCGTCACCCGCAAGGCCGCCCGTCAGGCGGCCGACTACACCGTTCCGCGTGTCGAGAGCGCGGTCGCCGCGACCGGTCCCGCCCTCGATGAGGCTGGGTCGCGTTCGGTGGCCGCCTGGGCCGCGCTACGCGGACAGGTGACACCGAAGGAGATTCGGAAGATCGTGAGGAAGCACGAGCGTCGGGCCAAGGCCGGACGCGTCGCCATCGGGCTCGCGGCCCTCGGCGTGCTGCTCGGCGGCGCCTTCGCCGCCTGGAAGTGGTGGGACAAGCAGGCCAACCCGGACTGGCTGGTGGAACCGCCCGCTCCTACCGAGGTCGATGAGGAGGCGTCGGAACCGTCGTCCCGTACGTCGCCGCTGTCGTCCGTCGACGGCAGTGGAGCTCTCGATCCCGAGGTGGAGGCCAAGGAGGCAGAAACCGATACCGATACGGATCGCGACGAGCGTCGCTGACCGCGGGCTGCCTCCGCGTTTCGCGTGTGTCGTGGGGCACGGGGAGCACGAACTCCCTGCGCCCTACGCCTTCGCGGCGAGCGCGATGTCCGTCAGCTCCGTCTGGTCCGCGAGAACGGACTCGTCCGGGGCGCCGGCGGGCAGGTGGCGGACGGAGGGCGAGGAGTTGTGCGCCTCTGCGCCGATGCGCTGCTTGATGGTGGGCGGCAGGGAGCGGTCGCGGACCCCGGGCCACTGATGCGCCGCCCGCTGTGCCGGTACGACGGCCTGCGTGCGCGCAGCGGCGGTGGCGGCCGAGGCCGGCTCCTCCGGCTGCTGGACGGCGGGAGCCTGTACGGCGGTGGCGGTGGACGCCAGGCCGACGGAGGCGAGCAGGGCGAAGAGTACGGAGATGAAGGCGGTCCAGAACTGCTTGACCTTGGCGGTGGCCATGGCCCCTCGCTTTCGTGACGTTCTCGGATGGTGCATTTCGATTTGCGCGCTTTTCGTACCTTCCTCATGATGTGGACGGGCGCCTCGATTTCTCGGAGCGACGCCGTCACCGCGCAGTTCTTCCGATGAACACCACCCGTACGGCTCAGTGGGCGCCGACGAGCTCCGTGGCCTCGTCGGTGGCGGCCGCCTGCGCGCGCCTTCTCGGCCCACCGGACCGCGGGCGTCGTCGCCACCGAGGCGGCCAGGAAGATCCCGCCGAGGACCAGCCGGCCGGGCACGCCTCAGGTCACCAGGAGCGTGGTGACGAGCAGCGGTCCCAGCGTCCGTGCGACCGGGACACCGGTGCCGTAGAAGCCCTGGTACTGGCCCATCCGGCCGGCCGGGGCGAGGGCGAAGCCGTAGGCCGGGACGAAAAAAGACCCCTCCGACCGCGTTTCCGCAGATCAGAGGGGTCCATTCCGGTGGAGCCTAGGGGAGTCGAACCCCTGACATCTGCCATGCAAAGACAGCGCTCTACCAACTGAGCTAAGGCCCCGGAACGAGAACAGAGTACCGGGTCACCCCCTCTTTCCCGCAAAAGGATTGGGACTCCCCGTCGGCGACCACGCTCCGTAAGATGCTGATCGAGGTTCGCAGTGGCGAACCGCAGGGATGGGGAGAAGCAATGGACACAGCGCAGCAGGAAGCCACGGCAAGAGCCAGAGAGCTTCAGCGCAGTTGGTACGGAGAGCCACTGGGGGCGCTCTTCCGTCGCCTGATCGACGATCTCGGGCTCAATCAGGCAAGGCTCGCGGCCGTGCTCGGTCTTTCGGCGCCCATGCTCTCCCAGCTGATGAGCGGCCAGCGGGCCAAGATCGGCAACCCGGCCGTCGTGCAGCGTGTCCAGGCCCTTCAGGAGCTCGCCGGGCTGGTCGCGGACGGCAGCGTCAGCGCGGCCGAGGCCACCGACCGCATGGACGAGATCAAGAAGTCACAGGGCGGCTCCGTGCTGACCGGCACCAGCCAGACCACGACCAGCTCGGGCGCGCCGACCGTGCGCCGCGTGGTCCGCGAGATCCAGTCGCTGCTGCGCTCGGTCGCGGCGGCCGGCGACATCATCGATGCGGCGGACTCCCTCGCCCCGGCCCACCCGGAACTGGCAGAGTTCCTCCGGGTGTACGGCGCAGGGCGCACCGCGGACGCGGTCGCGCACTACGAGTCGCACCAGAACTGACGTAGAGCAGCCGGTTCGGCACACCCGGCAGAACGAGACGGCACGACGGGGAGCGGGCGCAGCGCAATGGGTGAGGTCTTCGCTGGTCGGTACGAGCTGATCGACCCGATCGGACGCGGTGGCGTCGGCGCGGTGTGGCGTGCCTGGGACCATCGACGCCGCCGCTATGTGGCGGCCAAGGTGCTCCAGCAGAGCGACGCCCACACGCTGCTCCGCTTCGTCCGGGAGCAGGCGCTCAGGATCGATCACCCTCATGTCCTCGCCCCGGCCAGCTGGGCCGCGGACGACGACAAGGTGCTGTTCACCATGGATCTGGTGGCCGGCGGGTCTCTGGCGCACGTCATCGGGGACTACGGTCCGCTGCCGCCGCGCTTCGTCTGCACCCTGCTGGACCAGCTGCTCTCCGGACTTGCCGCGGTGCACGCGGAGGGGGTCGTGCACCGCGACATCAAGCCGGCGAACATCCTGCTCGACGTCACCGGAACCGGGCGGCCGCATCTGCGGCTGTCCGATTTCGGCATCTCGATGCGCAAGGGCGAACCCCGCCTGACCGAGACCAACTACGTGGTGGGGACGCCCGGTTATTTCGCTCCCGAGCAGATGCTGGGCGCGGAGCCGGACTTCCCGGCCGACCTCTTCGCGGTCGGTCTGGTCGCGCTCTATCTGCTCCAGGGCCAGAAGCCCGACTCCCGTGCCCTGATCGAGTACTTCATGGCGCACGGGACCCCGGGAGCCCCGGAAGGCATTCCGGAGCCGCTGTGGCAGGTCCTCGCGGGCCTGCTCCAGCCGGACCCACAGGCCCGCTTCAAGACGGCGACGGGCGTGCGCAAGGCGCTGACCTCGGCGGTCGAGATGCTGCCCGAGGCCCGCCCGGACGAGGAGCCGGTCGAGGTCTTCGACCAGATCGGCCCGCTGCCCGCCGGTTTCGGCCCGAACGGCCCGGAGACCCAGGCTCAGGCCCCGGCCCAGCCCGCGGCCACCCCCGCCTCCGTACCCGTACAGCCCCCTACGCATCCGCAGGCACAACCACAGCCGCAGGCACAGGCACAGGCACAGGCACAGGCCCAGCCACAGCAGCCGGCGCCGATGCCGAGCCCCTCCGAGACGGGCAGCTTCCACCTGTCCCCGCCCCCTCAGCCGGTCGCCGCCCCCACGCAGCCCCCGGTCACCGCCCCCTCCGCGCATACGACCTCCCCCCATCCCGCCGCCGCGCCGGACTTCGCCCAGGCCCCGACGGCCGCGGTGTCGTTCGATCAAGCCTCCACTCGTCAATACACCGCTCACGCCCATCAGGTTCCCGCCCAGGCGGCTCCGGCCACCCCGGCGCAGGCCTCGGCCCCGGCTCCGGCCCCGGCAAAGCGACCGGGACCGCCCCCGAAGGTGGCGATCCCGGTTCTCGTCGTCGCGTTGATCTGCTTCGCCGTCGGCATCTGGGCCCTCACCCAGACCTGACCGGGCGGGCCGCACGGCCCTGCCCCGGCGGGCAGGGGGCCCGCCCCCTGCCCGCTACCAGGCCGTCGGCGGTCCGAACTGCGGCGGCCCGTCCTGCGGCGCCGCCCGCGCCGCCCGGCGCCGTCCCGCGAGCGTCCACAGGCCGAGCCCGACGATCAGTACGGTTCCGGCGCCGATCCCGGCCGCCGCGACCAGGGCCATGCTGTCGCTCTTCTGCGCCTGCGGCCCGCTCGCACCGCTGGCCGCCGCGTCCCGGTCGTCGTCGGTGACCTTGAAGGCGCCGGCGTCCCCGTCGTACGCGGGACCCGCCTCCGCCGTGCCGGTGACGTTCACCCGCAGGGTCAGCGGCACCGGCTTGTCCCCGTACTCCTTGGCGACCTCCGGGCTGAGCGTGGCCGACAGGTAGTACCAGCCCGCGAACCGCAACGCGTTCGTGTAGCTGTTGGAGGAGTAACGGTTCTCGAACGCGACCGGCCGGTGCGGGTCGAGCGCGAGCGTCACCTGCTTGCCGTCGTAGCTGACGGTGTCCTCGTCGACATGGCCGCGGGCCGGGTTGTCGAGCGACAGGACCAGCGCGTTGCTCACGTACGTCGTGGCGCCCGAGGGGCTGCTGCCGAGCTCCGCGGTGGCGAAGAGCTGCTGCCCCCAGTCGACGGGCACCCGGTAGAAGAGCGTCTGCCCGGGCTTGATGTCGGCACGCCACTCGCCCTGCTTCAGCGAGGTGGCGTCGTGGAAGCCCGCGGCCCCCTGCCGCTTCTGCGGGCCGCCGGCGGGCGGCGGGGGCGAGGAGGAGGGCCAGTTGTCGGGCAGCTCGGTGGGCCCGGTCTGCTTCACCCCGGGCTCGGTGAGGTACCGGATCTCCAGTGCCCAGTCGTCGGGCGTGGAGACGGCCTTGGAGGTCCGCTCGACCAGCACGTAGTAGGCGCCCGCCTGCTGACAGGTCGAACTGTCGGCCTCGATCGTGCGGTGGGCGTACGCGGTGATGGGCCGGGTGAACCCGGCGGACCCGAACGCCGCGTCCTGGTAGCCGCACTGCGCGTTGGAGCCGTCCTGCAGGCTGACCTTGATGCCGTCGCCGTACTCCACCTTGCCGCCGGCCTTGGGGACGGCGACGACCGACACGTACGCGTTCTGCTTCGCGTCCAGATCGACCCGGTAGTAGAGCTTGCCGTCCTTCTTGATGCTGTCGCGGTAGCTCTGACCGGCCTTCAACTGCTGGGCGTCCAGGCTGGATGCGGCGCCCTTGACCTGCGTGGCGCCACCGTCGAAGGCGTACGGGTCCTCGCCGGCCGCCCATGCCGCGCCCGGCAGCACCGCGGCCGTGAACACCGCCGCCGCACCCGCCGCCGCGACCAGGGACCCGGCCGCCCGCATCCTCCCGTGCTGCCTCTTCACGCGCCTGTTCACGCGCCTCTCCTCGTGTCCGTAGCCGTCCCGCCCCGTACCCGCTTCACAACGAACACCGCCGCCGCGATCAGTACGACGGCGCCTCCCGCCGCCCCGGCGGCCCCGGTGACGGTCCATCCTGCCCCGCCCGTCCCTCCGCTGTCTGCGTGCGCGGACGATTCGCCCTGCTTGTCGGTCTTTCCGGCCACCGGCGCCGCGCCGTGCTCCGGCCCGGTCAGCTCCTCACCGAGGACCGCGATCCGCAGGACCATGGCGATCTGCGGGTTCCGGGCGATCTCGGCTGCCTCGGCGCCGAGCGTGACGGCGATGTAGAAGCCGCCGGTGGTGTGCACCGGGACGACGTTGGGGTTGCTCTCGTACCGGTTGGTCCAGGCGACAGGCACCGTGCCCATGCTCAGCGCGGTGGGACGGCCGTCGTACGTGGTCTGGGAGCCGAACTCGCCGGTTCCGCCGCCGACGGACCGGCGGGCGGGCGTGTAGACCTGCGTGCCGCCGTACGACCTCACCGACGAAGAGCCGTCGACGGTCGGTTCGTTGGCGAACTCGACGTCGTAGCGCAGTTGCTGTCCCCAGCCGACCGGCACCTTGTACCAGAGGGTCTGCGAGGGCAGGAGCCGGTCGCGCCACACGCCCCGCCCGAGTTCCCGGGCGTCGTTGAAGCCGGTCCCGCCGCGGACGTCCTTCGGATCGCCGGTGGGCAGGACGGCCTCCTTGCCGCCGGCTCCGTACTCCGGCTGCGACTGCGCCGGGGTGACTCCGGCGCGCAGCGGCTCCTCGGCGCCGAGGACCAGCTCCAGTGGCCAGCGGGCCGCGTCGGAGGCGGGCTTGCTGGTGCGCTCGACGACGAACCAGTAGCGGCCCGCCTTGTCGCAGGTCGAGTACCGCTTCTCGGTGGGGATGCGGGAGACGGCCGAGGTGAGCGGGACGGCTCCCTCGTTCTGGTGGAAGATCTCGCTGTCGGTCGCGCAGTTGCCCTCACCGCCGGCGTGGGCGTAGACGAGGCCGGTGCTCAGCTTGTCGACGGTGTCCACGGCCGCTCCGGGCTGCGGCACGGCCGTCGCCGAGAGGTCCACCGTGGAGACGTCGTCCAGGTCGACGGCGTAATACCGCTTCTCACCGGGCCCGATGGTGTCCAGGTACTGCCCCGGTACGAGTCCGGGCGCCCGGTCGCTCGTCGGAGTGCCCGCGATCTGCTTGCCCCGCAGCCGGTAGCCGTCCGCCGAGAGCCGCGCGGCCCGCTGGAGCTGGCGGGCGAGTGCGTCGGCGTCGGGCGCGTCGTAGTAACGGCCGTTGCCCGCCTCGGCGATGCACTCCAGCTGCTTGCGCGCCGCGCCCTTCACCTGGAAGCCGACGGTGTCGATCCGCAGTCCGATGCCGTCCTTGGCGAGCTGTGCGGCGGCCTCGCAGGGCTTGGGGGTGCCGCAGGTGTCCTCGCCGTCGGAGATCAGCAGGGTCGTGCGCGTGGCGATCGTTCCGCCGGAGGGCTCGGGGAGGTCCTCGGCGGCCTTCTGGAGGGAGAGTCCGATGGGGGTGTCCCCGGTGGGCTTCAGCGCCGCGACGGCGGCCTTGAGCCCGACCCGGTCCAGCGGTGCGACGGGCCGGACGAGCCGGGTGTCCGTGCATCCCTGGGGCCGGTCGGCGCCGTAGACCCGCAGTCCGGTGGGATGCCCGTCGGGCAGGCCGTCGACGACGGTCCCGACGGCGGTGCGCGCCGCCTCCATCCTCGTACGTCCCGAGCCGTCGTCGTCGCCCATGGAACCGGACGAGTCGAGCACCATCACCAGGCTGCCGGCCCCGGACGCCTCCCCCTCCGCCGCGGCCGCTCCCGGTGCCGGCGCGAGCAGCAGGGCGAGCAACGCCCCCACCACCCAGCCGGCCGCTGTACGTCGCACTCTCATGCCACTGCCCCCTTGACCGCGATCACTCAACTTTGCTCTCGCAACCTAGTGATTTGCGTAGGCGAACTCAAGAGGGACGGCGTCACGGTCCTGAAACAGAGCGAAGCCCCGGCCGCTCGAACTCGGCCGGGGCTTCGCCCTCAGACAATCTGCGACTCACACACCCGAACCTGCGGGCACGGAGTCGGTCGCCTCCGTCCACAGATCCTGCTCGGCGCGATCCGCCTGGATCTGGCGGTACACGAGGAGCCCGCCGATGGCGGCCAGTGCGACCAGGAGAAGCTTCTTCACCGCGCGACCTCGTCTTTCGTTGACGTAGGAGACTTCTGACGCCCACTCTACACACCGACCGATACCGATCGGTGACCTAGGCCGGGCCTGTGGCGTGAAAAGCAATCGGCCCGAACGGGTGAACCGTCCGGGCCGATCAATGCTGTGGGGCTAACAGGATTTGAACCTGTGGCCTCATCCTTATCAGGGATGCGCTCTAACCAACTGAGCTATAGCCCCGCCGCGCTCTGCGGTGTGTGTCCCGCGCGCTGACTCCTGAAGATTAGCGCACGTGGGGGCCAGTCCCAAAATCGGTTCCTCGGCCCCCACCTCGGCGCTACTCGTCCTCGGCCAGCGTCAGCTCCACGCCGCCCACGAAACCGGCGGACAGGTTGTAGATGAACGCCCCGAGGGTCGCCAGCGCGGTCATCAGGACCACGTCGATCACGGCAATCACCGAGGTGAACATGAGCACCCGCGGCAGCGAGAGGAACGACTGCAGGTCGAAGCCGTTGGACTCGTTCGAGCCCGTCGCCTCGCTGATCGTGCCGCCGACGGTCGAGAAGACGCCCATGGCGTCCATGACCATCCACAGCACCGAGGCGGCCACGACCGTACAGACACCCAGCGCGATGGAGAGCAGGAAGCTCACCTTCATGACCGACCACGGGTCGGCCTTGGCCACCCGCAGCCGTGCCTTGCGCGTACGGGGCGTGGTGCGGGCCCCTGTGCGCGGACGGCGCACCGCGCCGGTGTTCTGGCCACCCGTGCCGGCGGCCGGCGCCTGAGCGCCGTACGCCTGCGGCGGGTGGTAGGGCCCGCTCGGCTGCTGCGCTCCCGCGCGTTCGCCGGGCAGCGGCCCGTTGTACGTCTCGTACGAGGGCTTGGGCCCTCGGGTGTCCGTCACCGCAACCCCCTGGGAGTCCGTGGCGGAACCACGGGCACCGTTCGTTCCAGCACCAGCAGAAGCTCCGGCAGCTGCCGAACCGGCGCCCGTGGCTCCACTCACGCTCTACTCCTCGTGCTCCCCGGCCGAGGGCTGGGTGCCCTCGGCTGCCTCGACCGCGGTCGCGGCCTCGACGCCATCGCCGTCCGCGGCAGCTTCGACCTCTTCGGCCTCGCTGCCCGCCTCGGCGTTCCGTGCGATGCCGACGACGGCATCGCGCTTGCCCAGGTTGATCAGCTGGACGCCCATGGTGTCACGGCCGGTCTCCCTGACTTCGTTGACTCGCGTACGAATCACACCGCCGGACAGCGTGATGGCGAGGATCTCGTCCGTCTCCTCGACCACCAGCGCACCCACGAGCGAGCCGCGGTCCTCCACGATCTTGGCGGCCTTGATACCGAGGCCACCGCGACCCTGGACGCGGTACTCGTCGACGTTGGTCCGCTTCGCGTACCCACCGTCGGTGGCGGTGAAGACGAACGTACCCGGCCGGACGACATTCATCGAGAGCAGTTCGTCGCCGTCGCGGAAACTCATCCCCTTGACGCCGGACGTCGCTCGTCCCATCGGACGAAGCGCGTCGTCCGTCGCGGTGAACCGGATCGACTGCGCCTTCTTGCTGATGAGCAGCAGATCGTCCTCCGCCGACACCAGCTCGGCGCCGATCAGCTCGTCGTCGCTGCCGTCCTCGGTCTCCCGGAGGTTGATCGCGATGACACCACCGGAACGCGGCGAGTCGTAGTCCTTCAGCGCGGTCTTCTTCACGAGACCGCCCTTGGTGGCGAGCACCAGGTACGGCGCGGCCTCGTAGTCGCGGATCGCCAGGATCTCCGCGATCTGCTCGTCCGGCTGGAAGGCCAGCAGGTTGGCGACGTGCTGGCCGCGCGCGTCCCGGCCGGCGTCCGGAAGCTCGTACGCCTTGGCCCGGTAGACCCGGCCCTTGTTGGTGAAGAAGAGCAGCCAGTGGTGGGTCGTGGAGACGAAGAAGTGGTCGACGATGTCGTCCTGCTTCAGCTTCGTACCGCGCACGCCCTTGCCGCCGCGCTTCTGCGAGCGGTAGTCCTCGGTCTTCGTCCGCTTCACATAGCCGCCACGCGTGATGGTGACGACGATGTCCTCCTCGGCGATCAGGTCCTCGATGGACATGTCACCGTCGAAGGGCACCAGCTTGGAGCGGCGGTCGTCGCCGAACTTCTCGACGAGCAGCGCCAGCTCCTCGCTGACGATCTGACGCTGCCGCTCCTCGGAGGCGAGGATCGCGTTGTACTCGTTGATCTTCGCCTGGAGCTCGTCGTGCTCGGCGACGATCTTCTGGCGCTCCAGGGCGGCGAGCCGGCGCAGCTGCATCTCGAGGATGGCGTTGGCCTGGATCTCGTCGATCTGCAGCAGACCCCTCAGGCCCTCGCGCGCGACCTCGACCGTGTCGCTGCGCCGGATGAGCGCGATGACCTCGTCGATCGCGTCAAGCGCCTTGAGCAGACCGCGCAGGATGTGTGCGCGCTCCTCGGCCTTGCGCAGCCGGAAGCGGGTCCGGCGCACGATGACCTCGATCTGGTGCGTCACCCAGTGGCGGATGAACGCGTCCAGGGAGAGCGTGCGCGGCACACCGTCGACGAGCGCCAGCATGTTCGCGCCGAAGTTCGTCTGCAGGTCGGTGTGCTTGTACAGGTTGTTGAGGACGACCTTGGCGACGGCGTCGCGCTTGAGCACGATGACGAGCCGCTGGCCGGTACGGGACGAGGTCTCGTCGCGGACGTCGGCGATGCCGCCGATCTTGCCGTCCTTCACCAGGTCGGCGATCTTCTGCGCGAGGTTGTCCGGGTTGGTCTGGTACGGAAGCTCCGTGACCACCAGGCACTGGCGGTTCTGGATCTCCTCGACCTCGACGACCGCGCGCATCGTGATGGAGCCACGACCGGTGCGGTACGCCTCCTCGATGCCCTTACGGCCCACGACCAGCGCGCCGGTCGGGAAGTCCGGGCCCTTGATCCGCTCGATGAGCGCGTCGAGCAGCTCCTCGTGCGTGGCCTCCGGGTGCTCCAGCGCCCACTGGGCGCCGGCCGCGACCTCGCGCAGGTTGTGCGGCGGGATGTTGGTCGCCATACCGACCGCGATGCCGGCCGAGCCGTTGACCAGCAGGTTCGGGAAGCGCGCCGGCAGGACCGTCGGCTCCTGGTTACGGCCGTCGTAGTTGTCCTGGAAGTCGACGGTCTCCTCGTCGATGTCCCGGAGCATCTCCATGGCCAGCGGCATCATCTTGCACTCGGTGTACCGCATGGCGGCGGCCGGGTCGTTGCCCGGGGAACCGAAGTTGCCGTTGGAGTCCACCAGCGGCAGCCGCATCGACCAGGGCTGGGCGAGGCGGACGAGTGCGTCGTAGATGGAGGAGTCGCCGTGCGGGTGGTACGTACCCATGACGTCGCCGACGACGCGGGCGCACTTGTAGAAGCCCTTCTCGGGCCGGTAGCCGCCGTCGTACATCGCGTACAGCACGCGGCGGTGGACGGGCTTGAGGCCGTCCCGCACGTCGGGCAGCGCACGCGACACGATGACGGACATCGCGTAGTCGAGGTACGAGCGCTGCATCTCGGTCTCGAGCCCGACGGGCTCGATCCGCATCACCGGCTCTTCTTCTTCGGTCGTCACAGGGGGGTTCTCGTCGGCCATTGCTGGTCGTCAGTCCTTTCGTACGGTCAGCTGAGACCGACTCAGATGTCGAGGAAGCGAACGTCCTTGGCGTTGCGCTGGATGAACGAACGCCGGGCCTCGACGTCCTCACCCATCAGCACCGAGAACAGGTCGTCCGCCTGGGCCGCGTCGTCCAGGGTCACCTGGCCGAGGACACGGTGGTCCTGGTCCATGGTGGTGACGCGCAGCTCCTCGGCGTTCATCTCGCCCAGACCCTTGAAGCGCTGGATCGAGTCTTCCCTGATCCGCTTGCCGTTCTGCTTGCCCAGCTCGACGAGCGCGTCCCGCTCACGGTCCGAGTACGCGTACTCGAAGTCGTCCCGGCCCCACTTGATCTTGTAGAGCGGCGGGCGGGAGAGGTAGACGTGACCGGCCTCGACCAGCGGACGCATGAAGCGGAAGAGGAAGGTCAACAGCAGGGTGTTGATGTGCTGGCCGTCGACGTCGGCGTCCGCCATCAGAATGATCTTGTGATAGCGGAGCTTCTCGATGTCGAAGTCCTCGTGGACTCCGGTGCCGAAGGCCGAGATCAGCGCCTGGACCTCGGTGTTCTGAAGGATCTTGTCGATCCGCGCCTTCTCGACGTTCAGGATCTTGCCGCGGATCGGCAGGATGGCCTGGTACATCGGGTTACGACCGGACTTGGCCGAGCCACCGGCCGAGTCACCCTCGACGATGAAGATCTCGCACTTGGTCGGGTCGTTCGACTGGCAGTCGCTCAGCTTGCCCGGCAGGGACGCCGACTCCAGCAGGCCCTTACGACGGGTCAGGTCGCGCGCCTTGCGGGCCGCCACGCGCGCGGTGGCCGCCTGGATCGACTTGCGGACGATGTCCGCCGCCTCGTTCGGGTTCCGGTCGAACCAGTCCGTCAGGTGCTCGTGGACGACCTTCTGCACGAAGGTCTTCGCCTCCGTGTTGCCCAGCTTGGTCTTCGTCTGGCCCTCGAACTGGGGCTCGCCCAGCTTGACCGAGATGATCGCCGTCAGACCCTCGCGGATGTCCTCGCCCGAGAGGTTCTCGTCCTTCTCGCGCAGCAGCTTCTTGTCGCGGGCGTAACGGTTGACCAGGCCCGTCAGCGCGGCCCTGAAGCCCTCCTCGTGCGTACCGCCCTCGTGCGTGTGGATCGTGTTCGCGAAGGAGTACACACCCTCCGTGTACTGCGAGTTCCACTGCATCGCGATCTCGACCGAGAGCATCCGCTCCTTGTCCTCGGCCTCGACGTCGATCACGGTCGGGTGGATCAGCTCACCCTTGCGCGAGTTGAGGTACTTCACGAAGTCGACGATGCCGCCCTCGTAGTGGTACTTCACCGTCCGCGCCGGCTGCTCCTCCGCCGCCTCGGCGTCGGGGTCGTCGGCGTTCATCGTCGCCTTGGCCGACTCACGCTCGTCCGTGAGGGTCAGGGTGAGGCCCTTGTTGAGGAAGGCCATCTCCTGGAAGCGGCGCGCGAGCGTCTCGAAGGAGTACTCGGTGGTCTCGAAGACGTCCGGGTCGGCCCAGAACGTCACGGTCGTGCCGGAGTCCTCGACCTCCTCGTGCTTGGCGAGGGGCGCGGTGGGCACGCCGAGCTTGTAGTCCTGCGTCCAGCGGTGGCCGTCGCGCTTGATGTCGACGGAGAGCCGGGTGGACAGCGCGTTGACGACGGAGACACCCACGCCGTGCAGACCACCGGAGACGGCGTAGCCGCCGCCGCCGAACTTGCCGCCCGCGTGCAGGACGGTGAGCACGACCTCGACGGCCGGCTTCTTCTCGACGGGGTGGAGGTCCACCGGGATGCCACGGCCGTTGTCGACGCAGCGTACGCCGCCGTCGGCCAGGATCGTGACGTCGATCGTGTCCGCGTGCCCGGCGAGGGCCTCGTCGACGGAGTTGTCGACGACCTCCTGCACCAGGTGGTGAAGTCCACGCTCACCGGTCGAGCCGATGTACATGCCGGGCCGCTTGCGGACCGCGTCCAGACCCTCGAGGACGGTGATAGCGCTGGCGTCGTACGACGCAGCGTTGGCGGACGGAGTGTTCTCGTTGGGGTTGCCGGAATCGGCCACGAAGCGCCCTTTCTGGCACAGCACAAGCCGTTCTCCGGGCATACGGGAGCGGCTGCGTCGTTCGACATGTTCCGCAGGGTGGCGGGATTGTCTATCAGTCTACCGGTAGCGCTGACACGTATGGGGGTTTGCCGGTACCTGAGTCCGCATGTGCCGCCCTGAGCGGGAGCGAGACGACTCCCCATATCCGGGGAGGGGCTCCAAAGGGCTCTGACGGCCACCTAGCGCTTCGAGCCGTAGCGCGCTGTGGGCATCGCCGCCGCAGGGGCGTTCCCCGCGCCTCCCCACGTTGTGGGCATAGGTTCCGCAGGGGGCGTGCCTACCCACGCGGCCCCGTTGTGGGCATACGTTCCGCAGGGGCGTGGGGGTCCCCCGGACGGAGTCTTGGGGAGGGTGGGCACAACGCACGAGACCGGTGCCCTTCGCCCGGATCCGCACCACGCGCGCGTGCCACCGGCCACCGCCCGGCGCTCTAGCCGTACGTGTCCCCGGGCCCCACGGACCCCGGCGCCCGAAGCGGCCCGTACCCCCGCCGCGGCGCCCCCGGCCCCAAGACCTTGATCACCCGCACCGTCCCGTGCCCCAGGTCCTCGTTCAGTCGCGCCACCAGCCTCGGCGCCAACAGCCGAAGCTGCGTCGCCCACGCCGTCGAGTCGCACTGCACGGTCAGCACCCGCTCCTCCGGCGCCTCGTCGTACTTCAGCGGTACGCAGTGGTTCGCCAGGTCCTCGCCCACGATCTGCGGCCAGCGCCCCATGACCCCGCCCACCGCCGCCGGCGTCTCCCAGCCGCGCTCGGTGATGAGCCGGTTGATCGCGGCGCCGAGCCCGACCGGGTCGCGCCCGTCGGCGTGGGCGCCCGAGCGCAGCCCACCGCCCCGCCGGGCCTGCTTCTTCTGCTGCGCCGCGGCGCCCCGCGCCTTCGCCTGTTCCTTCGCCGCACGCAGCGCGACCCGCGCGAGATCCACGCCCGACGGCTCCGCCGCCTTGGGGGCCTGCGGAATCTCGGCCTGAGGGATCTGTGCCTGGGGGCTCTCGTTCTCGCTCACGACCTCACAGCCTCTCCACCGAACCCCCCGCGACCGCGTACCGGACCCCCGCCAGCACCGCCGGCACGTCGTCGTCCACCGCGGCCGTCACCAGCACCTGCTCGCCCGGGGCCACCAGCTCCGCGAGCCGCTCCCGGCGCCGCGCGTCCAGCTCCGCGAAGACGTCGTCGAGGACGAGCACCGGCTCGTTCCCCTCGGCCCGCAGCAGGTCGTACGAGGCCAGCCGCAGGGCCAGCGCGTAGGACCAGGACTCCCCGTGACTCGCGTACCCCTTCGCCGGCAGATCGCCGAGCTTGAGCAGCAGCTCGTCCCGGTGCGGCCCGACCAACGTCACACCCCGCTCGATCTCCTGCTTGCGCACCTCCGCGAGCGCGGAGATCAGCTGCTCGTACAGCTCCTCACGGGTGTGCCCGGGGCCCGGCGCGGACGGCCGGTACTCCAGCAGAATCGGTCCGCCACCCGGCGCCAGCTGCTCGTACGCCTTGTCTGCCAGCGGCTGCAGTACGGCGATCAGATCCAGCCGCTGCGCCAGCAACTCGGCGCCCGCCCGCGCCAGATGCTGGTCCCACACGTCCAGCGTCGACAGGTCCATGCCACGGCCGCCGTGCCGCCGTGCCATCGCGGCGGACTTCAGCAGGGTGTTGCGCTGCTTGAGCACCCGCTCGTAGTCGGAGCGCACACCCGCCATGCGCGGCGCGCGCGCCGTGATCAGCTCGTCGAGGAAGCGCCGGCGCTCCCCGGGATCACCCTTGACCAGGGCCAGATCCTCCGGAGCGAACAGCACGGTCCGTACGATCCCCAGGACGTCACGCGGCCTGACCTGCGAGGACCTGTTGATACGGGCACGATTGCCCCGGCCCGGGTTGAGCTCCAGCTCGACCAGCTGGGAGCGCTCGCCCTGGGTGACCGCAGCGCGGATGATCGCCCGGTCCGCCCCCATCCGTACGAGCGGGGCGTCCGAGGCGACGCGGTGGCTGCCGAGGGTGGCGAGATAGCCGACGGCCTCGACCAGATTGGTCTTGCCCTGGCCGTTGGCGCCCACGAAAGCCGTGACGCCCGGATCGAGCGGGACCTCGACCCGGGCGTAGGAGCGGAAGTCGGCCAACGACAGATGCGTGACATGCATGGTGTGCGCCGACCTTCCCCCGGCTGCTGTGCACCGAGGGGTGCACAACCTGTGGATTACTTCTTGGACTCGACCGCGTGGCCACCGAACTGGTTGCGCAGCGCGGCGATCATCTTCATCTGCGGGGAGTCGTCCTGACGGGACGCGAACCGCGCGAACAGCGAGGCGGTGATCGCCGGCAGCGGCACCGCGTTGTCGATCGCGGCCTCCACCGTCCACCGGCCCTCGCCGGAGTCCTGTGCGTAACCGCGGAGCTGGTCCAGATGCTCGTCCTCGTCCAGCGCGTTGACCGCCAGGTCCAGCAGCCAGGAACGGATGACCGTGCCCTCCTGCCAGGAGCGGAAGACCTCGCGCACGTCCGTGACGGAGTCGACCTTCTCCAGGAGCTCCCAGCCCTCGGCGTACGCCTGCATCATGGCGTACTCGATGCCGTTGTGGACCATCTTCGCGAAGTGGCCCGCGCCGACCTTGCCGGCGTGGACCGAGCCGAACTCACCCTCGGGCTTGAGCGCGTCGAAGATCGGCTGGACCCGCGCCACGTGCTCGGCGTCGCCGCCGTACATCAGCGCGTAGCCGTTCTCCAGACCCCAGACACCGCCGGAGACGCCGCAGTCGACGAAGCCGATGCCCTTGGCCGCGAGCTCCTCGGCGTGCTTCTCGTCGTCGGTCCAGCGGGAGTTCCCGCCGTCCACGACGATGTCGCCGGGGGAGAGCAGCTCCGCCAGCTCGTCGATGGTGGACTGGGTCGCGGCACCCGCCGGGACCATGACCCACACGACGCGCGGACCCTTGAGCTTGCCCACAAGCTCTTCCAGGCTGTGGACATCGGCGAGGTCCGGGTTGCGGTCGTATCCGATGACGGTGTGGCCTGCGCGGCGGATGCGCTCACGCATGTTGCCGCCCATCTTGCCGAGACCGACGAGACCGAGCTCCATCAGAGATTCCTTAAGCGTCGTGTGCGGTTTACCCGGGTCCGAGCCTACGCCCGGACCCCGGTGCACACCTGTGGGGTCAGCCGCTCAGTCGACGCCCGCCTTTGAGCTGTCAGCCGCTCAGGCGAACCGGCATGATCAGGTACTTGTACGCCTCGTCCGCCTCGGCGTCGACCGCCGGCTTGCCGCTCAGCAGCGCGGGCTTGGTGGACGTCGTGAACGAGAGCTGGGCGACCGGGGAGTCGATCGCGCTCAGGCCGTCCAGCAGGAAGGTCGGGTTGAAGGCGATCGAGATGTCGTCGCCCTCCAGCTGCGCGTCCACACGCTCCACAGCCTGTGCATCGTCGCTGGAGCCGGCCTCCAGGATCAGCACGCCCTGCTCGAAGCTGAGGCGGACCGGAGTGTTGCGCTCGGCCACCAGGGCCACACGCTTGACGGCCTCGACGAACGGAGCGGTCTCGATCACCGCGACCGAGTTGAACTCGGTGGGGAACAGCGTCCGGTACTTCGGCAGGTCGCCCTCGAGCAGCCGGGTGGTGGTGCGGCGGCCCGCACCCTCGAAGCCGATCAGGCCCTCGCCCTTGCCGGAGCCGGAGAGCGCCAGGGTGACCGTGTCACCGCTGGTCAGCGCCTTGGCGGTGTCCAGGAGCGTCTTGGCGGGCACCAGGGCGACGGCCGAGGCGTCCGGGGACTCCGGCTTCCACAGGAACTCGCGGACCGCGAAGCGGTAGCGGTCGGTGGAGGCCAGGGTGACCGTGTCGCCCTCGATCTCGATGCGGACACCGGTGAGGACGGGCAGCGTGTCGTCGCGGCCCGCGGCGATGGCGACCTGGGCGGCGGCGGAGGCGAAGACCTCACCGGGCACGGTGCCGGTCGCGGTGGGCATCTCCGGCAGTGCCGGGTACTCCTCCACAGGCAGGGTGTGGAGGGTGAAGCGGGAGGAGCCGCAGACCACGGTCGCCCGTACACCGTCTGTGGAAATCTCCACCGGACGGTTGGGCAGGGCGCGGCAGATGTCGGCGAGCAGGCGGCCGGAGACCAGGACGGTGCCGTCCTCCTCGACCTCCGCCTCGACGGAGACACGGGCCGAGACCTCGTAGTCGAAGCTCGAGAAGCTCAGCGCGCCGTCCTCGGCCTTCAGCAGAAGGCCAGCGAGTACGGGCGCCGGCGGACGGGCCGGGAGGCTGCGGGCCACCCAGGCCACCGCCTCGGCAAGTACGTCGCGCTCCACCCGGATCTTCACCGGAACCGCCTCCTGCTTGTTGCTGGCTCTTCGTCGACTGCGGGAACCAGTCTGACGTACGCCGCCGACACTCGGTGCGGCTCGGGGTCAAGTCGCGACAAGAGGCCGCCGAGGCTCCGGCGCCGAGTTGTGCACAGGTCCCACTTCGAAGCGGATTCCGGGCTAACTCTATGTGGCAGTAGTAGTAGGGCCTGTGGAAACCGTGGATAACGCCATCTGCGCAGGTCAACGCCGGTTTTTTGTCCACTGCCCCTGTGGGTGGACCCGGTGGACAACCGGGGTGTTCTGTGGACACCCGAAAGTTCTGCACACCCGGTACACAGGCAACCTGGAGTTCTCCCCAGTGCTGTCCCCAGCTTTACCCACGTTCCCCACAGCCCAATCGTCTCCCTTGATGTGACCGCTTTCACTCGACGCGGTGATGCCGGGTGTTTCGTTGCCGAACAGTGGACAGCGGTGTGGAGAAGCTGTGGGCAACCGACGGCAGCCTGTGGGCCGCCGGTGGACAACCGAGAGGACCCCCTGTGGACGAAAGATTCGTCCACAACCTGTGGATCACGGTTGCCAACAAATCCACACCCATCTGACCTGGAGTGATGATCCTTCAGTCGGTTGGCCTGTGGATGCGATCCGGATAACTTCGCAGTCCCCACCCTGTGGACGGAAGATCATCCCCCAATCTGTGGAGAACGTGCCACCCGCTCCAAGGATTCGAACAGCGCGGCTGTGCACACCCGTGTGGGAAACGGCGAAGGGCGCCCCGGGAGGTGTCCCGGAGCGCCCTTCGGAGGGTGCGGAGCGGCTCTCGGCCGCGTTCGCGAGCTGCCTGAGTGACCGCCTCAGCCGTTCTTGATGCGGTTGGTGAGCTCGGTGACCTGGTTGTAGATCGAGCGCCGCTCGGCCATCAGCGCGCGGATCTTCCGGTCCGCGTGCATCACCGTCGTATGGTCCCGGCCGCCGAACTGCGCGCCGATCTTCGGCAGCGACAGATCCGTCAGTTCCCGGCACAGGTACATGGCGATCTGGCGGGCCGTCACCAGGACCCGGCTGCGCGAGGACCCGCAGAGGTCCTCCACCGTGAGCCCGAAGTAGTCGGCCGTGGCCGCCATGATGGCCGGCGCCGTGATCTCCGGCGCCGAGTCCTCGCCGCCCGGGATCAGGTCCTTGAGGACGATCTCGGTCAGCCCCAGGTCCACCGGCTGGCGGTTGAGGCTGGCGAAGGCGGTGACGCGGATCAGCGCGCCCTCCAGCTCACGGATGTTCCGCGAGATCCGGGAAGCGATGAACTCCAGTACCTCCGGCGGCGCGTTGAGCTGCTCCTGCACCGCCTTCTTGCGCAGGATCGCGATCCGCGTCTCCAGCTCCGGCGGCTGCACATCGGTGGTCAGGCCCCACTCGAAGCGGTTGCGCAGCCGGTCCTCCAGGGTCATCAGCTGCTTGGGCGGCCGGTCCGAGGAGAGCACGATCTGCTTGTTCGCGTTGTGGAGCGTGTTGAAGGTGTGGAAGAACTCCTCCTGCGTCGACTCCTTGCTCGCGAGGAACTGGATGTCGTCGACCAGCAGGATGTCCACATCGCGGTACCGCTTGCGGAAGGTGTCGCCCTTGCCGTCGCGGATCGAGTTGATGAACTCGTTGGTGAACTCCTCCGAGCTCACGTACCGCACCCGCGTGCCCGGGTAGAGGCTCCGCGCGTAGTGCCCGATCGCATGCAGCAGGTGCGTCTTGCCGAGGCCCGACTCCCCGTAGATGAAGAGCGGGTTGTACGCCTTCGCCGGAGCCTCGGCCACCGCGACGGCGGCGGCGTGCGCGAACCGGTTCGAGGAACCGATGACGAAGGTGTCGAAAAGGTACTTGGGGTTCAGTCGCGCGTGCTGCTCGCCGGGAGCCCCCGACGTAGAACCCTGCGCGGAGGAGCCACCGCCCACAGGACCCGACATCGGGCCGCCAGGGCGGGGACCCGGGCCGCCGCCCTGACGCGGAGTGTCGGGCAGCTCGGCCCGCTGCGGCCGCTGCGACTGGTCGTACCCGGGCGGCCGTTCGTCGTACCGCGGCTGCTGGGGCTGCTGCGTACGCGGGCCCGTGTACGGATCGCGCTCCTGGAACGAGCCGAGCCGCGGCTGCTGCCAGGACAGGTCGTCCTGGGTGCGCGGCCAGGCGCCCGGGTCGGGGCGCTGCTGCTGGTAGTCCGGGTAGGCGGGGCGCGCGGTGGGCAGACCGTCGTCGGGCATGGGCCGGTGCCCGTAGCTGTCGTACTTGTCGTACGACTCCGCCGGCGGCCGCTCGTCGTAGCGCGGCGGCTGCTGCTGGACCGGAGGGGCGAGGGGGGTCGGCTCGCCGACCGAGTCGTCGACGGTGATCGCGATCCGGATCGGGCGGCCGCACTCGCGGCTCAGGGTCTCGCTGATCAGCGGAGCCAGGCGTCCCTCGAGAACCCGCTTGCCCCATTCGTTGGGGACGGCGAGCAGTGCGGTGTCGGCAACCAGTGCGAGAGGCTGGCAGCGCTCGATCCACTGCTTGTCCTTGGGCTCGATGCCCTGCTGGCCTTCTCCGAGGAGTTGCTCGAGCACGCGTGGCCACACTGCGGCAAGATCGGCAGGTACGTCAGCCACAGGGCACGCTTTCTCGCAGGTCCCACGAATGTGTGGTTCTCGGGACGGTGGGTCGATGTTCCGTCGAGGACAGGTAAGGACAGAACGGAAAAAGATTGAGGAGTCCAGCCACGGTAGTCGCGGCGGCTGACCTCGTTCAAGTTGTTGTCCACAGCCTGTGCACAATGGACCCCGGTGATCGGTCGGTTTGACCGGATGGCGTAGCCGCGCGTACCGTAACCAGGTCGAGTTGTCGATGGCTGCTGCCGCCTGCCTCCGATGGGCAAAGATCACGGTCTGTGATCGTGAAGCGGTGCACTCGGGCGTATTGCGAGCTACTCGTGGGCGCACGGTGACAGCCAGGCGATGTCCCGCCATCTACGAATCATTTCTGGAGCCCCCGAGTGAGCAAGCGCACCTTCCAGCCGAACAACCGTCGCCGCGCCAAGACCCACGGCTTCCGCCTGCGGATGCGGACGCGTGCCGGTCGCGCCATCCTGGCGAACCGCCGTTCCAAGGGTCGCTCGAGCCTGTCCGCCTGATCCGCTTAACAGGTCATGACGTGCTGCCTACCGAGAATCGGCTGAGGCGGCGCGAGGACTTCGCAACCGCGGTACGCCGAGGGCGCCGGGCCGGTCGCCCGCTCCTCGTCGTCCACCTACACAGCGGTGCAACGAACCCGCACGCGCCTGGGGAGAGCGCTTCCCAGGCACGTGCGGGTTTCGTCGTGAGCAAGGCCGTGGGCGGTGCAGTCGTACGCAACCAGGTAAAGCGACGTCTGCGCCATCTCGTCCGCGAACGACTGTCCGAGCTGCCCCCCGGTAGCCTGGTGGTCGTACGGGCGTTGCCCGGAGCCGGCGACGCCGATCACGCACAGCTGGCCCGAGACCTGGACACCGCTCTTCAGCGGCTCCTGGGAGGGGGCACGCGATGAAGTACCCGCTGCTGGCTCTCATCAAGCTGTACCAGTGGACGATCAGCCCGCTCCTCGGGCCCGTCTGCCGGTACTACCCGTCGTGTTCCCACTATGGATTCACGGCCATCGACCGGCATGGCGCGATCAAGGGCACTGCCCTGACCGCCTGGCGCATCCTGCGGTGCAATCCGTGGTCGCCCGGCGGCGTGGACCACGTGCCTCCGCGCAAGCGTCCTCGCTGGCACGAACTGCTGCGGAACGCGTTGCGTGGCGACAAGGGCGGGTCCACCGCCGAGACGAGCCCGGCCGCAGAGACCTCGCCCAATGCTCAAGGAGCCTGATTAGTGGACACGATTGCCAATTTCTTCAGCTTCATCACCACCCCTGTCTCATGGGTGATCGTCCAGTTCCACACGCTGTACGGGGCGATCTTCGGCCCTGACACGGGCTGGGCCTGGGGCCTGTCGATCGTGTCCCTCGTGGTGCTGATCCGTATCTGCCTGATCCCGCTCTTCGTGAAGCAGATCAAGTCGACGCGGAACATGCAGGCGCTCCAGCCGAAGATGAAGGCGATCCAGGAGCGCTACAAGAGCGACAAGCAGCGTCAGTCCGAAGAGATGATGAAGCTGTACAAGGAGACGGGCACCAACCCGCTCTCCTCGTGCCTTCCCATCCTGGCGCAGTCCCCGTTCTTCTTCGCCTTGTACTCGGTGCTCTCCCACATCGCCGAGGGCAAGACGATCGGTGTCATCGACCAGCCGCTGCTGGAGAGCGCCCGTCAGGCGCACATCTTCGGTGCCCCGCTGGCCGCCACCTTCACGGACAGCGCCGCTGAGGTCGCCGCTCTCGACGCCTCGCTGACCTCGGTCCGCATCGTCACCGCGATCATGATCATCATGATGTCGGCCTCGCAGTTCTACACCCAGCGCCAGCTGATGATGAAGAACGTCGACCTCTCGGTGAAGACGCCGTACATGCAGCAGCAGAAGATGCTCATGTACATCTTCCCGGTGATCTTCGCCGTCATGGGCATCAACTTCCCCGTCGGTGTTCTCGTCTACTGGCTGACCACCAACGTGTGGACCATGGGCCAGCAGATGTACGTGATCAGCCAGAACCCCACCCCGGGCAGCAAGGCCCAGGACGCTTACCTCCAGCGCCTGCTGAAGAGCGTCGGGTCACACGGTGAGGTCCGCGGCCGTCGTCGGAAGAACATCGTCAAGGCGATCGTCGCCAAGGGCGCCGATCGCAACGAGAACGAGCGCCGCTTCTTCTCGGGCCTGGCCAAGGCCGGCTTCGCCGCCCAGGTCGACGGCACCGTGATCAAGAGCGACACCGTCGCCGCCGAGGTCGAAGGCGGTGCCGCCGCCAAGCGTCAGCAGCCCAAGCGCCAGACCAAGGCCAAGCGTCAGGCCGCGGCCCAGCACTCCACGGCGAAGCCCGAGGACGCCGCGGATTCCGATACGTCCGGCGAGAAGCCCACCACCTCGCTGGAGAAGAAGCCGCAGGACGAGGCCACGAGCGAGGCCAAGGACTCGGAGCAGGGCGACAAGCCCGGGCGTCCGAGCCGGGCCAACTCCGGCGGTTCCCGTCAGGCCAAGTCCGGTCAGCGCAAGGGCCAGCAGCGCCCGAAGCACCCGTCGTCCAAGAAGTAGAAGGAGTCCATCCGTGACGGAAGGCACCATCTCCGCCGCCGCCGAGGGTGGCGACACCCTCACCCGCCTGGAGCAGGAGGGTGAGATCGCGGCCGACTACCTCGAGGGTCTGCTCGACATCGCCGACCTCGACGGCGACATCGACATGGACGTCGAGGCGGACCGTGCGGCGGTCTCGATCGTCAGTGACTCGAGCAGCCGCGACCTGCAGAAGCTCGTGGGCCGTGACGGCGAGGTGCTGGAGGCGCTCCAGGAGCTGACCCGCCTGGCCGTGCACCGGGAGACCGGTGACCGCAGCCGGCTGATGCTGGACATCGCCGGGTTCCGCGCCCAGAAGCGTTCCGAGCTCGCCGAGATCGGCGCCAAGGCCGCGTCCGAGGTGAAGTCGACGGGTGAGCCGGTCAAGCTGGACCCGATGACGCCGTTCGAGCGCAAGGTCGTGCACGACGCGGTCGCCGCGGCCGGTCTGCGCAGCGAGTCCGAGGGCGAGGAGCCGCAGCGCTTCGTCGTCGTACTCCCTGCCTGACCCCTCTCGCAGTGTCGGCCCCGTCTGCTCGCAGGCGGGGCCGATCTTGTCAGCCTGATAGTCAGCCACCACAGTGCGCTCGCACCTATGTGTGCGGTGCGGAAGGACGGTTCCCGTGACGGAGGCAGCGGAGCTCCCCCCTGCGCCCGAACAGGCGCGGACGGTATTCGGTGAGTTCTTCCCGGAGGCCGTCCGGTACGCGGAGCTCCTCGCGGACGCGGGCGTCAAGCGTGGGCTGATCGGCCCGCGTGAGGTTCCCCGGCTGTGGGAGAGGCATCTGCTGAACTGTGCGGTGCTCTCCGAGGTGGTGCCCGAGGGCGTCACCGTGTGCGACGTCGGCTCGGGCGCCGGGCTGCCCGGTATCCCCCTGGCCCTCGTACGCCCGGACCTGAAGATCACGCTCCTGGAGCCGCTGCTCCGCCGTACGAACTTCCTCCAGGAGGTCGTGGAGCTGCTGGGCCTGGACCATGTCACCGTGGTGCGCGGCCGTGCCGAGGAGGTGCTCGGCACGCTTCCGCCCGTCCATGTCGTGACCGCGCGCGCCGTGGCGCCGCTGGACCGGCTGGCCGGCTGGGGAGTCCCGCTGCTGCGTCCGTACGGAGAGATGCTGGCACTCAAGGGCGACACGGCCGAGGAGGAGATCGACGGCGCCCGCGCCGCGCTCTCCAAGCTCGGCGTGGTGGGGACCTCCGTGGTCCAGGTCGGCGAGGGCATCGTGGATCCCCTGTCGACCGTCGTCCGGGTAGAGGTCGGCGAGAGCCCGGGCGGTGTGAGGTTCGCCGCAAAGCGCGCCAAGGCCGCCCGTACCAGCCGCACGCGTCGTCGTCGCTGAGCCGTCAATACGGCGTGACGAAGCCGTCAACGCGGCGCGACTGCGCCGTACAAGCTGCCATACGTACGTATTTCGGAGTGTCGAGCAGTCCTGTGTGAGCGGCGCGTGCATCGTGTTTCACGTGAAACGTCGCTCACTGCTGCAGGGGATCATCAGCCGCGGCCGCGCGGCTGCCACGCCACGGGACCGCAAACCTCTCGCGAAGCCACTCGCAAGGGGTACGGGATTGTCCACAGAGGTGGATTCCTCCACAGAACCACGGGCCTCGCTGGTTCACGACCCCGAAAGCATGGCAGGCTCTGTTCATCGCGAGCCTGAAGCCGAGGAGAGTGAATCCTTGCGGTCCGACGCCAACATCGCGGGACCGATGACCGATCCGGTCCCCGGTCCCCGAACCGAATCGGTGGGGGAGGATGTTTCACGTGAAACACCGCCCCCGATGGACGACACCCCCATTGGTCGTGCTGCCCAACTGGCAGTAGAGGCACTGGGGCGTGCCGGCGAGGGTCTTCCCCGGCCTGCACAGACACGCGTGATGGTGGTTGCCAACCAGAAGGGCGGTGTCGGCAAGACGACCACGACGGTCAACCTTGCCGCCTCCCTGGCGCTGCATGGGGCGCGTGTCCTGGTCATCGACCTCGACCCGCAAGGGAACGCCTCCACGGCCCTGGGTATCGACCACCATTCCGAAGTGCCCTCGATCTATGACGTCCTGGTGGAGAGCAAGCCGCTCTCCGACGTGGTGCAGCCCGTTCAGGATGTCGAAGGTCTCTTCTGCGCTCCCGCCACCATCGATCTCGCCGGTGCGGAGATCGAGCTGGTGTCGCTGGTGGCGCGGGAGAGTCGACTGCAGCGAGCGATCCAGGCATATGAGCAGCCACTGGACTACATCCTGATCGACTGCCCGCCCTCGCTCGGCCTGCTGACGGTCAACGCCATGGTGGCGGGGGCCGAGGTGCTGATCCCGATCCAGTGCGAGTACTACGCGCTGGAGGGCCTGGGCCAGCTCCTGCGGAACGTCGACCTGGTGCGTGGGCACCTCAACCCCACGCTTCATGTCTCGACGATCCTGCTCACCATGTACGACGGCCGGACGAGGCTTGCCTCGCAGGTCGCCGACGAGGTGCGCACCCACTTCGGCGAGGAGGTGCTGCGGACCAGCATCCCGCGATCCGTGCGTATCTCGGAGGCGCCGAGCTACGGCCAGACCGTCCTCACCTACGACCCGGGCTCGAGTGGTTCGCTGTCGTATCTCGAGGCGGCCCGTGAGATCGCGATGCGGGGTGTCGGCATCCAGTACGACCCCCAGCACGCCCATGTGGGCCACCAGAACAGCCAGCCAAGCATGTCGGAGGGATTCAGTGAGTGAGCGACGTAGGGGGTTGGGGCGTGGGCTCGGTGCGCTGATCCCTGCTGCTCCCCAGGAGCGGCAGGCGCCGGCCGTCGGTGTGGGGACGGGCTCCGCCTCCCCCGGAGCCGTTTCGGCCCTGTCCTCGGAACGAGGTGTGGCTGCCGCGAAGGTGGCGACCCTTCCTCAGAGCCCGCAGTCCCCGGACTCGGTTGTCCCGGTGATCGAGGCCGTGCCGGTCGTGGAGCCGGAGTCCCCCGCCGGGGCGCACTTCGCCGAGCTGCCGCTGGACTTCATCACGCCCAACCCGAAGCAGCCTCGTGAGGTCTTCGACGAGGACGCTCTGGCCGAGCTGGTCACCTCCATCAAGGAGGTCGGTCTGCTCCAGCCGGTCGTCGTACGGCAGCTGGGTGCCGAGCGCTATGAACTCATCATGGGTGAGCGCCGCTGGAGGGCGTGCCGTGAGGCCGGCCTGGAGCGTATCCCCGCGATCGTTCGTGCCACCGAGGACGAGAAGCTTCTCCTGGATGCCCTCCTGGAGAACCTTCACCGGGCTCAGCTGAACCCGCTGGAAGAGGCCGCCGCCTACGACCAGCTGCTCAAGGACTTCAACTGCACCCATGACCAGCTGGCTGACCGCATCGGGCGCTCGCGTCCGCAGGTCTCCAACACGCTGCGTCTGCTGCGGCTGTCGCCTCCGGTCCAGCGACGGGTCGCGGCCGGTGTGCTCTCGGCCGGCCATGCCCGCGCCCTGCTCTCCGTGGAGGACCCGGAGACCCAGGACAAGCTGGCGTACCGGATCGTGGCCGAGGGTCTCTCGGTCCGTGCGGTTGAGGAGATCGTGACGCTGATGGGCTCCGAGCCCACCGCCACCACGAAGGCGAAGGGGCCGAGGGCGGGGGCGCGCGTCTCCCCGGCACTGACGGGTCTGGCGACCCGGCTCTCCGATCGCTTCGAGACCCGGGTGAAGGTCGACCTGGGGCAGAAGAAGGGAAAGATCGTCGTCGAGTTCGCCTCGATAGAGGATCTGGACCGGATTCTCTCGACTCTTGCTCCGGGTGAGGGCCGGGTCATGGACCAGGTGAACTCCGAGCAGAGCGAGGAAGACGACGAGGGCTGATCTGCGCCTTCTGGAGCCTTCAGGGCGGGCCGTGTTCCGGTGAAAGCCGGGACACGGCCCGCCCTTTGCCTGCGTACGGTATCGCCCTGATCGCCCCATCGATACGATTCTGTGAGGGCGTATCCGTGACTGCGATGGCCGTGGGAAGCGAGGAACAGCCGTGGGGCGTCGGCTCGTACCGCTCACTCTGGACAACCTGCCGGACCTCCCCAAGCGGTGCCGCTCCTGCGTCTTCTGGGAGCTGGACCCCGTGAGTGGTGAGGCCGCGGTGAAGGCCGGTCGGCCGGAGTTGGAGAAGGAGGCTTGGATCTCCGCGGTGCTGCTGGAGTGGGGATCCTGCGGGCGGGTGGTCTATGTGGACGAGGTCCCCGTCGGCTTCGTTCTCTATGCACCGCCGGCATATGTGCCGCGTTCCATGGCCTTCCCCACGAGTCCGGTCTCCGCGGACTCGGTGCAGTTGATGACGGCCTGGATCATGCCGGGGTACCAGGGGCAGGGGCTCGGCCGGATGATGGTGCAGACCGTCGCGAAGGACTTGCTGAGGCGCGGGGTCAAGGCGATCGAGGCCTTCGGGGATGCGCGATGGAAGGAGCCGGCCTGTGTGCTGCCGGCGGAGCATCTTCTCGCTGTGGGCTTCAAGACCGTGCGACCTCATCCGAGCCATCCGCGGCTGAGGCTGGAGCTCAGGACGACGCTCTCCTGGAAGGAGGACGTCGAACTGGCGCTGGACCGGCTCCTGGGCGCCGTCCAGAAGGAGCCGGCGCTGCGGCCCCTCTGAGGACCGCCCCTCCGGCGACGACAACGGCCCGCCTCCATCCGGAGGCGGGCCGTTCGTGTTTCACGTGAAACAGAGGCGTCAGGCAGTGGCCTCGACGAAGCCCTCGAGGTCACGGAGGATCGCGGCCTTCGGCTTGGCACCGACGATCGTCTTCACGACCTCGCCGCCCTGGTAGACGTTGAGCGTCGGGATGGACATGACGCCGTACTTGGCAGCCGTGGCCGGGTTCTCGTCGATGTTGAGCTTCACAACCTCGATCTCGCCGTGCTCGGCGGCGATGGCCTCGAGCGACGGGGCGATCTGGCGGCACGGTCCGCACCAGGCGGCCCAGAAGTCCACCAGGACGGGCTTGTCGCTCTTGAGGACGTCGTCCTCGAAGGTAGCGTCGGTCACGTTCTTCAGGGCGCCGGCCACGGCGACCTCCTTAACTTCGCGGGGTGTGGGGTGGGGAAAGCCGGGTGGGTCAGACCACGGGGGTCGTCGCCGGCTCGGCGACCTTCTCGTTGTCGGCGAGGGCGGCCAGGTAACGCTCGGCGTCGAGCGCGGAGGAGCAGCCGGTGCCGGCGGCGGTGATCGCCTGACGATAGGTGTGGTCGACGACGTCACCGGCGCCGAAGACACCGGAGAGGTTCGTCCGCGTCGACGGGGCGTTGACCTTGAGGTAGCCCTCCTCGTCCAGCTCCAGCTGGCCCTTGAAGAGCTCGGTGCGCGGGTCGTGGCCCACGGCGATGAAGAGACCGGTCACCGGCAGCTCGCTGGTCTCGCCCGTCTTGGTGTTGCGCAGGGTCAGACCGGAGAGCTTCTGGTCGCCGTGGATCTCGGCGACCTCGCTGTCCCAGGCGAACTTGATCTTCGGGTCGGCGAAGGCGCGCTCCTGCATTGCCTTGGAGGCGCGCAGAGAGTCCCGACGGTGGACGATCGTGACGGACTTGGCGAAACGCGAGAGGAACGTGGCCTCCTCCATCGCGGTGTCGCCGCCGCCGACGACGGCGATGTCCTGGTCCTTGAAGAAGAACCCGTCGCAGGTGGCGCACCAGGAGACACCGCGGCCGGAGAGCTCGTCCTCCTTGGGCAGACCGAGCTTGCGGTGCTGCGAACCGGTGGTGACGATGACGGCCTTCGCGCGGTGCACGGTGCCGGCGGTGTCCGTGACGGTCTTGATCTCGCCCGTGAGGTCCACGGCGACGACATCGTCGGGGACCAACTCGGCGCCGAAGCGCTCGGCCTGGGCGCGCATGTTGTCCATCAGGTCCGGGCCCATGATGCCGTCACGGAAGCCGGGGAAGTTCTCCACGTCGGTCGTGTTCATCAGCGCGCCACCAGCGGTGACAGCACCCTCGAAGACCAGCGGCTTCAGCGACGCACGCGCCGTGTAGAGCGCAGCGGTGTAACCCGCGGGCCCGGAGCCGATGATGATCACGTTACGGACGTCGCTCACGGGTTTCTTCCTCGTCTCTGCAGACTGCCTACTACCTACGGGGCGGTCGATCGGTGACTCTCACCCCACCCAACGGATCCTACGGGGCGAGCATTCCCGAGACCGCCGTGCGGCACGGCATCTCTGTCAGGACCGGGGGTAGGCCCTCGTCATCAGAACCTCGGCCTTGGCCTGCCCGCCGCCGTCGGCACAGGAAGCGTCCAGTACAAAGGCCTGCACATGGGTGCCGTCGGTTCCCTGAGGCAGCACGACGAGATAGGCAGGGGTGCCCTGGTAGTTGCCCCTCTGGAAAGCGAGAACCGCGTCGGCCCGGCCTGTACCGGCCTTGACGCAATTGGGCAGGGGCTCCGCCATGCCTCGCTTGGTGGTGTCACCGCCGCTCTCGGCGGACAGGGATTCCGGGGGCGTGCCGTTGGGGTCCTTGAGAGTGCCCTGCGGCTGCAGGAGCTCTTGGATCCGGGACTCGACCGACCGGCCGTCGAACTGGTCCGTGGCGACTCCGCTGGCGGCGGTGTCGGTCTTCTTGTCGCCCGACTCGCCACTGAGCGTCTGGATGCCGCCCTGGACGAAGAAGAGACTCATGCCCAGCGCTGCGGCACCGAAGACCGCGCCGAGGGCGGCGTTCCGGCGGCGTCGATTCTTGTGTCGGCCCGGGCCGGTGGCAGCGCGAGGGCGGCCGGCGGGACGGTCCGTGGCGGCGGGCGCGGGGCTGGGGTGCGTGGCCGGGGCGCTCGCTGTTTCACGTGAAACATGCGCGTCGACATCCAGCGTCGTGGCGTTCAGGAGCGCTTCTGCTGCCAGGGCGGCATCGATGCGGCCGGCGATCTCGGCGGGCATCCGCGGCGGCCCGGGGAGAGTGCCGAGCAGCCCACGGATCTCTTCCAGGGAGGTCCGTACATCCGCGCACAGGGAACAGTCGTCGAGATGCCGTCGTACGGCCGCGGTGCGGGACGGAGAGAGCAGCCCTTCGGTGAGATCGGAGATCTCCGAGACGTCCGGGTGCTGTGTTGTGTCGGCCCTGCCGGTCGTGGAAGTCACGCGCGCCCACCTCCGCCCTTCACAGCAGCCGGACCATTCGATCCGTTATCCGTTGGCCCCGACACCGGTGGGACGGATGTCCCCGGCGTCCGGTTCCTTCCCCGGTCGGAGGCCTCGTTACCCCCCGTATCTGCGCGCAGATGGATGAGCATCGGCAGCAACCGGGCCCGCCCTCGCGCACAGCGGCTTTTCACCGTTCCGGTGGGGACATCCAGGATGCGAGCGGCCTCCGCCACCGGGTACCCCTGCATGTCCACCAGGACGAGCGCGGCGCGCTGGTCCTCGGGGAGTTTGGCGAGGGCGGCCAGCAGCTCACGGTGGAGGTCCTGGCGCTCGGCGGGAGCCTCGGCCGACTCGGCGGGTTCGAGGAGCTGCTCGAAGCGCTCCGTGTCGTCCATGGGAGAGGTCTTGCGGGAGGCGGTCTTGCGGGCACGGTCGAGACAGGCGTTCACCGTGATCCGGTGGAGCCAGGTCGTGACGGCCGACTGGCCCCGGAAGGTATGCGCGGCCCGGAAGGCGGAGACGAGGGCGTCCTGGACGGCGTCAGCGGCCTCCTCGCGGTCTCCCAGCGTCCGTAGGGCCACGGCCCACAACCGATCGCGGTGACGCCGCACAAGCTCACCGAAGGCGTCGGGATCGCCGGCGACATGGCGCGCCAGGAGATCCTGGTCGCTGATGTCGCCGCCTTTGGCTTGGTCCAACGGTAAGCCCCCTCCCCGGATGCCGTCAGCTCGTGATTTTGATTTCCGAGATCTTGCTGCGGAAGTTGCCGTCGCTGCTGGGCAGCTTGGTGAGCCAGACGAGAACGTAACGCGTCTTCACGGGCTTGCCCGGTGCGAGGGTCACGTTCTCACCGGATCCGGAGGTGATCTTCGTGTAGTCGTCGGGGCCGGTCGGTCGCGTGGATGCGTTCTCGGGCGCCGTACGGAGCTCCGCAGTGGTGTCGCCCAGGAACGTGACGTCCACCTTGCCGACCTGCTGGACCGAGCCCAGGTCCAGGACGACGCCGACACCCGACTTCAGCCTGCCGAACTCCGGGTAGCCGTAGTACTCGGCCGTCTGCCAGGAGGTCGACGGATCGCCGTCGTAGAGGTTGTCTATCTCGCTCGGTGTCTCGGCACCGTTTCCGAGCGGGTCGAAGTCGTGCGCGCTGACGATCGCGACGGGCTTGCCCGTCGCCGGATCCTTCTCGTCCGTGGTGTCCTGCGGCTGGGTTGTCTCCCGGGGCTCGTCGGTCTTGTTCTGGTCCAGCAGCCGGTCAGCGATCTGCCAGCTGCCCAGTCCGAGCGCGGCGATGAGCAGCGCCGACACGGCCCACTTCAGGGCCCTGCCCGTACGGCTCTCCAGCGGCGCCGGGGGTGCCATCACGGGCTGGGTGACCGCGACGCCCGGGCGCTGCTGCGGGCGGCCGTACGTGCCCTGCTGGTAGGTGGTGCGCTGGTACTCGGGCGGGGTGGCGAACTCGGGCTCCGGCGGGCGGATGCGGGGCATCGCGGCCACGGCCTTGGCGAGCTCGTCCGGGGTGGTGCAGGGCGGCTCCTGGCGCGAGGCGGTGGCCCCGTCGTTGGCCAGGGCGCGCATGGCGATCTCGGACAGACCGCGGTGGACGCCGGCCCGCACCTGGTCGGGGGCCAGCAGGCCCACGCCCTTGGGGAGCCCGGAGAGGCCGTAGGCGTCACTGTCGTACGGCCAGCGCTGGGTCAGCGCCGCGTACAGCAGGGCGCCGATCGCCTCGGTGTCGGTGCGCTGGGGGCGCTCCGCGCTGATCCCGCGCAGCGCGGCGTTCACGGCCAGGCCGCGGATCCGGTACTGGCCGGTGGAGCTGCGCAGCACGGCGCTCGGGGTGAGGCGGAGGTGGGCGAGGCCTTCGCGGTGTGCGGCGGCCATCGCCTGGGAGACCTGGCTGACGAGCTGATAGGCGTCGTGCGGCTCCAGGGGGCCCGCGGCGAGCAGAGTCGTCAGTTCGGTGGAGTCGGGAAGCCACTCGTGCACCACGTACACGAGATCGTTCTCTTCCACGGCGTCGAGGACCTGGACGAACCGGGGGTCTCCGAGCAGCGCCGAGGAACGGGCCGCCGCGAGGACCGAACGGGCCCGAGGGTGGTCGGCCGGCAGCAGATGGACACCGACCGCCCGCCGCAGTTTCTCGTCGACGGCACGCCAACTGCTGAAACCGTCCAGACGAGTGACGCACTCCTCCAGGCGGTAACGCCTGGCCAACTTGTGCCCGCTGTGCAGTTCGGGTGTCTCGATGGAGGGCTGTTCGCCGTTCTGCCGGGTACCGGCTTTGTCCTCTGTGACCTCGGCGGACTTCTCCGCCTGGTCCTGCGCTTCCGCCACCCCGTCGGTCGCGGCCTTGTCCGCCTTGGCGGTCAGCGGGTCGTCTCCGCTGTTGTCGGCCACGTCGACGGCAGCCGTGCTACGTTCCGCCACCGTCGTTCCTGCCTCCCCATCCGTTGCGCCACATCCAACAGCCAAGCCAATTGTGCCCACAGTCGGCCGCTCTGCACGACACGCGGCGGCCGACGATGGTTGTGCGGGACCGGATTACCTACCGTCCCAGGCGCCCACGGACCATACCGACCATGGAGTTCAGCTCCTCGATCCGCATCCGCTTCGCGGCCACGAAGAAGACTCCGAGCAGCACCGCACCGCCGACGAGCAGGGCCACCAGCGAGCCGAGAGCGCCGTCACCGACCACCTGCAGCAGGCCGAAGCCCACTGCTCCGGCCACGATCGCGGCGGGCAGCGAGGCGAGGCAGAGGCGGGCGTAGGTCCGCATCACGTGGGCGCCGTCCAGGTCGCCGCCCAGTCGGTTGCGCAGACGGCGCCAGGCGACGCCGACGCCGACCGCGTAGGCCAGACCGTACGCGGCGGCCATGCCGACGACGGCCCACCGGGCGGGCAGAACGAAGTAACAGGCAGCCGAGGCAGCCGCGTTGACGGCGGCGACGATGACCGTGTTGTAGAACGGCGTCCGGGTGTCTTCGTAGGCGTAGAAGCCACGCAGGACGACGTACTGGACCGAGTACGGGATGAGCCCGAGCCCGAAGGCCATCAGGATGAAGCCCATGCCCTGGGCCGCCTCGATGCCGCTGGAGGCGTAGAGCAGGGTGCTCATCGGGACGCCGAGGGCGAGGAAGGCGAAGGAGACCGGGACGATCGCGACGGCGGAGTTCCGCAGACCCTGCGAGATGTCGTCGCGGACGGCGCCGGGGTCGTTGTCGTGGGCCGCGCGGGAGATGCGGGGCAGCAGCGCCGCCATGACCGAGACGGTGATGATGGCCTGCGGCATACCCCAGATCAACTGGGCATTGGAGTACGCGAGGAAGCCGGCGCCGTCCCTGCCGGACTCCTCGCCGGCCGCGGTGGCGAGCTGGGTCACGACCAGGACACCGGCCTGGTTGGCCAGCACGAACAGCACGGTCCACTTGGCCAGTTTGACCGTCTTGCCGAGGCCGTGGCCCTTCCAGTCGAAGCGGGGCCGGAACCGGAAGCCCGTCTCGCGGAGGTAGGGAATCATCGCCAGGGCCTGGACGACCAGGCCGAGCAGGGTGCCGATGCCCAGCAGGCGGATGCCGTCGTCCGGGATGGTCTGGACGCCCATCTGGGACTCGCCGGAAGTGCCGTAGACCCAGATGAACAGACCGAACGTGACGATCATGACGATGTTGTTGAGGACCGGAGTCCACATCATCGCGCCGAACTTGCCACGGGCGTTGAGGATCTGACCCATCACCACATGCACACCCATGAAGAAGATCGTGGGCAGGCAGTAGCGGGCGAAGGTGACGGCCACGCTGTTCGCGGCCACGTCGTCGGCGATGGTGTTCGACATCAGCCGGATCAGCAGGGGCGCCGCGAAGACGGCGACGACCACGATCGCGCCGAGCGCCACCATGACCAGCGTCAGCAGCCGGTTGGCGTAGGCCTCGCCGCCGTCCTCGTCGTTCTTCATCGAGCGGACCAGCTGCGGCACGAACACCGAGTTGAGACCGCCACCGACCGTCAGGATGTAGATCATCGTCGGCAGGGTGTACGCGATGGTGAAGGTGTCACCGAGCAGGGCGGCGCCCAGCGCGCCCGTGATGACCAGGCTGCGGACGAAGCCGGTGAGGCGGGAGACCAGCGTGCCGGCCGCCATCACCGCGCTCGACTTCAGCAGCCCGGAGGCGCGGCCGGACTTCTTCGGGGCGGGGGCGGGCATCGGGTTCGGCTCCGGAGCGGGCGGGGGCACCTGACCAGGGGTCTGCTGGTCCCGGTAGAGGTGCGCGAAGGCGTCCGGCTCGGGCTTCTCGTCACCGGCCCGGGTCACCAGGTCGTCCACTCCGGTGAACTGGACCGTGCGGGGGTCGTCGCCGTACGGCAGATGGCGCGAGGGGCCGTCCGGCTCGGGCGCCGGGGTCTGTGCCCAGACCCGAGGATCCGGGGCGTGCTGCGGAGCGGCCGGCTGCTGGTAAAGCGGCTGAGGCTCCTGGTACGTGCCAGGCGGCGGCGGAGGGTGAGCGGCGCGGTCGTAGAGCGCCTCGGTCACCGGGTCCTGTGCGGACAGATCCTGCGCCCGGTAGGGATCGTGGGTGTACGCGTCCTGGACGTAGGGGTCCTGGGCGTACTGGTTCTGGGCGTACGGGTCCGGGGTGGGCTGCTGCGGCGACGGGGCCGGCGTCTGGCCGGGTCCCGGGGTCGCCGCGGGCGTTCCACCGGACGGCTCGGTGCCGCCCGCGCCCTGGCCGCGGTCACCGTCGTACGGCGCGTTCATGGTTACCCCACCTCATCGTCCCCGGCCGACCGGCCACGACATCGCTCAACGGTCCACTTTCTCACCCGGGCCCGACGGGTCGCCGCTTTCGGGACCGGTGTCCGGTGTCGGGTCACTCGGCTGCTCGGGATCGTTGTCCTCCGCGGCCTCCGCTTCGGCGTTCCTGGCCGCCGCGCGCTTGCGCTGCGTGTACATCCGCGCGCCGGCGAGGACCAGGAGCAGGACACCGCCGGCGATGACGAGCATCACGGTCGGAGTGATCTCGGAGACCTTCACCGTGAAGTTCATCGGCTGTCCGTACGGCGTGCCGTCCTCGGTGAACAGCTGCGCTGTCATCGGCACCGGGCCGTTGGCGTTGGCCGAGGCGGTGAACTTCACCGACTGGCTGTGCCCGCCGTCGATCTTGACGGGCAGTTCGGCGACAGCATCACCGTTGAGCTTCAGACGGGTCTTGTTGCTGGAGGTCAGCCGCAGCACCAGATGGTCCACACCCTGCAGCAGCTTGTTCTGGACCGTCACCGGGATGGTGGCGCTGCGGCCGGAGAGCGTGAGGTCCGACTTGCTGATCAGTTGAACCCCCTTGGAGAGGGTCTTCAGGTACTCCTGCACCGTGATCCGGTAGAGCGACGCCGCAGGCGCCTGTCCGCGCCAGGACGTGGACATCTCGCGGCTGATCGCGTTGCCGAACGGCGTCACCACACGGTCCGGCTGGGTCAGGATGACCTTGAAGTCGTCGAGCGCTCCGCGAGTGTCCTGCATCTCGCGGAAGGCCTGCACCGGCAGTTCCTGCTTGCGCAGAGCCTGCGGGTAGCGGGAGGCGCTGGGCACCTTGGTGTTCGCGTCCGGGTCCGGCTTCACCGCGGAGGCGGCGATCAGGTCCTGAGCCTGGGTCCAGCGCTGGGCCGACAGGCCGCGCAGCGCGCTCGCCATGGTCTGCGCCTGGGCCGTGGTCGGCATCCGCTGGGGAGCGACCACGATGCTGCGCTGCAGTTCGGGCTGTTCCAGGGTCACCGCGAGCGACTGGGCCAGGAACTCCTGGACTGCGAGCGTGGAGTTCCCGGCGGGGAGCATGTCGCCCTCGAACGCCGTCGACAGATACGCGTCGCTGACGACGGCGGTGGTGCCGCCGCCGATGGGCCGCGCCGCCGTCGGGGTGTACGGGAGGTCGTCCCGGAAGCTGTCCGATCGGGCGATGACCTTGCGGGCACCGGCCGAGGTCGCGACATCCATGATCGAGGGGTCGACCGCTCCGTCGACGGGCCAGGAGAAGTCGGTGGACGGCTTCACATGGAGGATGGTCTCCACGGTCGACCCGGCCAGCTCCGTCGCGGGCTGGAGATGGCTCACGGAACCGGGGACGTCCTTGCCCCGGTGGGCGAGGGAGGCGATGTCCGGGTCGGCGAACGGCAGGGCGACGACCTTGCGCCCCGCCACGGCCTTCTCCAGCGAGTCGAGCCATCGCTCCGCGACCGCCTGGTTCCTGCCGGGCACGGTCTCCGTGCCGGACTTGACCTGGTAGTTCTTCGTCATGGCATCGACGGTGGCCAGCAGGTCCGGGTCGATCACCCAGGTGACGGGGAGCTCCTTGCCCAGCGTCACCATGTGGTCCAGTCGCCCGCCCGGAGCGAGCTCGGCGGCCAGTTCGTCGTTCTCGAAGACCGGCGTCTGCTGGTCGTCCGTACCGGTCTCCGCCGAAACATGGGCCGAGGAGATCAGCGGCCAGAGGTAGGTGAGCTGGGTCTTCTTCTCCGCCGCCTCGGGCTGGTAGGGCAGGAAGGTCCGCTCGATCCCGAGGACCCGCTCCCCCAGCTGGGCGGGCGTCTGCCCCGTGAGGGACACGCCCAGCTGGTAGACGCCCCCGTCCTCGAGCCCGAGCTTGGCGACCGGCACGGAGAGCGTGAACTCCTGGCTGAGTCCGGCTGCCAGTCGAGGGATCGCGACCTTGTAGCTGCCGCCCAGGGGCGCGGGATCGCTGGCGGGGTGGAAGCCGCTGCGGCCCGAGACGGCGTCGATCTGGCTCCGGCTCGTCATCCGGGGGCCGACCCTGACGTCCACCGTGGCCTCGGTGACCGCCTGCTTGCTCTGGTTGGTGACCCTCCCGGAGACGGTGAGGGTGTCGCCCTCGACCGGTGCGCTCGGGGAGAGCGTGTCGAGAGACACATCGACGGTCCGGGAGCCGCCGGCCGTCTCGGCAGCTGCTGCCGACGTGGTCGCGCCGTGCAGGAGGCCCGCCAGTAGCGGTGCCCCTGCGAGGAGTGACGCTGTGCGCCGAAGCCAACGACGGGCAGGTGAGGGAACGGTCCCCTGGATGTCTGCCGCCTCGGCCACGCGTTCGCCCGTCCTCGTCGTATCAGTGGTGTCGGTGGTTCGCCGTTGCTGTGTCCACGCATGGTAACGAGGCACGCTGTGGCCAAGTGCCGGGGACTGCTCCAGCTGATGCGAGGAGAGGGTCGGCCCGCAGGAAAAACGGGGACGCTGCCGCGGGTCGGGGCACGTACCCTTTTCTGTTGTGCCGAACGCCAACGAAGACACCCCGACTGCACTGAGCCAGGTGCAACGCCGCGCGGTCAGTGAACTACTGCGCGTATCCCCTGTCGCCGACGACCTCGCCGTCCGTTTCCAGGAGGCAGGGTTCAGCCTCGCGCTGGTCGGCGGCTCGGTACGGGACGCGTTGCTCGGCCGGCTCGGCAACGATCTCGATTTCACCACCGACGCCCGCCCCGAGGACGTCCTGAAGATCGTCCGCCCGTGGGCGGACTCGGTCTGGGAGGTCGGGATCGCCTTCGGCACGGTCGGGTGCCAGAAGAGCGGATACCAGATCGAGGTGACGACGTACCGCTCCGAGGCGTACGACCGCACCTCGCGCAAGCCCGAGGTGTCCTACGGCGACTCCATCGAGGAGGACCTCGTCCGGCGTGACTTCACGGTCAACGCCATGGCCGTGGCCCTCCCGGAGAAGGAGTTCATCGATCCGCACGGTGGGCTCGACGACCTTGCTGCCCAGCTGCTGCGGACGCCCGGAACGCCGGAGGAGTCCTTCTCCGACGACCCGCTGCGGATGATGCGTGCGGCGCGCTTCGCCGCCCAGCTCGACTTCGAGGTGGCTCCCGAGGTTGTCACGGCGATGACCGACATGGCCGGCCGACTCGAGATCGTCTCCGCCGAGCGGGTCCGTGACGAGTTCAACAAGCTGCTGCTCTCCACGTACCCCCGGAAGGGCCTCGGTCTGCTGGTCGACACCGGCCTCGCCGATCACGTCCTGCCCGAGCTCCCGGCCCTGCGGCTCGAAAGCGACGAGCACCACCGGCACAAGGATGTCTACGAGCACTCCCTGACCGTCCTCGACCAGGCGATCGACCTGGAGGAGGACGGGCCCGATCTCGTGCTGCGGCTTGCCGCTCTGCTGCACGACATCGGGAAGCCGCGTACCCGTCGCTTCGAGAAGGACGGGCGGGTCTCGTTCCACCACCACGAGGTGGTCGGCGCGAAGATGACCAAGAAGCGGATGACGGCGCTGAAGTACTCCAACGAGATGATCAAGGACGTCTCGCGCCTGGTGGAGTTGCATCTCCGCTTCCATGGCTATGGAACCGGAGAGTGGACCGACTCTGCGGTCCGTCGCTATGTGCGCGATGCCGGCCCTCTGCTCTCGCGGCTGCACAAGCTGACCCGGTCGGATTGCACGACGCGGAACAAGCGCAAGGCCGGAGCGCTCTCGCGCGCCTATGACGGCCTGGAGGAGCGGATCGCGCAGCTCCAGGAGCAGGAAGAGCTGGACTCGATCCGGCCCGACCTGGATGGCAACCAGATCCAGGAGATCCTGGGCATCCGGCCCGGGCCGGCCGTCGGGCAGGCGTACAAGTTCCTGCTGGAGCTGCGCCTGGAGAACGGGCCGATGGAGCACGAGGCGGCGGTCGCGGCGCTCAAGGAGTGGTGGGCGACCCAGAGCTGAGCCGGAGCCGTCGATGTTTCACGTGAAACATCGACGGAGCGGGGATCGAGAGGGGTGATGTTTCACGTGAAACATCACCCCTCCTTCCGTCGGTGCAGCAGCATCGCGGCGATGGCCGCATAGAGCACGGCCACCAACACGACGAGCGGGGCGGACCGGCCGTCCGGCGGGAGCATCAGCGCCGCGACGGCGGCTGCACCGACGAAGGCGACGTTGAAGAGGACGTCGTAGAGCGAGAAGACTCGCCCGCGGTAGGAGTCGTCCACCGACGTCTGCACCACCGTGTCCGTTGCGATCTTGGCTCCCTGCGTGGTGAGCCCGAGGATGAAGGCCGCGATCAGCAGCGGAGTCTGCGCGAAGGGCAGCCCCAGCGCGGGAACCAGAACGGCGGCCGAACCCGCGCACACGGCCATCCAGCCGAAGGCGCCGAGCCGCCCCATGGCCCAGGGCGCGATGACGGCGGCCGCGAAGAAGCCGGCGCCCGAGATGCCGACGGCCAGTCCCAGTAGCGCCAGCCCCTCCGACTCCGTGGTGCTCCAGGCATAGCGGCAGAGCATCAGCACGGCCACCGTCAGCGCGCCGTAGCAGAAGCGCATCAACGTCATCGCCGCCAGCGCACGAGCTGCGGGACGCCGCTCGGCCAGATGGCGCAGCCCGTCCATGAGGCCGTGGGCCGTCGAAGCCAGCGCGGCACCGAGCCGGGGCTGGATCATGTCCGGGTCGGGGCCGAGGAGGTCGCGGGGCATCCGCAGGGAGGCGAGGGCGGCGCAGAGATAGAGGAGAGCGCCCAGCGCCACGACCGCGGCGTCGGAGTCCTCGGAGACAAGTCGCACCCCGAAGGCCAGTCCGCCTCCCACCGTCGCGGCCACGGTGCCGGCGGTCGGCGAGAGGGAATTGGCCACGATCAGCCGGTCGGCGTCGACGACGCGGGGCAGCGCGGCGGAGAGACCTGCGAGGACGAAGCGGTTGACGGCAGTCACCGAGAGGGCCGAGGCGTAGAAGAGCCAATCGGGCACGGAGGCCAGCATCAGTACGGCTGTTCCGCAGGCGAGGAGCGTCCGCAGCAGATTCCCGTAGAGGAAGACCTGGCGTCGCTGCCAGCGGTCCAGGAGGACTCCGGCGAAGGGGCCGACGAGGGAGTACGGGAGCAGGAGCACGGCCATGGCCGAGGCGATGGCGGCAGGAGAGGTCTGCTTCTCGGGGGAGAAGACGACGTACGTGGCCAGCGCCACCTGGTAGACGCCGTCGGCGCACTGCGAGAGCAAGCGGACGGCGAGGAGGCGGCGGAAGTTCGTCAGGCGCAGGAGTACGCGCAGATCACGTACGACGGACATGGCAGCAAGACTCACATACGACGAGGGTCCCCGGGCGAAAGACCGGGGACCCTCGATCGATGAACTCGATCGGCGTGTTAGCGCTCGACCTCGCCCTTGATGAACTTCTCGACGTTGGCGAAGGCCTCGTCGTCGAAGTACTGCACCGGCGGGGACTTCATGAAGTACGAAGACGCCGAGAGGATCGGGCCACCGATGCCCCGGTCCTTGGCGATCTTCGCGGCGCGCAGGGCGTCGATGATGACACCGGCCGAGTTCGGGGAGTCCCACACCTCGAGCTTGTACTCCAGGTTCAGCGGAACGTCACCGAAGGCGCGACCCTCCAGGCGGACGTACGCCCACTTGCGGTCGTCCAGCCAGGCCACGTAGTCCGACGGACCGATGTGGACGTTCTTCTCGCCCAGCTCGCGGTCGGGGATCTGCGAGGTGACGGCCTGCGTCTTCGAGATCTTCTTGGACTCAAGGCGGTCGCGCTCGAGCATGTTCTTGAAGTCCATGTTGCCGCCGACGTTGAGCTGCATGGTGCGCTCAAGACGGACACCGCGGTCCTCGAACAGCTTCGCCATCACGCGGTGCGTGATGGTGGCGCCGACCTGGGACTTGATGTCGTCACCGACGATCGGGACACCGGCCTCGGTGAACTTGTCAGCCCACTCCTTGGTGCCGGCGATGAAGACCGGAAGAGCGTTGACGAACGCGACCTTGGCGTCGATGGCGCACTGCGCGTAGAACTTCGCGGCGGCCTCGGAGCCCACGGGCAGGTAGCAGACGAGCACGTCGACCTGCTGGTCCTTGAGGACCTGGACGACGTCCACGGGAGCCTCGGCGGACTCCTCGATGGTCATGCGGTAGTACTTGCCGAGGCCGTCGAGGGTGTGGCCGCGCTGAACCGTGACGCCCGCGTTCGGGACGTCGCAGATCTTGATGGTGTTGTTCTCGCTGGCGCCGATGGCGTCGGAGAGGTCGAGACCGACCTTCTTGGCGTCGACGTCGAACGCGGCGACGAACTCGACGTCACCGACGTGGTAGTCGCCGAACTGGACGTGCATCAGGCCGGGCACCTTGGCCGCCGGGTCGGCGTCCTTGTAGTACTCGACGCCCTGCACCAGTGAGGCGGCGCAGTTGCCCACGCCGACGATGGCTACGCGAACCGAACCCATTTCCGGTTGCTCCCTGTGTGATCGTGGAAGCCCTGCGGGATGCAGGGTTTCACTTGGCGGTGTCGTCGGACGGATCCGGCCGGGTACTGCCCCCGTGCCGGGGCAGGCCGCCCGTTTCTCCAGAATCGTTGTCGTGCCGAGCGGCGCCCTCGGGGGCGTCGGGGCCGGATCGCTGATCCCGCCCCGCCCGCTCGCTCTCGATGAGCTCGTTCAGCCAGCGCACTTCGCGCTCCACGGACTCCATGCCGTGGCGCTGCAGCTCGAGTGTGTAGTCGTCGAGGCGCTCGCGCGTACGGGCCAGAGAGGCGCGCATCTTCTCCAGACGCTCCTCCAGCCGACTGCGGCGGCCTTCCAGCACTCGCATCCGCACTTCGCGCTCGGTCTGACCGAAGAAGGCGAAGCGGGCGGCGAAGTGTTCGTCCTCCCAGGTGTCCGGGCCGGTGTGGGAGAGGAGCTCTTCGAAGTGCTCCTTACCTTCGGCCGTCAACCGGTAGACGATCTTGGCGCGGCGCCCTGCGAGTGAAGCGGCGAGAGCGTCCTCGGGGGCGCTTCCCGGCTCCTCGATCAACCAGCCGTTGGCGACCAGCGTCTTGAGGCAGGGATAGAGGGTCCCGTAGCTGAAGGCCCGGAAGATGCCCAGCGAGGTGTTGAGCCGCTTGCGCAGCTCGTACCCGTGCATGGGCGCTTCTCGGAGCAGGCCGAGGACGGCGAACTCGAGGATTCCCGAGCGTCTGCTCATCCGCCGCCTCCTCCGCCTTCAGGGCCCTTATGCCGCACTGATGTATCGACTCGATACATCATGACGATAGAACGGCCACTCTCCTGCGACAAGTGGGGCCACAGTGACCGGCATCACATCGTCAATTCACAGCAATTGACTTGCCTGATTTGGGGTGAACTTCGCCGCTAGGCAGGTTTTGACCGTGCGTAGTCTGTGCGGCATGCAGAGCACCGGGAACCGAGCGACGCCGCCGGGCGTCAGTGATGCGGGTGACCGGCTGCGGTACGGAGGAGTCTTCGATGAGGCTCGGCCGTCCGCATTTCGGGGGGACCGGAACTCAACTGCCGCTTCCAGGCGTACGCGCCTGCCCGAGGAGTAGTCGTTCGATGAGCGAGCACCGTCGCAAAATGCCGCAGTCGCAGCCGCCGAGTGGCGGGCGTGCGGCGGCCCGACGCGCTGCCCAGCAGCCCACGGGCCGCAGGTCGGCCCAGTCGCGGGACGTGAGTACGGGATCCCCTTCGTCCGGGTACGAAGAGGAGCGAACCTACGGAGGGCGGGCCGAGGCCCGTCGCGCGGCACAGCGCGGCGGCAGCCGTCGGCGTTCCCCCGACGGAGGCGGTGCCGGCGGTCCCGGCGGCGGCCGGCGCGGAGGTGGCGGCGGAGGCCAGGGCGGTCCGGGCCGCGGCCGCGGTGGAGGCCGTCCGCCGGGCAAGAAGCGGATCATCGACTACCCGCGGTACGGCAAGTACGGCTGGCGCCGCTGGATGCCCTCGTGGAAGCTCGTCACCGGCCTCTGCCTGGTGTTCTTCGGCGGCATCATGGGTGCGGCGACGATCGCGTACTCGCAGGTGGTGATCCCCAAGGCTGCCGATGCCGCCACGGCGCAGAACAACGTCTACTACTGGGCCGACGGCTCGCAGATGGCCGCGACCGGTGGTGAGGTCAACCGCCAGATCATCGGGATCGAGAAGATCCCGAAGCACATGCAGGACGCGGTGATCTCGGCCGAGAACAAGACGTTCAAGTCCGACTCGGGCATTGACCCGATGGGCATCGGCCGTGCCGTCTGGAACATGGCCAAGGGCGGGCAGACCCAGGGTGGCTCGACGATCACCCAGCAGTTCGTGAAGAACAACATGCTCAACGACCAGTCGCAGACCCTGACCCGTAAGGTCCAGGAGCTCTTCATCTCCATAAAGGTCGGCGCCGAGATGGAGAAGCCCGACATCATGGCGGGCTATCTGAACACGGCCTACTACGGTCGTGGTGCCTACGGCATTCAGGCCGCGGCTCGGACGTACTTCAACAAGGACGCCGAAAAGCTCAACGTCAGCGAGTCCGCCTTCCTCGCCTCCCTGCTCAAGGGCGCGACCTACTTCGACCCTGCGGGCTCCACCGACATCGACCCGAAGGCGACGGTCCAGGCGAACACGGACCGTGCCACCGAGCGGTGGAAGTGGATCCTCGGCGAGATGGTCAACGACGGTCACCTCGACGCCACGGAGCGGGCGAAGTACCCGAACTTCCCCAAGGTGCAGCCGCCGAAGAAGAGCGCCCAGCTGACGGGCCAGATCGGCTATCTGGTGAGTACGGCCAAGGCCAACTTCATCAACAACCACCCGGGGATGGACGAGAAGAAGCTCGCCGAGGGCGGTTACGCGATCCACACGACCTTCGACAAGAAGAAGGTCAAGGCTCTCGAGGACGCTGTCAAGAAGGTCTACGACGGGTACATCGACCCGAAGAAGCGACCGAAGACGGACACCCACGTCCAGTTCGGCGGTGCATCGGTCGACCCCAAGGACGGTGCGATCGTCGCCATCTACGGCGGCACCGACGCCACCAAGCACTTCACCAACAACGCCGACGAGACCGGCGCCAAGGTCGGATCGACCTTCAAGCCCTTCGTTCTCGCGGCGGCCATGACCGACGGTGTGCGCGACCCCAAGGACCCCTCCGTCCGGACCGTCGTCGACCCCGACAAGACCTTCTACAGCGGCGTGGACGACTACAAGGTCAAGAAGTACGACGGCTCGGTCTGGCTGGACGAGAACGGCAAGCCGTGGCTCCAGAACAACGATGAGAACGCGAGCGTCAAGAAGGCCGATCTCCGGCTGGCGATGATCAAGTCCCTCAACTCGCCCTTCGTGCAGCTCGGCATGGACGTCGGCATCGACAACGTCCGCCGGGCAGCCGAGAAGGCGGGTCTCCTGGAGACCTCGCTGGTGAAGGGCGAGGTGCCTTCGTTCTCCCTCGGTATCTCCTCTCCGAGCGCGATCCGAATGGCCGGTTCCTACGCGACCTTCGCGAACAACGGTGAGCAGAACGACCCGTACTCCGTCACCAAGGTGGTGGAGAAGGGCGACGTCATCTACCAGCACAAGGCCAAGCCGGAGCGTGCCTTCTCCACCGCCGTGTCCAGCAACATCACTGATGTCCTCACGGACGTCGTCGACAAGGGCACCGGCAAGAAGGCCAAGCTGGACGACCGGAAGGCCGCCGGCAAGACCGGTACGACCGACGGCAACGAGTCGGCGTGGTTCGTGGGCTACACCCCGCAGCTGTCGACGGCGATCGACATGTACCGCTTCGACGACGACGAGACCAAGCAGGGCCGCAAGTTCGAGGAGATGTACGGCACGGGTGACCAGGAGAGGATCCACGGTTCCTCGTTCCCGTCCCGGATCTGGCACGACTACATGACCGCCGCGCACAAGGGCGAGGAGGTCAAGTCCTTCCCGGAGCCGGAGGACCTGGACGTCGACCCGGTCTTCGGTGGCGGTCTGACCAGCCCCACGCCGACGCCTTCGGAGACGCCTTCCGAGACGCCCTCCTCCACCCCGTCGCAGACCCCTTCGACGCGGCCCAGCAACTCGCCGAAGCCCGGCAAGACCTGTGACGTGTGGGACTGGTCGTGCAACGACAGCAGCGGCCAGGACGGTGGCGCCACCTCGGGCAACGACAACGGCGGGGCCTCCGACGGCGGTGCGACCTCGACGCCGACATCACCGACGCCGACAGCCACCGACGACAGCGGTGGAGGCAGGCCCAACGGTGGAACATGGGGGCTGAGCGGCGGCTGATCCGCTCGCCGGACCCCGCCCGGCACGGTCCTGAGGGCCGCCGTACCCGACACGTACCCCAGGTGCGTGGCCGGGCACGGCGGCCCTCACCGTTTCCCAGGGACGTACGGCAGGATGTCCCCATGCCGAGCCTCCACAAGACGAGTCCGTCTCAGGACCGCCCGCAGGACCCGCCGGTGGTGTGCCCCACCCAGCGCGACGAGGTCGCGGCGGCGGGCAGTGAACTGATCGGCGGGCCGATCGGCCGCCGGGCGCTGCTCGGCGCCAGTGCCCTCACCCCTGTGCGGGTGATCGCCTTGGTGGCCATCGGGATGTTTGCCCTCGGGATGGTGCAGAAGATCCCGTGTTACGACTGGGCATGGTTCCGGGGCACCACGTCCCAGTACACCCACGCCTGCTACTCCGACATCCCGCACCTCTTCGCGGGGCGCGGGTTCGCCGACGGCATGGTGCCGTACTTCGACCGCCTGAACAGCGACATAGAGTTCCTGGAGTACCCGGTCCTGACCGGTCTGTTCATGCAGGTCGCGGCCTGGCTCACACCGGGCGGCAGCGACTTGATGCACCGTGAGCAGATCTTCTGGATGGTCAACGCGGCCATGCTCATGGTCTGCGCCGCCGTCATGGCCGTCTGTGTCGCGCGGACCCACCGCCGTCGTCCCTGGGACGCTCTGCTCGTCGCTCTGGCCCCCGCGTTCGCGCTCACCGCCGCCGTCAACTGGGATCTGCTGGCCGTCGCGCTGACCTGCGCCGCCGTCCTGATGTGGTCACGCGGCCGGCCGCTCGCGTTCGGCATCCTGATCGGCCTCGCGACCGCCGCCAAGTTCTACCCGGTCCTGCTCCTCGGCCCGCTACTGCTGCTGTGCTGGCGGGCCTGGCGGTGGCGGGAGTTCGGGGCGGCACTGCTCGGTGCGGCGGGGGCCTGGCTCGCGGTGAATCTGCCGATCATGCTGCTCGCGCCCGAGGGGTGGAAGCAGTTCTACACCTTCAGCACCGGCCGAAACGTCGACTTCGGGTCGTTCTGGCTGCTGATCAGCCAGCGCAGCGGAGAGCCGATCGCGCCGAGTACGGCGAACACCTTCGCGATCCTGCTGATGCTGCTCGCCTGCGTGGGTCTGGGTGTCCTGACGCTCACCGCACCCCGCCGGCCCCGCTTCGTCCAGCTCGCGTTCCTGGTCGTGGCCGCGTTCGTGCTGACCAACAAGGTGTACTCGCCGCAGTACGTCCTGTGGCTCATTCCGCTCGCCGCGCTGGCCCGGCCGCGCTGGCGCGACTTCCTGATCTGGCAGGCCTGCGAGGTCATGTACTTCCTGGGCATCTGGATGTACCTGGCCTTCACCATGAGTGGCAACAAGCACGGCCTGCCGACGGACGGCTACCACTTCGCCGTCGTCCTGCACATCCTCGGCACGCTCTACCTGTGCGCCGTGATCGTGCGGGACATCCTGGCGCCCGAACGGGACGTGGTGCGGCAGGACGGCTCGGACGACCCCTCAGGGGGCGTCCTGGACGGCGCGGAGGACGTCTTCGTCCGGGGCAGGGCCGCCCACCCGGCCCGGCACGCGGCCATGGCCGTGGACGGCCCACGGGTGGAGTGGGGAGTTCCGCGGGAGTAGCCCGGGACTCGCGGGACTCCCGGGGGCTCCAGCGGGCTCCTGGGGCTCAGCGCTCGACGAGGCGGTCGAACTGCGTGGTGGTGTGCCGCAGGTGGGCCACCAGCTCGTCGCCGACCTTCGGCTCCTGCGCGTCGGCCGGGACGAACAGGATCGACACCTGCATGTGCGGCGGCTCGGCGAACCAGCGCTGCTTGCCGGCCCAGACGAACGGCGAAAGGTTCCGGTTGACGGTCGCGAGGCCGGCGCGGGCCACGCCCTTGGCGCGCGGCATGACACCGTGCATCGCCTTGGGGGCCTCCAGGCCCACTCCGTGCGAGGTTCCGCCGGCGACGACCACCAGCCAGCCGTCGGAGGCGGCCTTCTGCTGGCGGTAGCCGAAGCGGTCGCCCTTGGAGACGCGGGTGACGTCCAGGACGGCGCCGCGGTACTCGGTCGCCTCGTGGTCGCCCAGCCAGAGCCGGGTGCCGATCCGGGCGCGGAACCGGGTCTGCGGGAACTGCTGCTGGAGCCTGGCCTGCTCCTGGGCCCGCAGATGACTCACGAACATGGTGTGCAGCGGCAGCCTGGCGGCCCGCAGGCGGTCCATCCAGGCGATGACCTCCTCGACCGCGTCGGTGCCGTCGGTGCGGTCCAGGGGCAGGTGGAGCGCGAAGCCCTCGAGCCGTACGTCCTCGATGGCGGCGTGCAGCCGGCCGAGGTCCTCCTCGAGGATGCCGTGGCGCTTCATCGAGCTCATGCACTCGATGACGACCCGCGCGCCCACGAGGGCGTGCACGCCGTCCACGGACGACACGGAGCGGATCACCCGGTCCGGCAGCGGCACCGGCTCCTCGCCCCGCCGGAACGGGGTGAGGACAAGCAGGTCGCCGCCGAACCAGTCCTTGATCTTCGCGGCCTCGTACGTGGTGCCGACGGCCAGCATGTCCGAGCCGAAGCGGGCCGCCTCGTCGGCCAGCCGCTCATGGCCGAATCCGTAGCCGTTGCCCTTGCAGACCGGGATCAGTCCGGGGAACTGGTCGATCACGGTCTTCTGGTGCGCCCGCCAGCGAGCGGTGTCGACGTAGAGGGAGAGCGCCATGGCCGGCCCGGAACCTTTCTGATGGCTGCGGTGTATCAAAGGTATGTACGAGACCTACGAGATTACGTACGAGACTACGCAACCGTCAGCGGCGCGACATGTAGATGTCGAGCGCCTTGTGCAGGAGCTTGTTGAGCGGGAAGTCCCATTCGCCGACGTACTCCACCGCTTCGCCGCCCGTGCCGACCTTGAACTGGATCAGGCCGAAGAGGTGGTCGGTCTCGTCGAGCGAGTCCGAGATGCCCCGCAGGTCGTAGACGGTCGCGCCCATCGCGTAGGCGTCGCGCAGCATCCGCCACTGCATCGCGTTCGAGGGCCGGACCTCGCGGCCGATGTTGTCCGAGGCTCCGTACGAGTACCAGACGTGGCCGCCGACCACGAGCATGGTGGCCGCGGACAGGTTCACGCCGTCGTGGCGGGCGAAGTACAGCCGCATGCGATTGGGGTCCTCGTTGTTGAGGACGGTCCACATGCGCTGGAAGTACGAGAGCGGGCGCGGGCGGAAGTGGTCGCGGACGGCTGTGATCTCGTACAGCCGCTGCCACTCGGCGAGGTCCTCGTAACCGCCCTGGACGACCTCGACGCCGGCCTTGTCGGCCTTCTTGATGTTGCGGCGCCACAGCTGGTTGAAGCCCTTGAGGACATCGTCGAGGGAGCGGTTCGCGAGGGGCACCTGGAAGACGTAGCGGGGCTGGACGTCGCCGAAGCCGGCGCCGCCGTCCTCGCCCTGCTGCCAGCCCATCTTCCGCAGCCGGTCGGCGACTTCGAAGGCACGCGGCTCGATGTGCGAGGCCTCGACGTCCTTCAGGCGCTTCACGTCCGGGTCCTGGATACCGGACTTGATGGCGGCGGAGTCCCAACGCCGGATGACGACCGGCGGGCCCATCTTCACGGAGAAGGCGCCCTGCTGCTTGAGATGCGCGAGCATCGGCTGCAGCCAGTCGTCGAGGTTGGGGGCGTACCAATTGATGACCGGGCCCTCGGGCAGATAGGCCAGGTAGCGCTTGATCTTCGGCAGCTGGCGGTACAGGACGAGGCCCGCGCCGACGAGTTCGCCGGACTTGTCGAACCAACCCAGGTTCTCCGAGCGCCACTCGGTCTTCACATCAGCCCACGCCGGGACCTGGCAGTGGCTCGCCGCGGGCTGGCTCTGGATGAATGCCAGATGCTGCTCACGGCTGATGGTCCTCAGGGTCAGACTCATGCGGGGCGCTCCTCGGCAGGTGTGTCCCCATCGGTACAGGGGCTCCGGCTCTCGCGCCGAAGCCTACTGTGACCGGGGAGCGCCCCGATTGTGCGTGTGTCCCTTGGCCGGTGGCGGGCCCGAGATGCCTCAGGCGAGGCCTCCGTAGAACATGCCGAGATAGAAGCCCACTGCCGAGACGCCGAGCCCGACGATCAAGGCGAAGCGTTCCCTCGTGGTCACCGAGATGAACTGTCCGAACGCGCCCGTCCCGATGCCGACCAGTCCTGCCCAGGAAGCCAGGACATGGAGGTCGTGGAACTGGGCGGTGATGAAGGAGAGGACTCCGACGAAGAGAGTCACTCCGACCAGCGTGTCCTGGAGCGGGTGGGGCTTGCCGTCGGTGGCGAGAAGGGAATGTCCGGGGTCGGGTCGCATTGCCTGTGCCATGGGGCACCTCCTGGCGTGGCTTCCGGGAAGGCGGCGCATCCTAGCGCCGCCGACATCCGATGTGTACAGATTGCGTCCCCCCACCACCGGATTTCAACCGGAAGCCGGTGTGCAGGTAGTCTGTACGGTCTGCACCGGTGTCTGCCCAGGTCCATCCAGGACCTCGACGGCCTCCTCGCTCGCCGAGGGGATTGTCAGTGGCGGCCGATACCGTTGCTTACGCATCACGACCCTCCTGCCACGGAACGACCGTGGCCGCTGAGTCCAAAGGAGGTGGGTTCCACATGCGTCACTACGAGGTGATGGTCATCCTCGACCCCGATCTCGAGGAGCGCGCTGTCTCCCCGCTGATCGAGAACTTCCTTTCTGTCGTCCGTGAGGGCAACGGAAAGGTCGAGAAGGTCGACACCTGGGGCCGTCGTCGTCTCGCCTACGAGATCAAGAAGAAGCCCGAGGGCATCTACTCGGTCATCGACCTGCAGGCCGAGCCTGCGGTCGTCAAGGAGCTCGACCGACAGATGAACCTGAACGAGTCGGTCCTCCGGACCAAGGTCCTCCGTCCCGAGACCCACTGAGCACCTAGCTCAGAGGTCATCGGGTTCGAGTAGCAGTAAGCAGCCAGAAGCAATCCCGCCGAGAGGTTCACCCAATGGCAGGCGAGACCGTCATCACGGTCGTCGGCAATCTTGTCGACGACCCCGAGCTGCGCTTCACCCCGTCCGGTGCGGCGGTCGCGAAGTTCCGTATCGCGTCCACCCCCCGCACCTTCGACCGTCAGACCAATGAGTGGAAGGACGGCGACAGCCTGTTCCTGACCTGCTCGGTCTGGCGTCAGGCGGCGGAGAACGTCGCCGAGTCGCTCCAGCGAGGCATGCGCGTTGTCGTGCAGGGCCGGCTGAAGCAGCGGTCCTATGAGGACCGCGAGGGCGTCAAGCGCACGGTCTACGAGCTGGACGTCGAGGAAGTCGGCCCCAGCCTCAAGAACGCCACGGCCAAGGTCACCAAGACCACGGGTCGCGGTGGCCAGGGTGGCTACGGCGGCGGTGGCGGCCAGCAGCAGGGCGGCGGCAGCTGGGGCGGAAGCTCCGGTGGTGGCCAGCAGGGTGGTGGCGGTGCTCCCGCCGACGACCCGTGGGCGACCAGTGCGCCGGCCGGTGGCGGCCAGCAGCAGCAGGGCGGCGGAGGCAGCTGGGGTGGAAACTCCAGCGGCGGCGGCTACTCGGACGAGCCCCCCTTCTAGGGCACTCCCCTGGAAGACAGCTCGTACCCAAACTTCTTGATCACACAGGAGAAACACCATGGCGAAGCCGCCTGTGCGCAAGCCTAAGAAGAAGGTCTGCGCGTTCTGCAAGGACAAGACCGCGTACGTGGACTACAAGGACACGAACATGCTGCGGAAGTTCATTTCCGACCGCGGCAAGATCCGTGCCCGCCGCGTCACCGGCAACTGCACTCAGCACCAGCGTGACGTCGCCACGGCCGTGAAGAACAGCCGTGAGATGGCGCTGCTGCCCTACACGTCCACCGCGCGATAAGGGAAGGGTGACCAACTAATGAAGATCATCCTGACCCACGAGGTCTCTGGCCTCGGTGCCGCCGGCGATGTCGTCGACGTCAAGGACGGTTACGCTCGCAACTACCTGGTCCCGCGTGGTTTCGCGATCCGCTGGACCAAGGGTGGCGAGAAGGACGTGGCGCAGATCCGCCGCGCCCGCAAGATCCACGAGATCGCGACCATCGAGCAGGCCAACGAGATCAAGGCCCGGCTCGAGGGCGTGAAGGTGCGTCTGGCCGTTCGCTCCGGCGACGCCGGCCGCCTCTTCGGCTCCGTGACCCCGGCCGACATCGCCACGGCGATCAAGTCCGCGGGTGGCCCCGACGTCGACAAGCGTCGCGTCGAGCTCGGTTCGCCGATCAAGACCCTGGGCTCGCACCAGGTGTCCGTGCGTCTGCACCCCGAGGTTGCCGCGAAGCTCGGCGTCGAGGTTGTCGCCGCGTAACGCTGCTCTCAGCAGTACGGAAGGGCCGCACCCCTCGGGGTGCGGCCCTTCCGCCGTTTCACGTGAAACACGTCAGCGGGTGGCTCCTGTGACGATCCACCGCCCGGAGCGGGAGCGCAGCCAGAGCGTCAGCATCCGGACGGTCATCATGAGCGTCATTGCCCACCACAGGGCCGTCAGCCCACCGCCGAGGGCGGGGACCAGGAGCGCGACCGGGGCGAAGACGGCCAGGGTGAGCAGCATGGCCCACGCCAGATAGGGGCCGTCGCCCGCGCCCATCAGCACGCCGTCAAGGACGAAGACCACTCCGGAGATCGGCTGGGACACGGCGACGACCAGCAGGGCGGGGAGCAGGGTGTCCTGGACCGTGGTGTCGCTGGTGAAGAGCGGGATGAAGAGCGGGCGGGCGACGACGATCAGTGCGCCCAGCACGATGCCGGAGACCACACCCCACTGGACCATGCGCCGGCAGACCTGTCGGGCGCCCTCGGCATCGTCGGCGCCGAGGTACCGGCCGATGATGGCCTGTCCCGCGATGGCGATCGCGTCGAGGGCGAAGGCCATCAGGCTCCAGAGGGACAGGATGATCTGGTGGGCGGCGACCTCGGCGTCGCCCATCCGGGCCGCGACGACCGTGGCGATCATCAGGACCGCTCGCAGGGAGAGCGTGCGGACGAGGAGCGGGACGCCCGCCTGTGCGCTGGCGCGTATACCGGCCGCGTCCGGACGCAGGGAGGCGCCATGGCGTCTGGCGCCTCGGACGACCACGACGAGATAGGCGACGGCCATGCCGAACTGGGCGATCACCGTGCCCCATGCGGAGCCGGCGATGCCCATGCCGGCGCCGTACACGAGGCCCACGTTGAGGAGTGCGTTGGCCGCGAAGCCGCCGATGGCCACGTACAGCGGTGTACGGGTGTCCTGGAGGCCGCGCAGGACGCCCGTGGCAGCCAGGACGACGAGCATGGCGGGGATGCCGAGGCTGGAGATCCGCAGATACGTGATGGCGTACGGGGCGGCGGTGTCGGAGGCGCCGAAAAGGTCGATAAGCCAGGGGGCGGTCGGCAGCGTGAGTACGACGACGGCTCCACCCAGGAGGAGCGCGAGCCAGATGCCGTCCATGCCCTGGCGGATGGCAGCCTTGAGGTCGCCGGCTCCTACGCGGCGGGCGACGGCGGCCGTGGTGGCGTAGGCGAGGAAGACGAAGACGCTCACGGCGGTGGCGAGCAGGGCTGCCGCGATGGCCAGACCGGCGAGTTGCGGCGTGCCGAGATGGCCGACAATGGCGCTGTCGACCATGAGGAAGAGCGGCTCGGCGACGAGCGCGCCGAAGGCCGGGACGGCGAGCGAGATGATCTCTCGGTCGTGCTGCCGGCGGGCGGCCTTGGGGGTCGGGGGAGCCTGGGTCATGGAGCCCAATCTAATCTTCCACAGGTAAGAGATGCAATGTGGTTGAGGTCCTTACAAATGCGGTGCTCTGGCCTTCGGCTGTGCGCCGTTTGTTCTGATCTTGATCCGGAGAGGAAAGTTTTTCTCCCCCACAGCCCGTGGATGGAAAAAGGCCAGGTCAGAGCCGTGGATCGGGGTTGGCTATGAGTTTGTCCACATGGCTGTCCCCCGGTCCGTGCACAGGTTCTGCGGAGTTCTCCACAGCATCTGGTCGTTCACCCACAGGCCCTGTGGATAACCAGATTGGCTGACGGTGCCCGCGGGCCTACCGTGGTCCGGCGCCCGACGCGCCAGAAGCGGAGTCAAAGCCTCTTGTTTGTCCGAGCCGTGGCGTAAGAAAGAGTGGCACGGCTAGGTCCGCGGAGCGGACGGGAGGAGGTGGCTTGATGAGCATTCCTGAGCCCCTGGACGACCCCTGGGCCGACAGCGGACCGAGTGACCGGCTGCCTGTCGCACGACCCCGCGGCGAGGGCCGTGCGCGCGGACGGGGCCGGGAGGACCAGCACGACCGCGGCAGCGACAGCGGCCCGTGGGACGGCGGTCTCTCGGGCTTCGAGCGGGTGCCCCCGCAGGACCTCGACGCCGAGCAGTCCGTGCTCGGCGGCATGTTGCTCTCCAAGGACGCCATCGCGGACGTCGTGGAGATCATCAAGGGTCACGACTTCTACAAGCCGGCCCACGAGACGGTCTACGCAGCCATCCTCGACCTGTACGCCAAGGGCGAGCCCGCCGACCCGATCACGGTCGGCGCCGAGCTCACCAAGCGCGGCGAGATCACTCGCGTCGGCGGTGCCTCGTATCTGCACACCCTCGTCCAGTCGGTGCCGACCGCGGCCAACGCCTCGTACTACGCGGAGATCGTCCACGAGCGCGCCGTGCTGCGACGGCTCGTGGAGGCCGGCACCAAGATCACGCAGATGGGATACGCGGCCGACGGTGACGTCGACGAGATCGTGAACTCGGCCCAGGCCGAGATCTACGCGGTCACCGAGCAGCGCACCACCGAGGACTATCTGCCGCTCGGCGACATCATGGAGGGTGCGCTCGACGAGATCGAGGCGATCGGCTCGCGCAGCGGCGAGATGACCGGTGTGCCGACCGGCTTCACCGACCTCGACCAGCTCACCAACGGACTGCACCCGGGCCAGATGATCATCATCGCGGCCCGTCCCGCCATGGGTAAGTCGACTCTCGCCCTGGACTTCGCCCGGGCCTGCTCCATCAAGCACAACCTGCCGAGCGTCATCTTCTCCCTCGAAATGGGCCGCAACGAGATCGCGATGCGCCTTCTCTCTGCGGAGGCCCGGGTCGCGCTGCACCACATGCGCTCCGGCACCATGACGGACGAGGACTGGACCCGGCTGGCCCGCCGGATGCCGGACGTCTCGCAGGCTCCGCTCTACATCGACGACTCCCCGAACCTTTCGATGATGGAGATCCGCGCCAAGTGCCGTCGGCTCAAGCAGCGTGCCGGCCTCAAGCTCGTGGTCATCGACTACCTCCAGCTGATGCAGTCGGGTGGCTCCAAGCGGCAGGAGAGCCGTCAGCAGGAAGTCTCCGACATGTCGCGAAACCTGAAGCTCCTGGCCAAGGAGCTGGAGCTGCCGGTGATCGCGCTCTCGCAGCTGAACCGTGGCCCCGAGCAGCGCACCGACAAGAAGCCGATGGTCTCCGACCTGCGTGAATCCGGCTCCATCGAGCAGGACGCGGACATGGTGATCCTGCTGCACCGTGAGGACGCGTACGAGAAGGAGTCGCCGCGCGCGGGCGAGGCGGACATCATCGTGGGCAAGCACCGTAACGGCCCCACGGCGACGATCACGGTCGCCTTCCAGGGTCACTACTCCCGCTTTGTCGACATGGCCCAGACCTGATCGGGAGTTCGACGAGCTGAGCGTCCGCCCCGCGTGAAATGTGGTCGACTCCAGCGGGGGGACGGCGTTGGATCGGGGCATGACCTCACCCTTCGACGTTCTGCTTCCCAGCACCGAACGAGCCCTGCTGCACCGTGTTGCCGTCGCCCAGTCCGAGGGGAGGTCGCCCTCCCTCGTCGGGGCGGTGGCCCGCGACGGCGCGATGGTGTGGAGCGGCTCGCGCAGCTGTGTCGACGGCCATGCCCCGGATGCCGATACGCAGTACCGGATCGGCTCCCTCACCAAGGTGTTCACCGCGGTCCTGGTGATGCGGCTCCGGGACGAGGGACTCCTAGATCTGAACGACCCGCTGGACAAGCACCTTTCGGGTACGGGCGTGGGTGATGTGACCATCGCCCAGCTCCTCGGGCACAGCGCCGGCCTCGCGGCCGAGACACCTGCGCCGTGGTGGGAGCGGACCCCCGGGACCGTCCGGCCGGAGCTGGCCGATGTCCTGGGCGACGATCCCCGGGTCCACCCGGTGGGACGCCGCCATCACTACTCCAACCCCGGCTACACACTGCTCGGTTCGCTGGTCGAGGCGGCCCGTGGAGTGTCCTGGGAGGAGGCGCTGCGCGGCGAGATCCTGGAGCCTCTGGGGCTGACGCGTACGAGCGCGCAGCCGGTGGCTCCCCATGCCGGTGGCTGGGCCGTGCACCCCTGGGCCGATGTGATGCTGCCCGAACCGTCCGAGGACCTGGGGGTGATGGCGCCGGCCGGACAGCTCTGGTCGACGGCCGAGGACCTCTGCCGCTTCGCCGGCTTTCTCGCCCAGGGCGACGACCGGGTGCTCAGCGCGGCTTCCGTCGAGGAGATGCGTACGCCGGCGGCGCCGCCGGGAGCCGGTGAATGGGAGGGCGGCTACGGCTTCGGCATCCAACTGCTGCGCAAGGACGGGCGGACGCTCATCGGGCACACCGGCTCGCTGCCCGGTTTCGTCGCGTGTCTCTGGGTCAGTGTGGAGGACGGGGTGGCGGCGGTCGCTCTCGCCAACGCCACCTCTGGGCCGCCGACTTCGGTGGTGGCCGCCGATCTCGTACGGATCGTGGCAGATGCCGAGCCCAGGTTCCCCGAGCCGTGGCGGCCCTTGCCCGCGGCCGAGGTCGACCAGGAGCTGCTGGAGCTGACGGGCCCCTGGTACTGGGGAACGTACGCGTACGGGCTCCGCCTGGGCTCCGACCGGAGTGTGGTCCTCGAACCGCTGCGTGGGCCCGGACGCCGGGCGACCTTCCGGGCGCTGCCCGAGGGTGGGTGGATCGGGCTGAACGGCTACTACGCGGGGGAGAAGCTGCGTGTGGTGCGGCGGGCGGACGGCTCGGTGAGCCACCTTGATCTGGCGTCCTTCGTCTTCACCCGGGAGCCCTACGAGCAGGGTGGCGCGGTGCCCGGCGGGGTCGATGAGGCGGGCTGGCGCGGCCTCTGAGCCGGGTGTTTCACGTGAAACAGGACGCCGGGGGTGTGCCCTCGGCGTCCTGCCCGGTCCGCTCGGCCGTGATGGCGGCTCGCAGGCACCTTCAGAGGGTCAGCTTGAAGCCCAGGTGCGAGGCCTCGAACCCCAGGCGCTCATAGAAGCGGTGGGCGTCCGTGCGAGTGGCGTCGGAGGTCAGCTGCACCAACTGGCAGTTCTGGCGCCGGGACTCCTCGACGGCCCACTCGATGAGCCGGGTGCCCAGGCCGCCGCCCCGCTCCTCCGCGTGGATGCGGACGCCTTCGATGATCGACCGCGTGGACCCGCGACGGGAGAGCCCGGGAATGATCGTGAGCTGAAGGGTGCCGACGACCTTGGGACCGCGCGCGGCCACGACCAGATGCTGGTTCGGGTCCTGTGCCAGTCGCTCGAAGGCCGCGGTGTACGGGGTGAGGTCGTCGGGGGACTCACGCTGGGCGCCCAGCGGGTCATCGGCGAGCATGGCGACGATGTCCGGGAGATCGTCGGCGGTGGCGGGCCGTATCTCAAGATCGCTCATGGGGCGCAGACTACGCCCAGGGCACGGTCCGGCTAGGCCGGGACCCACATGCCTTCGACGACGCGGACCAGGGGAGTCAGCTCCGGGTCCTTCGCGGCCTCGTCGAGCGCCTCGCGCAGCGCACGGTCATTGGTGGGTCGTGCCTCTTCGAGCAGAGCCATGCCGGCTTCGGTGACATCGGTGTAGATGCCGCGTCGGTCGGTGGCGCAGAGGTAGCGCGTGAGCAGGCCGCGGTCCTCCAGGCGGGTCACCAGACGCGTGGTGGCACTCTGGCTGAGTACGACGGCGTCCGCGACCTGCTTCATCTGGAGATGCCCGCCCGGCCCGCTGTGCTGGCGGCTGAGGACGTCCAGCAGCGAGTACTCGCGCATGCTCAGGCCGTGGTTGGTTTCCAGCGCGCGCTCGATGTGGGATTCGATCCTGCCGTGCAGCAACGAGAGGGAGCACCAGCCCTGGGAGAGGGCGGTGAGAGCGGGGTCGGTCGCGGTCATGATCTCTCCTCGATCCGGAGCGGCTTCTCCCAGAGTAGACGATGACTGCAATAGCCCGCGTGTGCAATTACTTGATTCTTATCCCGCTGCCACGGTGAGAGGGGCGAAGCGTCGCCGCCAGTCGCCCGGGAGCCCGTCCAGCGAGCGCACCATGACCGCGTTGAACGCGATCGGGGCGAGGCCGTTCGTCTTGAGCCAGCGCAGCAGCGACTCGTGGCGTACATCGATGTCCGTGCGCAGGGGGCGGTCCGTGGCGGTGGCCAGGGAGGCGACGAGAGCCTGCGCGGTCGCTGTGTCCCGGGCGATCAGAGGGCCGATGACCTGGGTGTGCATGTTCGGCCAGGCTGCCGCGAAACCGGTGATCTCTCCGTCGGTCTCGGTGACGCGGAGCTGATCGGCAAAGGCGGGCAAGCGGGTGATCATATGGGTGCGGTCCAGACCGAAGATCTCCGTGTCCAGGCGCAGGATCGCCTGGAGGTCCTCCGCCGTGGCGGGGCGGGTCGGGATGTCCGGGGCCGGTTCCGTCGGAGTGAAGCGGCCCATGACCATCTCCGCGCGGCCCGTCTGGGCGAAGCCCAGTTGCTCGTAGAGAGGCTGTCCGTTCGGGGTCGCATGGAGCGTGAGTGGGGTGTCTCCGGCCTCCTCCAGCACATGGAGCATGAGCCGGCGCCCCACGCCTTGGCGGGCGTACCGCTCGGCGACCAGCACCATGCCGATCGCGGCCAGCCCCGGCCCGTACGAGGTGACCACGCAGGCTGTGACCAGCCCCTTGCCGGCCGGGTCGTCGATGCCGTAGCCGGTCCCGGCGGTGAGCAACAGGCCCCACTTGTGTTCCTCGCGGGGCCAGCCCCGGTCCTCGGAGAGATCGGCGCAGGCGGTGAGGTCGTCCGCGGTGAGGCGCCGGATGGGGAGCTGGTCGAGCGAGGTGAGCGAGGTCGGCATGGGCTCAGGCTGTCCGACGTACTGATCGTCCGTCCACCGCTTTAGGGGAACTCGCTCCGGCTCGCAGACGGCGACCCTTTCGGGTCAGCCCCCACGGCTTCAGGATCGAGACCGCCGTCATGAAGAGATAGGCCGTCGTCGACACCGTCGGCGCCGCCACCAGGCTGATGTCCGGTACGCCGGCCGCCGCCGCGTGCTCGATCTCCGGGCGCAGGGCGAAGACGGTCGCGGCCGCGGTGGCCATGGTGATCCAGAACTTGATCCAGACCCAGCGATGCCGGGCGAGACCCCAGGGCGTGCCCAGCGACAGCACCAGCCCACTCACCAGGGTCCCCACGGCGACCGGAGCCAGGAGCCAGTCGGCGAAGACCTTCATCGCACGGTACGAGGCCTCGGTGAGGGTGGGATCGCCGGTCGTCCAGGCCGTGATCCCGAGCGTCAGCAGTCCCACGCTGAGCCCGAGCCAGGCCACGGAGACGGCGACATGGAGGACGAGGAGAGCCCGCCGAGCGGGACGCTTGAGATGTTTCACGTGAAACACCGTGCCGCCCGGCCCCCTCGTCCCGCGTCTGACCGTCGGAGTAATCGCCCGTACTAGCCTCGGCGTACATGACGACTTTCCAGGGCCGAGGCAGGCTTCATCTCTTCGATCTCGACGGCACCCTGATCCGAGGGTCGGCCGCGGCCGTGGAGATCTCCCGGCAGTTGGGGCTCACCGAGGAAATCGCCGCCCTGGAGCAGGGATTTCTGCTGCATGGACTGACACCGGACGAGTTCGCCGTCCAGGCCCGCGAGCTCTGGTCCGCCCTCACCCCGGAGCAGGTCACCGCTGCCTTCGAAGGGGCGCCCTGGCTGGCCGGCATCCGTGAGGTCTGGGCGGACATTCGCGCTCAGGGAGGCCGCTGCGCGGTCGTCTCGCTCTCGCCGGACTTCTTCGTCGAGCGCCTTCTCGACTGGGGCGTGGACTCGGCCCACGGTTCGCAATGGCCGCCGGTTCCGTTCACGGCGCCCATCCACCGCCCGGGGATCCTCAACGCCACGGCCAAGGTGAGCATCGCCCGGCGACTCTGCGCGGAGTACGGGATCGGAATCGAGGACTGCGTCGCGTACGGCGACTCGATGTCCGACGCGGAACTCTTCGCCATCGTCCCCGTGACGGTGGCGGTGAACGCGGACCATCATCTGGCCGGACTCTCCCGCCACGCCTACGGGGGAGGCGACCTGCGAGAGGCGTACGAACTGGTCCGAAACAGCGCAGCCTAGCCCCATTCCCGGGGCTAATGCCCGGGAATTCCGCTTTCTGTCCGAACCGGTGGTCGAACCTGCCACGCTGCGGCGACAAGAGCCGCTTGCGCGAGGCGAGGCACACGATGGAAGAGGCCGTGCACGACGACGGCGAAGCACCGCCCCGGATAGCTCCGGGACCGTCCCCCGACGCGACCCTCATTCGCCGCACCCTGGCCGAGATCGCTCCCGCCGCCGACAAGGTGACCTCGTACTTCTACGCGTTGCTCTTCGTCCGCCACCCCGAGCTGCGCGCGATGTTCCCCGCGGCGATGGACACCCAGCGCGACCGCCTCCTCAAGGCGCTGCTGACAGCGGCCGAGCACTTGGACAATGCCCCTGTACTCAACGAGTACCTCCGGAACCTGGGCCGCGGACACCGCAAGTACGGAACCCAGCCCACGCACTACCCGGCCGTCGGCGAGGCCCTGATCGGCGCGTTGATCCGGTACGCCACCCTGACCTGGAACGAGGAGACCGAGGCCGCCTGGGTGCGGACGTACACGACGATCTCGCAGATCATGATCGACGCGGCGGACGAGAACGAGCGGCACGCGCCCGCCTGGTGGCAGGCGGAGGTCGTCTCGCACGATCTACGGACCCCGGACATCGCGGTGATCACGCTGCGGCCCGACCAGCCGTACACCTTCCTCGCAGGCCAGTACACGACGCTGGAGACCCCCTGGTGGCCACGCGTATGGCGGCACTACTCCTTCGCCTCGGCGCCCCGGCCCGACGGACTGCTCTCCCTCCACGTCAAGGCGGTCCCGGCCGGCTGGGTGTCCAACGCTCTGGTGCACCATGCGCGACCCGGCGACGTCCTGCGCCTCGGTCCGCCGGCCGGCTCCATGACGGTCGACCACTCCACGGACAACGGACTGCTGTGCCTGGGCGGCGGCACGGGGATCGCGCCCATCAAGGCGCTGGTCGAGGATGTCGCCCTCCACGGGGACCGGCGCCCCGTGGAGGTGTTCTACGGCGCGCGCAGCGGCCATGACCTGTACGACATCGACACGATGATGCGGCTCCAGAAGACGTACCCCTGGCTGTCGGTGCGGCCGGTCACCGACGACCAGGGCCAGCTGCCGGACGCGGTGCGCCAGTACGGCCCGTGGAACGAGTACGAGGCCTATCTGTCGGGCCCGCCCGGCATGATCCGGCGAGGGGTGGACACCCTGCGGGGGATCGGTATCCCCGCAGAGCGGATCCGCCACGACCTCCTGACGGAACTCGCGTCCTAGCCCAGGTCAGGGGCGTGCATCGCGCGGACGCCCTCGATGTTGCCGTCCAGGTAGTGACGCAGGGACAGCGGTACGAGATGGACGGCGGCGATCCCGACCCGGCTGAACGGCACCCGGACGATCTCGTACTCGCCGCACGGTTCCTCGATCTCGGGGCCGTGCCGCAGCGAGGTGTCCATGGACTCGAGCCGGCAGACGAAGAAGTGCTGGACCTTCACTCCGGAGACACCGCCGTCGACGATGTGCTCGACGGTGTCGACGAAGCAGGGGACCACATCGGTGATCTTGGCGCCGAGCTCCTCGTGCACCTCACGGTGCAGGGCCTCGACGACGGTGGTGTCCGAGGGCTCGACCCCGCCGCCCGGCGTCAGCCAGTACGGATCCATCCCCGGCTTCGTGCGCTTGATGAGGATGAGGTCGTTTCCATCGAGCAGGACGGCGCGTGCGGTGCGCTTGACCACAGGACGTTCGGTCATGGGAAGAAAATGGCCCGCCAGGGGTGTCCTGAAACTCACCAGTCCGTGGAGGCCCGCAGAAGCCAGTCGTGGGCCCTCGCGATGTGCGGCAGCGCGAGGGTGCCGGCCCGGACGATCAGGAAGTACGTTCGCAGCGGGGGAACCGGCGGATCGAGCAGCGCCACGAGACGCCCCTGCTCCAGGGCGTCCTCGCACAGATAGCGAGGCAGTACGGCAAGGCCGGCCCCGGAGGCCGCCGATTCCAGGACGGCCCGCAGATCGGGCGCTATGACGGTGGCCGCCGCGGCCGGCTTGGTCTCGAACACGGCCGCCCAGTAGCGGGAGACGAACGGCAGCGACTCGTGCACCTCCACCACCGGCAGCTGTTCCAGCACGACGGCGCCCTTGCGCAGCAGCACCTCGGGCGCGAGCCGAGCAGCCCACCGCGGGGCGGCGACCAGCACGTGCTCCTCGTCGCAGAGCGGAGTGGAGGTGAGCAGGCCGCCGCGCGGGCGGGCTGCGGCGATGGCCAGGTCATGGTGGCCCGCGGCGAGGCCGTCGAGGATCTCCTCGGTGCTCCCCGCGAAGGAGGCCCGAACAGCCAGCCCTTGGGCGACGAGCGGCGTGAGGGCGGGCAGGGCACGCATCGAGGTGAACTCGGGGGGCCCGGCGACATGGAGCGTGCGAACGCCGCTCTCCTCGTCCACGCCGGTCTCCGCGATCTCGACGAGCGCGTCCAGATGAGGGGCTGCGCGGTGGGCGAGCTCGTCGCCGATGGTGGTGGGGGTGACACCACGGGCCTGTCTGAGGAAGAGCGGGCGCCCCAGCTGCCGTTCCAGGGTGCGGATCTGGCTGGTGACCGCGGGCTGCGAGAGTCCGAGGAGTGCCGCGGCGCGGGTGAAGGAGCCGGCCCGGTGCACCGTGACGAATGTGCGCAGCAGGGCGAGATCCATGTCCGCCCCCTCCCGGCCGTGTGGCCGTTCGACTCAGGCGGTCGGCTGACGGCGCCCTCGGGACCGTCCAACTATAAATAAGTCGATAGGTCTCTGTCGCTACCGTGATTGGACACTGACGCAGAGTCAACTAGCCTTGGTCAGGCGGTTCTCCGCGCGTGGAACCGGGGCGTTCCGAGCCATGAGGGGGGAGGCTCGGAGCGCCCCGTTCCGTGCGCCCTGCGGCTCTGCCGCGGTGCGCCGTAGGTCAGCCGGCGGCCTTCTCGGCTCCGTCGAGAGCACGCAGCACGTCCGCGATCAGGTCCTCCGGGTCCTCCGCACCGACGGAGAAGCGGATGAAGCCCTCCGGCACGGAGTCGCCGCCCCACCGTCCGCGCCGCTCGGCCGTGGAGCGCACACCGCCGAAGCTGGTGGCGTCGTCCACGAGGCGCAGCCCGTCGAGGAACCGCTCCGCCCAGGCCCGGTCGGGCAGGACGAAGGACACCACCGGCCCGAAGCGCTTCATCTGTGTCGCCGCCACCGCGTGCGAGGGGTCGCCGGGCAGCCCCGGATACCGCAGCCCGGTCACCTCACCCCGCTTGCCCAAGGCCTCCGCGAGGGCGAGCGCCGAGGTGCACTGCCGGTCGATGCGGAGCTGGAGCGTGGCCAGGGAGCGGTGCGCGAGCCAGGCCTCCATGGGACCGGGGATGGCCCCGACGATCTTGCGCCAGCGTCGTACCTCCGCCGCCCGCAGCGGATCACGGCAGCTGACATGGCCGAGCAGGATGTCGCCGTGCCCGGTCATGCCCTTGGTGTCGCTCGCGACGGAGAAGTCCGCGCCGAGCTCCAGGGGCCGCTGACCGAGCGGGGTGGCAAGGGTGTTGTCGACGGCGACGAGCGCCCCACGTTCGTGGGCCGCGCGCACCAGGCGGCGGATGTCGCAGACGTCGAGCCCCGGGTTGGAGGGCGTCTCGATCCACAGCAGCCGCGCTCCGTCCAGGACGGACAGCTGGGCGTCGCCGCCGGTCGGCGCGGTGCGGACCTCGATCCCGTACGCCCTGAGCTGCTCGTGGACCAGAGGCAGCGCCTGGTAGCCGTCGTCCGGCATGACGACCGTGTCGCCCGCCTTGAGCTGGGAGAAGAGGACGGCGGAGATCGCGGCCATGCCCGAGGCGAAGACGAGCGTCTCGACAGCCGGCTCCCCCGGTGCCTCCAGTTCGCCGATGGCGCGTTCCAGATGGGTCCAGGTCGGGTTCTCGTCCCGCCCGTAGGTGTAGGGGCCGGTGGGGTCGCCCGGCAGATGGAAGTGGGCGGCGAAGACCGGCCCCGGCAGGGTCGGTTCGTACTTGACCGGCTCGGGGAGTCCGGCGCGCACCGCCCGCGTCCCGTCGCCGACGGCGCCGAGGTCCTCGGCGCCCCCGAACGTGTCCCTGCTCATACCGCTCGTTCCTCCACACTCTCGCGTACCGCGGCGAGCAGCCCCTCGCTCGCGGCCTCCACCATCTCCAGGCACTGCTCGAAGCCTTCCGTCCCGCCGTAGTACGGGTCGGGCACGTCGAGATCGTCGGCCGCCGAATCGTACGAGCGCAGCAGCCGCACCTTCGCCACATCGTCCGGGGTCGGGGCGAGTCGCCGGAGCTCCCGTAGATGACCCTCGTCGAGGGCGATCACCTCCAGCACCGGGAACCACGCGGCGCGGAACTGGCGGGCGGTGTGGTCGGAGTCGTAGCCGTGGTCCTCCAGGACGGCGACCGTGCGCGGATCGGCGGAGTGGCCCTCGTGCCAGCCCCCGGTGCCCGCACTGTCGACCTCCACCGCCTCCGCCAGGCCGGCCTCCTCCACGCGGGCGCGGAAGACGGACTCGGCCATCGGCGAGCGGCAGATGTTGCCGGTGCAGACGAAACAGACGCGGTACGTCATCGTCCGCACTCAGTCCCCGTCGGGGAGCACGACGTTGAGCGCCCAGGACACGACGGAGATGATCAGGCCACCGAGTATGGCGGTCCAGAAGCCCTCGACATGGAAGCTGAGGTCGAGCTGGTCGGCCAGCCATGAGGTGAGCAGCAGCATCAGGGCGTTGATCACCAGCGTGATCAGGCCAAGCGTGAGAATGAACAGCGGAAGCGAGATCAGCTTGACGATCGGCTTCACCAAGAAGTTCACCAGGCCGAAAACCAGGGCGACGAGGATGAGCGTCCAGGCCTTCTTGCCGGTGCTGTCACCGGTCAGGGTGATGTCCTGGAGCAGCCAGATGGCGACTCCCAATGCGCCCGCGTTCGCGAGCGTCTTGACTACGAAATTCTTCATGTGTCTGATCGTGGCAGACATGATCGGGCCAATGGCAGGGGCGGACGCACGATGAAGGCATTCCGACTGGACGAACTGGAGGCGGAGCGCGCCGCCAACGACGGCGCATATCTCCAGTTCCTGCGCGAGCGGAACATGTCGGTCGGTCTGTACGCCCTCGACGCGGGGGCGCTCGACCCGCAGCAGCCGCACGGCCAGGACGAGGTGTACTTCGTCGTCAGCGGCCGGGCCGCGATCACGGTCGGGATGGAGACGACACAGGTCGCGCGCGGCAGCGTGGTCTACGTGCCTGCCGGGGTGGCCCACAAGTTCCACCACATCACCGAGGACCTGCGGGTCATGGTGGTCTTCTCGCCGCCGGAGTCCTGACCTCCCCTAGGGGTCGGATCAGGGGAGATCAAGGGCCACGAGGCCCCCGTTGACCCCGTTGCCGCCCCTAGCATCGAGAGTGTTCGGCGCAGAGCGCGCGGAGCGAGGTCTTCGGGAGATGAGGTAAGCGCGATGGCGGTACGAGAGATTCTCGCGGGGATGCCCTGGTGGGTGAAGTGGGTGGCCATACCGGTCATCGCCCTGCTCGTCTTCGGCGGCCTGATCACCAGCATCGCGATGTTCGTGATCGGACTGCTCTTCAAGGTCCTGGTCTTCGTCGCCCTGGTCGGTGGACTGATCTACGTCGTACGGAAGTTCACCTCCTCGTCGACCTCGCGCGAGGATTGGTAGCACAAGCTACCCACCGGTATGACCGGGCTGCTCGCTGTTAGCCCGGCCGAGGGATGCGGAGAGGGAAACCGCGTCCGCGCCTGGGGGCTGCCATTAGAGTGGAAATCTCTGCCGCCCCCGGGGAAAAAATGGCGTAGACCTCAGCGCTGACCTGCGGGTTCTTCACCTGTCCCGGGAGGGTCCTTCACCGGACCCCACCGGTTCCCCAGGCCGCGGCGGGCGCGCGGGGGCGGCCCCCGCGGGCGGGTGCGAGGCACCCGTCACCACGCCTGGGGGTGACCTTTGGCCACGGCTTCGCAGTCTGCCGTCCCTACCCTGATCGGCTCGGTGCAGCGGGCGCTGAGACTTCTGGAGGCCGTGGGCTCCCACGAGGACGGAGCCCCTGCCAAACAGCTCGCGCGCGAAGCGGGACTCCCGCTTCCCACCGCGTACCACCTGCTCCGCACCCTGACGCACGAGGGCTATCTGCGCCGTGAGAAGGGTGTGTTCGTGTTCGGCGACGCGGCCGGTCGACTGGCCGGCGGCGGAGTTCTGCAGAATCGTCGCACCAAGATCGAGGACTCACTCGCACACTGGCGCGACGAGATCGGCGTCCCCATCTACTTCGCGATCTACCGCGAGGGCGAGATCGAGCTCGTCGCCGTCGCCGACACCCCCTCCGCCCCCGCCGTGGACGAGTGGGCCGACTTCCGCGAGACCGGCCACGCCCATGCGATCGGCCAGTGTCTGCTCAGTCAACTGGATCTGAAGAGTCGTCAAGACCACCTCGACCGCCATCCGGTGGAAGCCATCACTCCGTACACGGTGCGTAACCAGCGGGTGCTTTTGGAGCGTTTGGGCGGTATGGGGCGAATGGAGCCCCTGGTGGAGCGTCAGGAATATGCGCTGGGCACAGTTTGTGCGGCCATCCCCATCACCGCGGGGTCCACGGCGGCCGCCATGGCCATTTCCGTACCCCTTCACCAGGAAGAACGGTTGCTGCCCGCAGTCGCTCGACTACAGAATGAGATCGGAAGGCTCTTCAGCTCCTTCGCTTTCTCTATCAGTATCTGAAAAATCACTCCTTGTGATCCGCTAGCGCTTACAGCACGATTGCGTCACCAAGGCCATGGGGATCATTCCTGGCCGTTTCGATCACAGTTTTCCGTAGCCGTGTGCACACAACTGCTTCATCTACTGCGGGGTACAAGATGCGAGAGTCGGTCCAGGCCGAGGTCCTGATGAGCTTCCTCGTCTCCGAGGAGCTCTCCTTCAGGATCCCGGTGGAACTCCGGTACGAGACCCGGGATCCCTACGCGGTGCGGATGACCTTCCATCTCCCCGGAGACGCGCCCGTGACCTGGGCGTTCGGGCGGGAACTGCTGCTGGACGGGATCAACCGACCGAGCGGCGACGGCGATGTGCACATCGCGCCGACCGATCCCGAGGCGCTGTCGGACGTCTCCATCCGGCTCCAGGTAGGCAGCGACCGCGCCCTGTTCCGGGCCAGCGCTCCGCCGCTCGTCGCCTTCCTCGACCGTACGGACAAGTTGGTTCCGCTCGGTCAGGAACGGAGGCTGGGTGACTTCGAGGACAACCTGGAAGCCGCGCTCGGCCGGATTCTGGCAGAGGAGAACGCGGGCTGAACCACCCCCGGCGCCCCGTCGCACAGAGCCCTCCGGGGCCGAAAGGGGGCTCCGGAGGAGTCACTTCGCCCGACGCCGGCGTCCACCCCTGGATGAACGCTTCTCCGGATCACCCGGCCGGTCGGCGGAGACCACCAGCGCGGCGAGCACGGTCGTGACCGGCACCGCGGCGACCAGACCGATCGATCCCACGAGCGTCCGGACGATCTCCTCCGCCACCAACTCGCTGTTCGCCACCGTCCCCACACTGCTCTGCGCGACGGTGAAGAGCAGCAGCAGGGGCAGGGACGCACCGGCGTAGGCAAGGACCAGCGTGTTCACCACGGACGCGATGTGGTCGCGGCCGATCCGGATCCCGGCCCGGTACAACGCCCGCGGTCCCATACGGGGATCGGCCTGGTGCAGCTCCCACACCGCCGAGGTCTGCGTCACCGTCACATCGTCGAGGACGCCGAGCGAACCGATGATGATGCCCGCGAGCAGCAGACCGGACATGTCGATGTCCGGGTACAGGCCGTGGATCAGACCGGTGTTGTCGTCCGTGTTGCCGCTGAGCGACGCCCAGCTGATGAAGTACGAGCCAAGCAGCCCGATCAGCAGCAGCGAGATCAGGGTGCCGAGCACCGCGACCGAGGTGCGCGCCGACAGGCCGTGGCACATGTAGAGCGCGATCAGCATGATCGCGCTCGACCCGACCACCGCCACCACCAGCGGATTCGACCCCTGCAGAATCGCCGGCAGGATGAAGAAGGTCAGGATCAGGAAGCTGATGGAGAGCGAGATCAAAGCCATCACTCCGCGCATCCGGCCGACGAGCACCACCACGAGCGCGAAGATCAGCGCGAGGACCGTGAGCGGAACCTTGCGGTTCACATCCGTCACCGAGTACTGCAGATCACGTGGGGCGTCGGGCGCGTAGGCCACCACCACGCCCTGCCCCTCGTCCAGTTGACGCGGCGCGTCCGGCTGCACGATCTCGATGAAGGTACGGCCCTTGTCGGGGCCGTCGGTGACCTCGATCGTCGCCTTCTCGCACTGCCCCTGCTGGGCGTTGACCGCCTCACGGCCCTGGGGAGTGGAGGCGTCCCCGGTCGGCGGGACCTGGGCGGCGTTCACATCCTCGCAGTCGACCTTCTCGACCGAAACGACCTTGCCCGCGTAGGTCTGCCGGTCGAAGCCGACGCCGGTGCGCTCGTGCTCGGGTACGCCGCCCGGCCACAGAACGACAAGACCGACCACGACGGCCGTGGCGAACGGGATCAGGACCGCGGCGATGACTCTGCGCAGATGCCGGGAGACCGGCGCCGCCGGCCCGTGACTGTGGCTGTGGCCGTGCCCGTGGCTGGCGTCCGCATGTCCGTCGTGGCCGTCGGGTTCCGGGGTCTGCTGCGAGGAAGTCACCGACAGATCATCGCAAGAACGATGGGGGCCCACTGTTCAGCACGGCCGGGTTGACGCTAGCGTGGTGGCACCTTTGCACACGCGGGAGCTCGGAGCACCGGGCTGAGAGGGCGCTGATCACCGTACGCGCGTACTGATGTACGTACGGGAAGAGGCTGCGCCGACCGCCGAACCTGTTACCGGGTAATGCCGGCGTAGGGAGATCGGTCTCATGACCATTCAGGATGCACGCACGCCTGCCACCAGCCAGGACGAGCGCAAGCCGGGCTGGCACAAGGGATACGTCGAGGGCTCGCGCCCCGACCTCCGAGTGCCTGTCCGACAGGTGCACCTCACCAACGGCAAGGACGTGACGCTGTACGACACGTCCGGTCCGTACACCGACCCCACCATCGACACCGACGTGCGGCGGGGCCTTCCGCCGCTGCGCGAGAACTGGATCATCAGCCGCGGCGACACCGAGGAGTACGCGGGCCGCCCCGTCCGTCCCGAGGACGACGGCATCAAGCACACCTCGCCGCGCGGTGGCCTCAAGAACCTCGACGCGGTCTTCCCCGGCCGCCCGCGCCAGCCCCGTCGGGGCCGCGACGGGGCCGCGGTGACCCAGCTCGCGTACGCCCGCCGGGGCGAGATCACCCCGGAGATGGAGTACGTTGCGATCCGCGAGAACGTCTCCCCCGAGGTCGTACGGGAGGAGATCGCCGCAGGTCGCGCGGTGCTTCCGGTGAACGTCAACCACCCGGAGATCGAGCCGATGATCATCGGCAAGCGGTTCCTGGTGAAGGTCAACGCCAACATCGGCAACTCCGCCGTCACCTCCTCCATCGAGGAGGAGGTGGAGAAGATGACGTGGGCGACCAAGTGGGGCGCGGACACGGTCATGGACCTGTCCACCGGCCGCAACATCCACACCACGCGCGAGTGGGTGCTGCGCAACTCCCCCGTGCCGATCGGCACCGTGCCGCTCTACCAGGCCCTGGAGAAGGTCGACGGCAAGGCCGAGGAGCTGACCTGGGAGATCTACAAGGACACGGTCATCGAGCAGGCCGAGCAGGGCGTCGACTACATGACGGTCCACGCCGGCGTGCTGCTGCCGTACGTGCCGCTGACCGCCCGCCGCAAGACTGGCATCGTCTCGCGCGGCGGCTCGATCATGGCCGCCTGGTGCCTCGCGCACCACAAGGAGAACTTCCTCTACACGAACTTCGAGGAGCTCTGCGAGATCCTCGCGACGTACGACGTCACGTACTCGCTGGGCGACGGTCTGCGCCCCGGCTCCATCGCGGACGCCAACGACGCGGCGCAGTTCGCGGAGCTGAAGACCCTCGGCGAGCTCAACACGATCGCCAAGCGCCACAACGTGCAGACGATGATCGAGGGCCCGGGCCACGTCCCGATGCACAAGATCAAGGAGAACATCGACCTTCAGCAGGAGATCTGCGAGGAGGCGCCGTTCTACACCCTCGGCCCGCTGACCACGGACGTCGCTCCCGCGTACGACCACATCACCTCGGGCATCGGCGCCGCGATGATCGCCTGGTGGGGCACCGCGATGCTCTGCTACGTCACGCCCAAGGAGCACCTGGGCCTGCCCAACCGCGACGACGTGAAGACCGGCGTCATCACGTACAAGATCGCGGCGCACGCGGCCGATCTGGCCAAGGGGCACCCGGGGGCGCAGGAGTGGGACGACGCGCTGTCGGACGCGCGCTTCGAGTTCCGCTGGGAGGACCAGTTCAACCTGGCGCTCGACCCGGACACGGCGCGTGAGTTCCACGACGAGACGCTGCCGGCGGAGCCCGCGAAGACCGCGCACTTCTGCTCGATGTGCGGTCCGAAGTTCTGCTCGATGAAGATCTCGCAGGACATCCGCCGCGAGCACGGCGGCGACCTCGAGTCGAAGGAGATCGAGGCGGGGATGGCGGAGAAGTCCAAGGAGTTCGCGGCCGCCGGCAACCGCGTGTACCTCCCGCTGGCGGAGTAGCCGCACGCATCGGTACGAACAGGGCGGGTACGGACCGCGCGGCCACGGGGGTCGTGCGGCGCGTGCCCGCCGCGCCGTTCCCCGGATCACTCCGGCCGGTGCTCCGGGGGGCCGAAGTCCGGGCTGGTGAAGTCAGGGCTGCTGAACCTGGGGCGGCTGCCGGAGGCTCCTTCGCTCGGGCTCGAGAAGTCCGGTCCGCTGTAGCCGATCTTCGGTATGCGGTCCGTACGCTCCGAGGGCTGCGGTGGCAGGGGCGAGGGGTGCCCGGCGGGGTCTGCCAGCGCCTCCCGCAGGAACGGCAGGATGCCCCGTTCCAGCAGGGCGCGGCGCCAGGCGTCGCGGGCCCGGGACAGTTCGTCGTCCGGCTCGCCGCCGGCCCCGGCGCCCGCGGCCACCTCCGTGGAGCGGTTGCGCAGCGCCGTCACAAGGAGGCCGACGGCCGCGCAGAACAGCCCGGCGGCGGCGACGGCGCCGAAGAACCAGGCCGCCGTCAGCAGCGTGTCGGCGAACACGAGCGTGGGAGCCAGCACCTTCAGAACGGCCCCGACCAGCAGGAATATCACCGCGGCCGTGCCCGAGAGCACCGGTGCCAGGACCGTGAGGACCGCGACGATGCCCGCGCCGGGACCCGCGCTCGCGCCGTCCCCGTCCGCCACGAGAACGGCGTCCATCACACTCGTACCGCTCGTCGCACGGCCTTGCGTGCGGACCTTGACGAAGTGGTCGTACTCCACCGCGGCGGCCGCGGTGATCAGCGCCGTCGCGCTCATGGCCATCGAGCGCAGTTGTTCGGGCGTGAGCCGTTTCCCGATCTCGGCGAGATCCGGACGGTCGTGCGCGTTACGCAGTGCGTCGCCGAGGATGCGCTCGTACTCGGCGCGGTCCTCGGTCAGCAGGTGCGGAGCCACGTTCATGTGCATCCCCCGATGCTCCGTAAGGCCTGGTTGACCGTGGGAAACGGGCAGTTGGGCGGAAACGGAGGAGAGCCTGCTACGGATGATCCGATGGTATTGCGGTTACGGCACAGGGTGACAGGGGGTTTCCCGAAATCGACTTCCCCGGATGCGCAGGGTTATGCGTCAGCCATGCAGGGGGAGTTGGACGACCAGCAGCTTTCCGGCCATGGTCACACCGCCGTCCATGGCGATCGCCAGACCGTCCGCGTACACATGCGGACCGTCGACGACCGGACCCGATCCGTCCTCGCCGTCTTCCGTTCCGACCTGCCCGAGGAGGTACGGGATGGGGCTGTGGCCGTGGACGACGCGGCGGCCGCCGTAGGTGCCGAGCAGCTCCTGGACGGCCTGCGGGCCTGCGTCGTCGCGGAACGCGAAGCGCTTGGTGAACTTCCGGAACAGGTCCCAGACCTCGTCGGCGTCGTTCCGGTTGATGATCTCGTGGACCGTCTCGTTGACGTCCTCGATGGTGCTGCCGTACTCGAGGTAGGCGGTGGTGTCGGAGTGCATCAGGAGGTGCCCGTCCTCCTCCACCACGGCGTCGAGCCGGGACATCCACTGGAGGTGGACGTCCTGGAGGCGGTCCATGTCGTGCTTCTGGCCGCCGTTGAGCAGCCAGGCCGCCTGGAAGGTGGCGGTGCCCGCACCGGAGTTGACGGGGGTGTCGGCGAAGCGCTTGGCGCCGATCAGGAGCAGCTCGTGGTTGCCCATCAGGGCCTTGCAGTAGCCACCGGCGGCCGCGGCCTCCGCGGACAGCCGCATGACGAGATCGATGACGCCGATGCCGTCGGGACCGCGGTCGGTGAAGTCGCCGAGGAACCAGAGGCGGGCGTTGCCGGCGGACCAGGCGCCGTTCTCGTCGATGAGGCCCTGGGCACGGAGGGCGGCGATGAGCTCGTCGAGATAGCCGTGGACGTCACCGACGACGAACAGCGGGCCGGGGCCCTCGGCGGCCGGGGCGGGCGCGGGGGCCGCCTCCGGGTCGACCAGGACCTGCACGGTGTCACCCCGATTGATGACAGGGAGGTCGCGTTCGGTGGGGGTGTAGCCGTCGGGCAGGGCCTCGTCGGGGAAGGCGTTCCCGGGGTGGCCGGTCGCGACGGCGACGATGGAGGACATGCCGCCGGCGAGGGGGAGGTGGAGCGTGGGGTCGAGCGACCCGACGGGAGCGACGGGTTCGCGGACGGGGCGCGGTTCGAAGCGAACGCCGTGCTCGACCGGGGCGTCGGGTTCGAGGTAGGCGCCGGGCTCGGGGAGGGGGCGCGGTTCGGGGAACGCGCCGGGCTCCGGAACGGCGCCGGTCGGGGCGGGTTCAGGGAAGGCACCGGGGTCGGGATAGGCGCCTGTCGAGCCGGTCGGGGTCCCGGTGGGAGGCTCGGTGGCGTGGCCCTGCACGGGCACGCGGGCGTACGGCGGTACGCGGAAGTCACGCAATGTCGCCGTGCGCACCACGGGTTCCTGCCCGGCCCCCTGAGTCATCGACCCCTCCACCACCGTCGCGATGCCCTGTACATCGCGGACCGGCCTGGTCGGGGAGGTCCGCGGTGTCGTGCGCCCATCATAGGAATGAGGGTCCGCCTGTGTGACGCACCAGGGGTGGTGAATCCGGGTCCACTCCGGGTTCACCGGTTGTTTCGCCCGAATTGAGAAGGTCCAGGCCAGGGTCGGGACCGGGCCGGGCTGGGTTTGAGCCCTGCCCGGCCCGGATTCCGGCCGGTACTGATCGTTCGCTAGTCCTTCGAAGGGGACCGGGGCGGGCTGACCGTCGTACGCGGCGAACGCCTCTGGGAGGACGTCCGGACGATGAGTTCGGTCGGTATGACCTGCTCGAGCGGTCCGTCGGTGTCGATCCCCTCGATGGCGTCGATGAGGAGCTGGACGACGGCCGTGCCGATCCTTCGGGGCTTGAGCGAGAGGGTCGTGATGGGCGGTTCGGTGTTGGCGTAGACGGTCGACTCGCTGCAGCAGACCAGCAGCAGATCGTCCGGGACGCGCAGTCCGTAGCGGCGGGCCGCCGCCAGCAGATCGGTCCCGTTGGGGTCGAAGAGTCCGTAGACGGCGTCGGGTCGGTCCGGGCGGGCGAGCAGCCGGTCGGCCGCGACGGCGCCCGCGCACGGGTCGTGCGCCGGATAGGCCTCGTAGACGGGGTCCTGTCCGACCCGCTCGCACCAGTTGAGGTACGCGGTGGTGGACAGGCGGGTGTAGGTGTCGGTGGTGGTGCCCGTGAGCAGGCCGATCCGGCGGGCGCCGGCGTCGGCGAGGTGGTCGAGGAGGTCGAGGACGGCGGCTTCGTGGTCGTTGTCGACCCAGGCGGTCACCGGGAGCGTGCCGGCGGGGCGTCCGTCGGAGACGACGGGGAGGCCCTGGCGGACGAGCTCGGTGACGACCGGGTCGTGGTCGGAGGGGTCGATGACGACGGTGCCGTCGAGGGCGACGTTCGACCAGACGTCATGGCGGGAGGTGGCGGGCAGGATGACCAGGGCATAGCCGCGCGCGAGCGCGGCCGATGTGGCGGCTCTGGCCATCTCCGCGAAGTACGCGAATTCGGTGAAGGTGAAAGGTTCATCCCCGTAGGTCGTCACGGTCAGGCCGATGAGGCCCGACTTGCCGGTACGGAGCGTGCGGGCCGCTGCGGATGGGCGGTAGCCCAGCCGGTCTGCGACCTCGCGGACGTGGCGGCGGGTGGCGTCCGGGAGCCGGCCCTTGCCGTTGAGCGCGTCGGAGACAGTCGTGATGGAGACCCCGGCGGCGGCGGCCACGTCCCGGATGCCCGCTCGTCCCTGCCGGCTTCCCCGGGTCTGTGCCCGGCTCACCTGGTGCTTCCCTGCTGCTGTCATGGCGAGCCGATAGTAGGGCGAGGGCGGGTGGTTGGGCCGGTCGCATATTCACTCGTTGACAGGCACGATTCTGCATGATCGAACCATGCCAAGTGCCTGGGAAACCAAGGGAGTTAAGGCGTCACGGGTGTGATCTACGGTTGTCGGAACGCATGAACCTGCCACAGAGTCGATGTCTCGAAGAGGTCTCAACTCACCTCTACGGGGGATGCGCGCCACGGCGCCCGCCACCGGCGCGCGCCACCCATGGCTGCGCTCCCCCTGTTGTCCACACCTTGTCCGACCCGTTGTCCACAGCCCATTCGCAGCGGAGGCGAATCCTCATAAGGTGAGGAGTATTGGTGGTACGGACGGTCGAGGAGGACCACAGTGAGCTCAGTGAGCGAGACCGGCGGGACGAGCGCGGGCGGCCCGAAGCTGCGCGCCGTGCTGGACGGCGTCCCCACGTACAAGCCGGGCAAGCCGGCCGCCGCGGGCGGTCCGGTCGCCTTCAAGCTGTCCTCCAACGAGAACCCGTATCCGCCGCTGTCGGGCGTGATGGAGAGCGCGCTGGCCGCGGCCTCGAGCTTCAACCGGTACCCGGACATGGCCTGCACCGGCCTGATGGCGGAGCTCGCCGACCGTTTCGGCGTCCCCGTCTCGCACCTGGCCACCGGCACCGGCTCGGTCGGTGTCGCCCAGTCGCTGCTCCAGGCCACCTCGGGCCCGGGTGACGAGGTCATCTACGCCTGGCGGTCCTTCGAGGCGTACCCGATCATCACGCAGATCAGCGGGGCGACCTCGGTGCAGGTGCCGCTGACCGACGGCGAGGTGCACGACCTCGACGCGATGGCCGCGGCGATCACCGACCGGACCCGGTTGATCTTCGTCTGCAACCCGAACAACCCCACGGGCACCGCGGTGCGCCGGGCCGAGCTGGAGCGGTTCCTGGACCGGGTGCCCTCCGACGTCCTGGTGGTGATCGACGAGGCGTACCGCGAGTTCGTCCGCGACCCCGACATCCCGGACGGCATCGAGCTCTACCGCGACCGGCCGAACGTCGCTGTGCTGCGGACGTTCTCCAAGGCGTACGGCCTGGCCGGGCTGCGGGTCGGTTTCGCGATCGCCCACGAGCCGGTGGCGGCGGCGCTGCGCAAGACGGCGGTGCCGTTCGGCGTGAGTCAGCTGGCGCAGGACGCGGCGGTGGCCTCGCTGCAGGCCGAGGACGAACTGCTGGGGCGGGTCGGCTCGTTGGTGGCCGAGCGCGAGCGGGTCCATGCCGGGCTCGTGGCCCAGGGCTGGACCGTGCCGGACACCCAGGCGAACTTCGTCTGGCTGCGGCTCGGTGAGCGGACGATGGACTTCGCGGCGGAGTGCGAGCGGCACGGCGTGGTGGTGCGGCCGTTCGCGGGTGAGGGCGTGCGCGTCACGATCGGTGAGTGCGAGGCGAACGACCTGTTCCTGAAGACGACGGAGGGCTTCCGCAAGGAGGGCTGATCAGCCCGGTGGGAGTGGGGCGAGGGCGGCCGGTCAGCCCTCGACGCGCTCGACGCGGATCGGGTCGCCGTCCCTGACGGTGGCAAGGACGCGGGGATCGCCGTCGAGCGAGCCCAGGAGGTTGCACGGGCTCGCGAGCCGGCATTCGGAGCCCCGGGATATCGGGGTGGGGCCGTAGGGGAGTGCGAGTGCGTCGCCCTCGGTCCAGAAGGCGACCGTGCCCGGTTCCACCACCTGCCGCGCGTCGGACTCGACCGTGGTGGAGACCGGAGTGTCGAAATAGACCTCCTCGCCCCAGGTCCGGGCGGTGGACGATATCGGGAGAGCCCCCACGAGCGCCTTGCTCGTGGGGGTTTCTTCGAGGGTGGCCGTGGTGTGCCCGGCCGGCCAGGAGATGCGGATCTGAAGGGTCATGCCCTGGATTCAACAATATGTTGAAGGTCCTGGGAAGGGGTGACCTTCGGTAGGGGTACCCCCGGTCTTACGTACGGATTTCGTATGAGCCATAATGCTTGTGAATGTGAACGCGTTCACAAGCGTGTCCCGTTCGTGCCGAGATTGGTGGGATTAAAGGGGCAAACTGCCCCCGTGACCGCGGCGATGTAAGGAGAAGACGACGTGGACCTAGCTCTGGCGCCAGAGACTCTGGCGCGATGGCAGTTCGGCATCACCACCGTCTACCACTTTCTCTTCGTTCCACTGACGATCTCCCTCGCCGCTCTCACCGCCGGTCTGCAGACCGCCTGGGTGCGTACGGAGAAGGAGAAGTACCTCAAGGCGACGAAGTTCTGGGGCAAGCTCTTCCTGATCAACATCGCGATGGGTGTCGTCACCGGCATCGTGCAGGAGTTCCAGTTCGGCATGAACTGGTCCGACTACTCGCGCTTCGTCGGTGACGTCTTCGGTGCCCCGCTGGCCTTCGAGGCGCTGATCGCCTTCTTCTTCGAGTCCACGTTCATCGGCCTGTGGATCTTCGGCTGGGACAAGCTCCCCAAGAGGATCCACCTGGCCTGCATGTGGATGGTGTCGATCGGCACGATCCTCTCCGCGTACTTCATCCTGGCGGCCAACTCCTGGATGCAGCACCCCGTCGGCTACCGGATCAACGAGGAGCGGGGCCGGGCCGAGCTCACCGACTTCTGGCTGGTGCTCACCCAGAACACCGCCCTCACCCAGTTCTTCCACACCATGACGGCCGCGTTCCTGGTCGGCGGCGCGTTCATGGTGGGCATCTCCGCCTTCCACCTGGCGCGCAAGAAGCACGTCCCGGTGATGCGGACCTCCCTGCGGCTCGGCCTGATCACGCTGATCATCGCCGGGCTCGGCACGGCCATCAGCGGCGACCTGCTCGGCAAGGTCATGTTCAAGCAGCAGCCGATGAAGATGGCCGCCGCCGAGGCGCTCTGGGACGGCGAAGCGCCGGCGCCGTTCTCGATCTTTGCCTACGGCGATGTCGACCAGGGCCACAACAAGGTGGCCATAGAGATCCCGGGACTGCTTTCCTTCCTGGCGAACGACGACTTCAGTTCGTACGTCCCGGGCATCAACGACATCAACAAGGCCGAGCAGGAGAAGTTCGGCCCCGGCGACTACCGGCCCAACATCCCCGTCGCCTACTGGGGCTTCCGCTGGATGATCGGCTTCGGCATGGCCTCGCTGGCCATCGGCGTGGTCGGCCTCTGGCTCACCCGCAAGAAGTTCATGCTGTCGCCGGGGATGCGGACCGGTGAGGACGAGGTGCCGAATCTGGTCCTGTTCAAGCGGAAGGCGCTCAGCCCCCGCCTGACCAAGTGGTACTGGATCGTCGCCCTCTGGACCATGGCCTTCCCGTTGATCGCCAACTCCTGGGGCTGGATCTTCACCGAGATGGGCCGCCAGCCCTGGGTCGTCTACGGCGTGCTGCGCACCCGGGACGCGGTCTCCCCCGGTACCTCCCAGGGCGAGGTGCTGACCTCGATGATCGTCTTCACCCTGCTCTACGCCGTGCTCGCGGTGATCGAGGTCAAGCTGCTGGTCAAGTACGTCAAGGCCGGACCGCCCGAGCTCACCGAGGACGACCTCAACCCGCCCACCAAGATCGGCGGGGACCACCGTGACCCCGACCGGCCCATGGCCTTCTCGTACTGAGGCTCAGGAGATCGAGGCATGGAACTCCACAACGTCTGGTTCGTACTCATCGCCGTCCTCTGGATCGGCTACTTCTTCCTGGAGGGCTTCGACTTCGGGGTCGGCGTCCTGACCAAGCTGCTCGCCCGGGGCCGCCCGGAGAAGCGCGTCCTGATCAACACCATCGGTCCCGTCTGGGACGGCAACGAGGTGTGGCTGCTGACCGCCGGCGGCGCGACCTTCGCCGCCTTCCCCGAGTGGTACGCGACTCTCTTCTCCGGCTTCTATCTGCCGCTGCTGATCATCCTGGTCTGTCTGATCGTGCGCGGTGTCGCCTTCGAGTACCGGGCGAAGCGGCCCGAGGAGAACTGGCAGCGCAACTGGGAGGAGGCCATCTTCTGGACCTCCCTGATCCCGGCCGTGCTCTGGGGCGTCGCCTTCGGCAACATCGTGCGCGGCGTGAAGATCGACAGGGAGATGGAGTACGTCGGTACCTTCGGCGACCTGCTCAACCCCTACGCGATCCTCGGCGGCCTGGTCACGCTCGCCCTCTTCACCTTCCACGGAGCGGTCTTCGCCGCCCTCAAGACGGTCGGCGACATCCGGGTCAGGGCCCGGGCGCTCGCGCTGAAGCTGGGTCTCGTCTCGGCCGTCCTCGGGCTCGGCTTCATGATCTGGACGCAGGCGGACAAGGGCGACGGCAGCAGCCTGGTCGCCATGGTCGTCGCCGTGGTGGCGCTGGTCGGTGGGATCGGGGCGATCAAGGTGGGGCGCGAGGGCTGGACGTTCGCGCTCTCGGGCATCACCATCGCCGCAGTGATGGCGATGCTTTTCCTGACGCTCTTCCCCGACGTCATGCCGTCTTCACTCAACCCCGAGTGGAGTCTTACGGTGACGAACGCATCGTCGAGTCCGTACACGCTGAAGATCATGACGTGGTGTGCGGCGATCGCGACGCCCCTGGTGCTGCTCTACCAGAGCTGGACTTACTGGGTGTTCCGCAAGCGGATCGGTACGCAACACATCGCCGACGCAGCTCACTAAGAGGGCCGCCGCTCACCAAGAGGGAATGTTTCACGTGAAACCGATCGATCCGCGTCTGCTCCGGTACGCCCGGGCCACCCGTCTCTTTCTCACGGCAGTGGTGGTTCTCGGCTTGGCCGGGGCGGCGCTGGTCGTCGCCCAGGCGATGCTCATCGCCGAGGTGGTGGTGGGGGCCTTCCAGGAGGGCCTGTCGGTTTCCGACCTGACCACGCCGCTGCTGCTGCTCGCCGGTGTCGCGGTGGGGCGGGGGCTGGTCTCCTGGCTGACCGAGCTGGCCGCCCATCGGGCGAGCGCGGCGGTCAAGTCCGAACTGCGCGGACGACTGCTGGCGCAGGCGGCCGAGCTGGGGCCGGGATGGCTCAGCGGGCAGAAGGCCGGCTCGCTGGCCGCCCTGGCGACACGAGGGGTGGACGCGCTCGATGACTACTTCTCGCGCTATCTGCCGCAGTTGGGGCTCGCGGTGGTGGTTCCCGTGGCGGTCCTGGCGAGGATCGTCACCGAGGACTGGGTCTCGGCGGCGATCATCGTCGTGACCCTGCCGCTCATCCCCCTCTTCATGATTCTGATCGGCTGGTACACCCAGGCCCGGATGGACCGTCAGTGGAAGCTGCTGTCCCGGCTCTCGGGCCACTTCCTGGACGTGGTGGCCGGGCTGCCGACGCTCAAGGTGTTCGGGCGGGCGAAGGCCCAGGCCGAGTCGATCCGCGCCATCACGTCGGAGTACCGGCAGGCGACGATGAAGACGCTGCGCATCGCGTTCCTGTCGTCCTTCGCCCTGGAGTTGCTGTCGACTCTGTCGGTGGCGCTGGTTGCGGTCGGCATCGGTATGCGGCTGGTCCACGGGGACCTCGACCTGTACACCGGCCTGGTCATTCTGGTGCTGGCGCCCGAGGCCTACCTCCCGATCCGTCAGGTGGGGGCGCAGTACCACGCGGCCGCGGAAGGCCTGGCCGCTGCCGAGGAGATCTTCGAGGTCCTTGAGAACCCGGTGAAGGAGCGTGGGGTGGGCGCGGTGCCGTCGTCGCCGCGTATAGAGCTGGAGAACGTGACCGTGCGTCATGCGGGTCGCGCGGAGCCCTCGTTGGACGCAGCCTCGCTCGTGCTGGAGCCGGGCGAGACGGTGGCCCTGGTGGGCCCGAGCGGTGTGGGCAAGTCGACGCTGCTCGATGTGGTGCTGGGGTTCGTGGCGCCGGAGGAGGGTGGCTCGATCCGGGTCGGGGGCGTGGAACTCGGCGCCCTGGACGTGGAGGAATGGCGGTCGCGGATCGCCTGGGTGCCGCAACGTCCGCACTTCTTCGCGGGCACCATCGCCGAGAACATCCGCCTGGCGCGACCGGACGCCTCCGACGAGGCCGTGCGGGAGGCGCTGCGCGACGCCGGGGCCGATGTGTTCGTGGCCGGGCTCCCCGAGGGTGTCGAGACGCTGCTGGGCGAGGACGGCGTGGGCCTCTCCGCAGGGCAGCGGCAACGCCTCGCCCTGGCCCGCGCGTTCCTCGCCGACCGGCCGTTCCTTCTGCTGGATGAGCCCACGGCCGCGCTGGACGGCGAGACGGAGGCGGCCGTGGTCGACGCGGTCCGCCGTCTCGCGGCCGGACGCACGGTGCTTCTGGTCGTCCACCGACCGGCGCTGCTCGCGGTCGCGGACCGTGTGGTGGAGCTCCGGCGGACCACCGCCGTGGACGTGGCGGAGCCGACCGCGGCGGACGAGACGCCGGACGTGTTGGCTGCACCCTCCGCGGCCGAGGCGACGACCGTCGTCCCCGGCACGGGCGAGGCGGAGTCGGAGCCTGCCGAGGCCGGAACCGAGGCAGGTACCCGGACCGGGGACCGCGCCGAGGCCGGGACGGGCGGCGGCGCCGGGGGTTCGGTCTTCGGGCGCGTTCGGGACGTGGCGGGGGAACTCAAGGGCCGGATGGGGCTCGCCCTGCTGCTTGGAAGTCTGGCGCTGGGATCCGCCGTCGGGCTCATGGCGGTGTCCGGATGGCTCATCTCGCGAGCGTCCGAACAGCCGCCCGTGCTGTATCTGATGGTGGCCGTCACCGCCACGCGGGCGTTCGGCATCGGGCGGGCGGTGTTCCGGTACGCCGAGCGGATCGTGTCCCACGACGCCGTGCTGCGGATGCTCGCGGAGCTGCGGGTGTCGGTCTACCGCCGCCTGGAGCGCATCGCCCCCGCAGGGCTGCGCCGCACCCGCCGAGGCGACCTGCTCTCCCGGCTCGTCCAGGACGTCGACGCCCTCCAGGACTACTGGCTGCGCTGGCTGCTGCCCGCAGGCGCCGCGCTCGTGGTGGGGGCCGGTTCCGTCGGGTTCACCGCCTGGCTGCTGCCCGAGGCCGGGGCCGTGCTCGCCGCGGGCCTGCTGGCCGCCGGAGTGGCCGTCCCGCTGCTGAGCGGCGCCCTCGCGCGCCGGGCCGAGCGACGGCTCGCACCCGCCCGGGGCGCCCTGGCCGTCACGGTCCTCGACCTGCTGCGCGGCTGCGCCGAACTGACCGTCGCCGGGGCGCTGAAGGACCGTATCGAGCGGGCCAGGGCCGCCGACCGTACGCTCACCGCCATCGCCTCCCGGCAGGCCGCCGCCACCGCGGTCGGGGCCGGCCTCTCCGCGCTTGCCTGCGGAGTGACGGTCGCCGCCGCCGCGTTCGTCGGCATCCAGGCCGTCCGCGACGGACGCCTCGACGGTGTGACGCTCGCCGTCGTCGTGCTCACCCCGCTCGCCGCCTTCGAGGCCGTCACCGGCCTCCCGCTGGCAGTCCAGTACCGCCAGCGCGTGAAGCGCAGCGCCGAGCGGGTGTACGAGGTGCTCGACGCCCCCGTTCCCGTACACGAGCCCGCGCGGCCCGCCGTACCCCCGCAGAGCCCGTTCCCGCTGGAGCTCGCCGGCCTCTCCGCCCGCCACGCGGGGCAGGAGCGGGAGGCGCTCGGCGACTTCGCGCTCACGCTGGAGGCCGGGCGCAGGGTCGCCGTCGTCGGCGCCTCCGGATCGGGCAAGACCACCCTCGCCCAGGTGCTGCTGCGCTTCCTGGACGCCGACGCCGGTTCGTACCGGCTCGGCGGGGTGGCGGCTTCGGAGCTCGACGGCGACGACGTCCGTCGCTTCGTCGGGCTCTGCGCCCAGGACGCCCACATCTTCGACAGCACCATCCGGGAGAACCTCCGCCTGGCGCGTACCGGCGCCGACGACGAGGAACTGCGGGCCGCCCTCGGCCGGGCCCGGCTCCTCGACTGGGTGGACGGGCTGCCGGACGGCCTCGACACGCAGGTCGGCGAGCATGGCTCGAGGCTCTCCGGTGGTCAGCGGCAGCGCCTCGCGCTCGCCCGGGCGCTCCTCGCCGACTTCCCCGTCCTCGTGCTCGACGAGCCGGCCGAGCATCTCGACCTCGCCACGGCGGACGCGCTCACCGACGACCTGCTGCGGGTCACCGAGGGCCGTACCACCGTCCTGATCACCCACCGGCTGCGCGGCCTCGACGCCGTCGACGAGGTGGTGGTCCTGGACGAGGGCCGGACCGTGCAGCGCGGGCCGTACGCGGAGCTGGCGCGGGCCGAAGGCCCCTTGCGCCGGATGCTGGAGCAGGAGCGGGAGACCGATCTCCTGCTCGCTGCGGGGAGAACGACGGGGCGCCCGACTTTTCTCGCCAAATAGGACTTACTAGGCTCAAGGTCATGACCGCCGCCGTGCCCGATGTCCCGGACCCCCTGGAAGCCGCCACCCAGGCCACCCGCAGCCTCCAGGGCCTGTCGACCGAGCTCACGGCACGGGTGCCGCAGCTCCTCGAGGCGATGCGCTCGGTGGGGACCGGGCTCGAACTGCACTCGACGCTCGACCGGATCTGCGAGACCGCGGCCGAACTCGCCGACGCCCGCTACGCCGCGATCGGTGTCGTCGACGAGGAGGGCGACGGGCTCTCGGACTTCGTCACCTTCGGTGTCGACGAGGAGATCGCCCGCCGGATCGGTCGGCGCCCGAACGGGCACGCGGGGCTGCTCGGCGCGCTGATCCGCGAACCCGAGACGATCCGGCTGGCCGATCTGTCCAGGGATCCGCGCGCCGCGGGATTCCCGCCGGGGCACCCTCCGATGCGGACCTTCCTCGGTGTCCCGATCCGGGTCCAGGGGGAGATCTTCGGCAACCTGTACCTCGCCGAGAAGAACGGCGGCGGCGAGTTCAACGACTACGACGTCCACATGGTCCGGGTCCTCGCCACCGAGGCCGGGATCGCCATCGGCAACGCCCGCCTCTACGAGGCCGCCCGGCAGCGCGAGCGCTGGATCGACGGCTCGGTCGCGGTCACCACCGCCCTGCTCTCCGGCGGTGACGCGGACGACGCCCTCGCGGTGGTCGCCGAACAGGCCCGCAGGCTCGCCGACGCGGCCGCCGGGATCGTGCTGCTGCCCGCCCAGGACGGCGGACTGGAGATCGTCGCCGTCTCCGCCGACCGGCCGAGCAGCTCGCTGGGCGTGGTGATCCCGCCCGAAAGCGCCGTGGTGGAGCGGCTGCTGGGCGGCGAGGCGGTCTTCGTGGACGACGCCTCGGGTGATCCGCGCATGATCAGCCGGCTGGCGGCCCAGTACGGGCCGAGCATGTTGCTGCCCCTGCACAGCGGAGGCAAGGTGCTCGGCGCGCTCGCCATGCCCCGCGCGCGGGGCGGTCGGCCCTTCACCGAGGCGGAGCGGACCCTGGCCACGCAGTTCGCCTCCCAGGCGGCGCTCGCGCTGATGATGGCCGACGCGCAGCGCGACCGGGAGCGGCTCGCCGTCTACGAGGACCGCGACCGGATCGCCCGTGACCTGCACGACCTGGTCATCCAGCGGCTGTTCGCCACCGGGATGATGCTGGAGAGCGCGCAGCGCAAGTCGATCGTGCCCGCGGTGCGCGAGGGGGTCGGCAAGGCCGTGGACGAGCTGGACGTGACGATCCAGGAGATCCGTACCGCGATCTTCGCGCTCCAGCAGGGGCCTGCCGAGGCGCCGTCCGGGCTGCGCACCCGCGTGCTGCGGGAGATCAACATGGCGGCCGTGCCACTGGGCTTCAAGCCCGCGCACCGCTTCCTCGGCGCGATCGACTCGACGGTCGGCGATCTCACCGGCAAGAACCTCATCGCCGCCCTGCGCGAGGCGCTCTCCAACGCCTTCCGGCACGCCGAGGCGACCCGGATCGAGGTCATCGTCGACGCGGGCGCCGAACTGCCCGACGGCACCGCCGGGGTCCGGCTCTCGGTCGCGGACGACGGCGTCGGTATCCCGGAGGGCGGCCGGCGCAGCGGACTGCGCAACCTGACGCGGCGCGCGGAGTCGCTGGGCGGGTCGAGCTGGTGCGGCCCGGGGATCGGGGAGGACGGCGGGGGTACGACGGTGGTGTGGCAGGCCCCGCTGTAGCCTCTGGGGCCGAACTCGTCAGCCGTCGAGGGTGCCGGCGAGGATCCGTTCGATGACGACGGCCACGCCGTCCTCGTTGTTGGCGACGGTGCGGCCGGAGGCGGCGGCGATCACGTCCGTGTGGGCGTTGCCCATCGCGTACGAGCGGCCGGCCCAGCTGAGCATCTCGATGTCGTTGGGCATGTCGCCGAAGGCGACGACCTCGTCGGCGGAGATGCCCCGCTCGGCGCAGCAGAGGGCCAGGGTGGACGCCTTGGAGACGCCGAGGCCGCTGATCTCCAGGAGCGCGGTGGGGCTGGAGCGGGTGAACGAGGCCAGCTCGCCGGCGGCCGCGCGGGCGGTCGCCAGGAAGGCGTCGGGCTCGAGTTCCGGGTGCTGGGCGAGCAGCTTGAGCACTGGGGCGGCGGCGCCGGGCTCCTCTTCGAAGAGGAGCTTCTCGGCGACCGCGACGGTCGCCCCCGGGTCGAGGAAGAAGGGCGGGTACAGGGGCTCGTAGTGGATGCCGGTGGTGAGCTCGACCGCGAACGAGGTCCCCGGGGCGGCGGCGCGCAGCGTGGTCACGACTTCGAGCGCGACGTTCCGCTCCAGCGGCCGTACCTTCAGGAACGTTCCGCCCGCGTGCAGATCGACAACGGCCGCGCCGTTGGCGCAGATCGCGAGGCCGTGGCCGTGGACATGGTCGCTGACGACGTCCATCCAGCGGGCGGGCCGTCCAGTGACGAAGAAGACCTCGATCCCGGCCTGCTCGGCGGCGGCGAGCGCCGCGACCGTCCGCTCCGAGAGGGACTTGTCGTCACGCAGCAGGGTGCCGTCGAGGTCGGTGGCGATCAGCCGGGGGGCGGGGGCGGCAGGGCGCGGGGAGTGGGGTGAGGTCACCGATCCATTCTTCCGCACCATGTGCACGGGCGTGCGAGGGGGCGCACATCTGAGAGGGCTGTTTCCGTCGGTCTGTCCGTGCCCGTGCGTCGGGAGGGGTGGTGGGGCGGTCGTAGGCTCGTGGGTATGACCTTGCGCCTGAGCACTGTGATCCTTCCCGTCCATCGCTGGCACGAGGGTGGTCGTGACCGTTGGCAGCGAGCCGAGGAGCTGGGCTTTCATGCTGCGTACACCTATGACCACCTGTCCTGGCGGACCTTCCGCGACGGGCCCTGGTTCGGCGCCCTGCCTACGCTCACTGCCGCCGCGACCGCCACGGAACGGATGCGTCTGGGCACCCTGGTGACGTCGCCGAACTTCCGGCACCCGGTGACGCTCGCCAAGGAGTTGATCTCCCTGGACGACATCTCGGGCGGCCGGGTCACACTCGGCATCGGCGCCGGCGGCAACGGTTTCGACGCCACCACGCTCGGCCAGGAGGCCTGGTCGCCGAAGGAGCGCGCCGACCGGTTCGGCGAGTTCCTGCCGCTGCTCGACCGGCTGCTCACCGAGGGCGCCGTCTCGCAGCGGGGCACGTTCTACTCGGCCGAGGAGGCCCGGAACATCCCCGGCTGCGCGCAGAGCCCGCGGCTGCCGTTCGCGGTCGCCGCGACCGGGCCGCGCGGTCTGAAGCTCGCCGCGCGCCACGGGCAGGCGTGGGTGACGACCGGGGATCCGAAGCTGTACGAGGAGGGCACGCCGGAGCAGTCGGTCGAGGCCGTCCGCGGCCAGGTCGAGAAGCTCGGCAAGGCGTGCGCGGAGCTCGGCCGGGATGTGGCCGAGCTGGACAAGGTGCTCCTCACCGGGTTCACCCCGGATCGGGGCCGCCCGCTGGAGTCCGTGGACGCCTTCGTGGACTTCGCGGGCATCCACCGGGACCTCGGGTTCACCGAGATCGTGATCCACTGGCCGATCCCCGACTCCGACTTCGCCGCCGACCAGGCCGTCTTCGAGAAGATCGCCACCGAGGCCGTCGCCCAGTTGGGCTGAGTGCGAACGACTGGGCCAGCGGCGCGGGGTACGTTCACGCCCCGCGCCGTGCGTGCTTCCGCCACAGCGCCAGCAGCACCGGGGAGTCGAGCGGCGCCGGCCGTGTCGGGCACACGTCGAAGTGGCAGACCCTGCATGTGTCGGACGGTGAAGCCGGGCCGAGGTTCACCGCGGTCCCGTCGCCCGCGATGCGCCACCGCTTCCCCGGGGGCACGGAGCCGACCGGTAACTCTCCCGGCTCGATCATGATCCACCGTCCCCGCACGGTGCGGTGCCATGTGGCCTGTCCGCCACACGTGTCGCAGGTCGTCGAGCCTGTGGACCGGGCATCCGGCACCGCACGGCCGGTGCGGGCCGCGTGGGCCAGGGCGTCGGCCGCGCCGGCCAGGACATCGCTCAGGAGCACCGGCTCGCGGCAGTCGGGCTCGCGAGCCGCAGGGACATCGACGCTGCCCCAGCAGTCGTCGCAGAGGACGAGGTACTCGTCGCCGAGACGCGGGACGGCAGTCCCGACGGAATCACACGCGTCGCATCGATGGCCGGAGACCACGGCCCATCCCCCCTTGTGACGTCGCCGAAGCCATGAAGGAGATGCTTGCACGCCCCACCGACACACGGTCCGGGGTCGCACGGTCCGGGGGCGCGGGGTTCAGCGGACCTGTCGGCTCATCCAAGGACTGAGCGTGCCGCGCGGGACGAGCTCCTTGTACGTCTCGTCGCCGGGGAGGGGGACGACCAGCCACCAGCCGGGCGGGAAGAACTTGCCCTTCACATGGGCGAGCCCGTCATGGACGGAGCGCAGGAAGGCGGGGACCGAGTCGCGGGGGACGTCCTCGAACTCCACACCGTCGACGGTGATCTTCGCGTCGTCCTCGGCGAAGAGCTGGACGCTGATCGGGGGCGAGCCGCCGAGCTCGACGAACGCCTCGTGCGGGAGGGAACCGTCCGGGTCGAGGACGGTGAAGACCCCGGCGGAGGTACGACGGGAGATCTGGTCCGCACCGATGTCGTCGGTGACGGTCATCTCCAGGTCGAACTCGCGGGCGATCTCGCGGATGGCCGCCACGGCCGACTCGGTGGTGGGCAGATGCGGGTGTCCCATGGGAACGATCATGCCTCAGCGCCGTTCCGTGCGCCTCGGCCGTGAGGACGAGAGCTCAGCCGGGGAAGCGGAGAAACTTCGGCGGGACGGTGTCGGTCAGCCAGACCCCGTTGGCGCTGACGTGGAAGACGTACCCGGCCCGGTGCATCGCACCGGAGTCCACGCTGAGGATCACCGGGCGGCCACGACGCGCGCCGACCCGGGTCGCGGTCTCGCGGTCGGGGGAGAGATGGACATGGTGACGGGCCATCGGCCGCAGGCCCTCGGCCCGGATGGCGTCCAGGTGGGAGGCGACCGTACCGTGGTAGAGGCACGCGGGCGGCTCGGCGGGCGGAAGGCCCAGGTCCACGGTGACGGTGTGGCCCTGGCTGGCCCGGATCCGCGTTCCTTCGATCGCGAAGCGCTTCTTGTCGTTGGCGGCGACGACATGGTCCAGCTCGGCGCGGCTGATCGGGAAGCCGTGCTCGGCCGCCGCCCGCAGGAGCGTGTCGATCTCGGTCCAGCCGTTCGCGTCGAGGACCAGTCCGATCCGCTCGGGCTGGTGGCGCAGGTGCTTGGAGAGATACTTCGACACCTTCACGGTGCGTCTCTCTTCATCGGATCTGTTCATGGCGCCAGGATGCCGGAGGGCCGCTCGGCAGACCATTGAATTGCAGCACGGATGTTTGATCCACAGCCAAGTGCAGTTATCCACAGGGGAATTGACGATCCTGTGGACAACAGGCCTGCCTTTCAAGGGTGATTGGGCTACTTAGCCATCACTCAAGGGGTTTGAGGCGAGTGCGTCCAATGTCCTTGTCTGCACCTCGCGTTCCGCCGCCGCCGCGATGAACGCCGCCACGTTCTCCGCGCCAACGAGACGCTGCACGGCCCGAATCGTCCCCGACGGCAGTGCCACCGGGCGTGGGTCGTCGTCCCGCACCGGCGGAGGGTCGGCCGAGAGGTGGTGCTGCAGATGGCGGGTGGCGAACAGCCGCATCGCACGCGCGAGTTCGGCGTCGACCGTCTGTTGGGCGAGCGGCCGCAGCCTGCGCACCATCGTCGCCGCCTCGGCCGCGTCGGCATCCGTCGGCGGCCGGTGCTCCAGGTAGCGCGCGAAGACGTGCTCGGTGGTGAACTCCAGGAAACGCGAGGCGATGTGCTCGACCTGGACGCGAAGCTCCCGCAGATGCCCGGAGATTGCGGGGAGCGGAACGCCTGCCTCGTACAACTCGGCTGCCACCGCCAGCTCTTGGGGGCTCGGGACCAGAAACTCGTCGTCCCGGTCCGGCACCCGCTCCAAGACCCCGAGCTCGATCGCCTCCCGGATCGCGTCCTCGTCGGGCTTTCCGCCGAATGTGGCGTCGAGGTCCTCGCGGGAGATCCGGTCGGCCTTCTCGTCCGTCCACGGACCGTCGACCTCGGCGACCAGGCCCAGCACCCCGCCCAGCCCGCGGCCCGCGTCCCAGGCCTCCAGCAGCTCCTTGATGGAGGCCAGGGTGTAGCCGCGGTCCAGGAGATCCGCGATCTGCCGCAGCCGGGCCAGATGCGTGTCCCCGTACACATTGGACCTGCCCCGGCGCTCCGGCCGGGGCAGCAGACCGCGGTCCTGGTAGGCACGGATCGTCCGGACCGTGGCGCCGCTGTGGTGGGCCAGATCCTCGATCCGGTACTCCGCCGGGGCCGGCCGGCCGCCCCCGGCGGACAGCCCGGCCTGACCCGCCGGCCCGGTTTGACCCGTCGGCCCTGACGGCCCGGTCTCACCCGACGGCCCCGACGGCCCGGTCTGACCTGACGGCCCCGGCTGCCCCGCCCGTGCTGACTGCTCCGACAAACCCGCTCCCACCCGCTTGCTCCGGCTACGAGGGATGGTACGACCGCCGCCTCACGCCGGCGGCTCCAGCCGGGCTATCGCCCGCAGCGCCCTGGGGGCGAATCGCGACATGAAGTGGGCCCCCCGCGCCTCCGGGGTGACGGGGACGACGGCCTGGTTGCGCACCACTGCCCGCAGGATCGCGTCCGCGACCTTCTCCGGCGGGTAGTTGCGCAGGCCGTAGAGGCGGGAGGCCTCCTTCTGGCGGCGCTTCTGCTCCTCCTCGCCGGCCCCGGCGAACCGGGCCGTCGCGGTGATGTTGGTGTTCACGATGCCGGGGCAGATCGCCGAGACCCCGATGCCCTGGCCGGCCAGTTCGGCGCGCAGGCACTCGCTCAGCATCAGCACCGCCGCCTTGGACGTGCTGTACGCGGGCAGGGCGCGGGAGGGCTGGAAGGCCGCGGCGGAGGCGGTGTTGACGATGTGCCCGCCCTGGCCGCGCTCGGCCATCTGCCCGCCGAAGATCCGGCAGCCATGGATGACGCCCCAGAGATTGACGTCCAGGACCTTCTTCCACTCCTCCGTCGTCGTTTCGAAGAACGAGCCGGACAGGCCGATGCCCGCGTTGTTGACCAGGACGTCGACGATTCCGTACTCGCTCGCCACCTTCGCGGCGAGCTTCTCCATGGCCTGCTCGTCGCTCACGTCGACGGTCTCGCCCCATGCCTCGGGCGCGCCGATCAGCCGTGACATCTCCGCCGTACGTGCCGCGCCCTCGCCGTCCCGGTCGACGGCGACGACCCGCGCGCCCGCCTCGGCGAAGGCGAAGGCGGTCGCCCGGCCGATACCGCTGGCGGCGCCGGTCACCAGGACCAGCCGGCCGCCGAACCGCTCGGCGTACACCGGATCGGCCGGGCTCTTCGCGGCGGTCTTAGGGGCCTTGGTGGACGGATCCTCGTTCGCCCGGACGAACTCGCCGATCCACGACGCCAGCTGGTCGGGCCGGGTGCGTGGGATCCAGTGCTTGCCCGGGAGGGAGCGGCGGGTCAGGTCCGGTACCCAGGTCGCGAGGTCGTCGTAGAGCCGCTCCGACAGGAAGGCGTCGCCCGTCGGCGTGATCAGCTGGACCGGCGCGTGCGCGTAGGCGTCGGCGCGCGGTCGGCTCAGCCGCGCCCGGACGTTGTCCCGGTAGAGCCAGGCGCCGTGCGCTGCGTCATTGGGCAGCGAGGGCGTCGGATAGTCGCCCGCCGGGACCTTCTCGACCCGCTCGAGGAGCCTCGGCCACCGCTTGCCGAGCGGTCCGCGCCAGGCGAGCTCGGGCAGGACGGGGGTGTGCAGCATGTACACGTACCAGGACTTGGCGCCCTGGCCGAGGAGCTGGCCGACCCTGCGCGGGGTGGGCCGGGTCATCCGCTGCTTGATCCAGTGACCGAAGTGGTCCAGGGACGGGCCCGACATCGAGGTGAAGGAGGCGATCCGGCCCTCGGTGCGCGGGACGGTCACGAACTCCCAGGACTGCACCGAACCCCAGTCGTGCCCCACGAGGTGGACGGGCCGGTCCGGGCTCACCGCGTCGGCGACCGCCAGGAAGTCGTCCGTCAGCTTCTCCAGGGTGAATCCGCCGCGCAGCGGGGCCGGAGCGGTGGACCGACCGTGGCCGCGGACGTCGTACAGCACCACATGGAACCGTTCGGCGAGCCGGTGCGCGACCTCCGACCAGACCTCCTTGGAGTCCGGATAGCCGTGCACGAGCAGCACGGTCGGCCGGCTGTCGTCGCCCAGCTCGGCGACGCACAGCTCGATCCCGCCCGTACGGACCCAGCGCTCGCGCGCCCCCTTCAGCCCGGCCATCACACGTCCCTCTCGTTCCAGCGCCGCACGTGCGGCAGATCGTCGTCCAGCCAGAACGCGCTCTGCTCGGGGTCCTTGGAGTCGGTGACGACCAGGATCTCCTCGAACTTCGCGCCCGTACCCCGGAACCCGAGGTGCGGCTCGACCGCCCACAGCCCCGGCCGGGGCGGGTGGTCGGAGAACTTGTACGGCGACCAGAGCGGCGACCAGCCGTCGCGGTGGCCGTGGATCGCGTCGGTCGCGAGCCCCTTCAGCGACTGGGCGCCGAAGCCGAAGAGCGTGGGCGACCAGCGGCGCTCCTTCACCCGGTCGATCTTGTGCGCGATCACGCCGAAGGGATACGCGCGGTGCCGGTTGGCGTACCCCTGGCGGACCATGAGCCGGTCCACGTTCTCGTAGATCTCGCGCAGGGAGCGGCGCTCGCGCACCTCGCTCAGGATCAGCTCGCGGTGCGCCTTCAGATCGGCGAGCAGCTTGTCGTGCACCGGGTTGAGGCCGAGGCAGCCCGAGTACCCGATGTCCGAGGTGTAGCCCTTGTACACCGGGGCCATGTCGAGGATGAACGGCATCCCGGCCTCAAGACGCCGGTTCGTGGGGAAGAACTGGAGCGGGATCTTGAAGTCGACGAAGGCCGTACGGTCGCCGAACCAGGCGAAGGGCCGGTGGAACCAGTCCCGCACGCCCCGCTCGTACAGCCAGTCCCGCTGCATCTTCGCGGCCTCGCGCTCGGTCACCCCCGGCTTGAGCTGGGCCGCGACGGCTTCCGCGCACTCGTAGGAGAGGCGCTGCACTTCCCTGAACCCCCGCAGCTCCGCGGTCAGTTCGCTTGTCACTGCTGAGGCCATGCCACCCGCCCGTCCGTGAGCGTATGCGTGCGCTACGCGGTCGTAACTTGACACTGATGAATGTGACAATGCTCAGAGGCTGCGTCAAGGGGTGTGCAGGACGCCTGTGGAAAACTCGGCGCGGGTGTCCGGCGAGCGACTTTGGTCTCGACTCCCCTACGGGTCCGTACACCTGGAGTCGGACAAGGAACGAGCCATTGGGCTGACGACTGCTGTGGTGTACGCCACTACCGTCTATGGCGTGACTGTGATCGCCACCGAAAGCCTCAGCAAGCGGTTCCCCAGGGTGACCGCTCTCGACCGGCTCTCCCTGGACATCGGGCCCGGTGTGACCGGACTGGTGGGTGCCAACGGAGCCGGTAAGTCCACGATGATCAAAATCCTGCTCGGCCTGTCCCCCGCAACGGAAGGCCGGGCCGAAGTGCTCGGCCTGGACGTCGCCACTTCCGGCGCCCAGATCCGTGAGCGCGTGGGGTACATGCCCGAGCACGACTGCCTCCCGCCGGACGTCTCGGCGACCGAGCTCGTCGTCCACATGGCGCGGATGTCGGGCCTGCCCGCCACCGCCGCCCGTGAGCGGACGGCCGACACCCTGCGCCATGTCGGCCTGTACGAGGAGCGGTACCGCCCCATCGGCGGCTACTCGACCGGTATGAAACAGCGGGTGAAGCTGGCCCAGGCGCTGGTCCACGACCCGCAGCTGGTCCTCCTCGACGAGCCCACCAACGGCCTCGACCCGGTGGGCCGCGACGAGATGCTCGGCCTGATCCGGAGGGTCTGGACGGACTTCGGCATCTCGGTGCTCGTCACCTCCCACCTCCTCGGCGAGCTCGAGCGCACCTGCGACCACGTCGTCGTCATCGACGGCGGAAAGTTGCTGCGCTCCAGCTCCACCAGCGACTTCACGCAGATCACCACGACCCTCGCGGTCGAGGTCACCGACTCCGACTCCCACCCCGACGGTGCCCAGGCCGTGCGCGCCGCGCTCGCCGCCGCGGGCGTCACCCTCCATGAGGGCGTCGAGGACGGGCTGCCCGGCGCCGGCCACATCCTCCTGGTGGAGGCCGCGGGCGAGGACACGTACGACCTCGTCCGCGACACCGTCGCCGACCTCGGCCTCGGACTCGTACGGATGGAGCAGCGGCGGCACCACATCGCCGAGGTCTTCCGCCCCGACGCCCAGCAGCAGGAGGAGGTGCCGGCGCGATGAGCTCCCAGGCCCCCGAGACCACACAGATCCACAACATCGGCTACCGCAACTACGACGGGCCGCGCCTCGGCCGCGCGTACGCCCGCCGCGCGCTGTTCTCGCAGTCGCTGCGCGGCGCGTACGGACTGGGCCGCAGCGCCAAGTCCAAGGTGCTGCCGATGATCCTCTTCGCCGTGATGTGCGTTCCCGCGCTGATCATCGTGGCGGTGGCGGTCGTCACCAAGGCGAGCAAGCTGCCGGTCGACTACACGGCCTACGCGATCTACCTCCAGCTCGTGATCTGCATCTACCTGGCCGCCCAGGCCCCGCAGTCCGTCTCCCGAGACCTGAGGTTCAGGACGGTGCCGCTGTACTTCTCGCGCCCGATCGAGCGGACCGACTACGTCCTCGCCAAGTTCGGCGCGATGGCCTCGGCGCTGTTCGTCCTCACCGCCGCGCCGCTGGTGATCCTCTTCGTCGGCTCGCTGCTCGCGAAGCTGGACTTCGCCGACCAGGCCGAGGGCTTCGGCCAGGGGCTCGTCTCCGTGGCGCTGCTCTCGCTGCTGTTCGGCGGGATCGGCCTGGTCATGGCCGCGCTCACCCCGCGCCGCGGCTTCGGCGTCGCCGCCGTCATCGCCACACTGGTGATCTCCTACGGCGCGGTCTCCACGCTCCAGGGCATCGCCTACGGCACGGACAACGTCGACGCCATCCAGTGGATGGGCCTGTTCTCGCCCATCACGCTCATCGACGGGGTGCAGACCGCCTTCCTCGGCGCCACCACCAACTTCCCCGGAGGGGAAGGGACGGGACCGGGCGCCGGAGTCGGCGTGGTGTACCTGCTGGTCGTCCTCGCGCTCATCGCCGGCTCGTACGGAGTCCTGATGCGCCGCTACCGAAAGGTCGGGCTGTGACAACCCTGAACATCGACCACGCCTCTCGGTGGTTCGGCAACGTCGTCGCCGTCAACGACGTCACCATGACGATCGGCCCCGGTGTCACCGGCCTCCTCGGCCCCAACGGAGCCGGGAAGTCCACCCTCATCAACATGATGGGCGGCTTCCTCGCCCCCTCCACCGGCACGGTCACCCTCGACGGCGAGGCGATCTGGCGCAACGAGTCGGTCTACCGGCAGATCGGCGTCGTGCCCGAGCGGGAGGCGATGTACGACTTCCTCACCGGGCGCGAGTTCGTCGTCGCCAACGCCGAGTTGCACGGCCTGGGCGACAAGGAGGCCCAGCACGCGCTCGCCACCGTGGAGATGGAGTACGCGCAGGACCGCAAGATCGCCACGTACAGCAAGGGCATGAGACAGCGCGTGAAGATGGCCTCCGCGCTCGTCCACGACCCGTCCGTGCTCCTGCTGGACGAGCCGTTCAACGGCATGGACCCGCGCCAGCGGATGCAGTTGATGGACCTGCTGCGCCGCATGGGCTCAGCCGGCCGCACGGTGCTCTTCTCCTCGCACATCCTGGAGGAGGTCGAGCAGCTCGCCTCGCACATCGAGGTGATCGTGGCCGGGCGCCATGCCGCCTCCGGTGACTTCCGCAAGATCCGCCGGCTGATGACGGACCGGCCGCACCGCTATCTCGTACGGTCCAGCGACGACCGGGCGCTCGCGGCCGCGCTCATCGCCGACCCGTCCACGGCCGGCATCGAGGTCGACCTCGCCGAAGGCGCCCTGCGCATCCAGGCGGTGGACTTCGGTCGCTTCACGGAACTGCTGCCCCGGGTCGCCCGGGAGCAGGGGATCCGGTTGCTGACGGTCTCGCCCTCGGACGAGTCCCTCGAATCGGTCTTCTCGTACCTCGTAGCGGCCTGAAAGGAGCCTGACCGATGTACAACCCCACAGTCGCCCGGCTCACCTACCGGGCCCTGCTCGGCCGCCGGCGGGCGCTGATCCTCTTCGCGCTGCCCGCACTCCTGCTGGTGATCGCCGCCGCGGTACGGGCGTTCAACGGCGCCGACGACCAGATCGCGGCCGACGTCCTCGGCGGTTTCGCGCTCGCCACGATGGTGCCGCTGATCGGTGTCATCGCCGGAACGGGCGCGATCGGCCCGGAGATCGACGACGGTTCGATCGTCTATCTGCTGTCCAAGCCGGTGAAGCGGCCCACGATCATCTTCACCAAGCTGATCGTCGCGATCGCCGTGACCATGGTCTTCTCGGCGGTGCCCACCTTCATCGCCGGCCTGATCCTCAACGGCAACGGCCAGCAGGTGGCGGTGGCGTACACCGTCGCGGCGCTGGTCGCCTCCATCGCGTACAGCGCGCTCTTCCTGCTGCTCGGCACGGTCAGCCGCCACGCGGTGGTCATCGGGCTGGTCTACGCACTGGTCTGGGAGGCCCTGTTCGGCTCACTGATCTCCGGGGCGAAGACGCTCAGCGTGCAGCAGTGGGCGCTCGCGGTCGCCCAGAAGGTCAGCGGCGAGGGCCTGGTCACCTCGGACGTCGGCCTGACGACGGCGGTGGTGCTGCTGATCGGCGTGACGGTCCTCGCGACCTGGTACGCGGGCCAGAAGCTGCGGACGCTGAAGCTGGCGGGCGAGGAGTAGAGCGTCGAGGAGTGGAGCGTCGAGGCGTAGAACCCGGGGCCGGGACCCAGCTGGGTCCCGGCCCCGGGCTCTGGGCCCAGGCGCCCAGCCGGGCTCCGGAACCCGTGAGACGGCGGCCAGGGGCCTCTGCCGAGGTTCAGACCTTGGCGTCCCTGGCCGCCGGCAGTCCGACCCCCAGGGCCGCCGCGCAGACGCACAGGACCAGCACGATCGGTACCGTCCAGGAACCGGTCGCCTGGTGGACGGCGCCGGCGGCCAACGGCCCGGCCGCGGCGAGCAGATAGCCGACGGTCTGGGCCATTCCGGAGAGCCGGGAGGCGGTGACCGGGTCGCCCGTCCGCAGCACGATGAGGGTCAGGGCGAGCCCGACCGCCCCGCCCTGCCCGATGCCGAGCAGCGCGGACCACAGCCAGGCACCCTGCACCGGGGCGGCCATCAGCCCCGCGTAGCCCGCCGCGACCAGCGTCGTGACGAGGACGACCAGCCGGCGCTGGCTCCGCATCCGGCCCGCCAGGAGCGGCACCGCGAACGCCCCCGCCACCTGGATCAGGTTGTTGAAGGCGAAGACCACGCCGGCCGTCGAGCGGCTCATCCCGTGGTCCGTGAAGATCGTCGGCATCCAGGCGATCAGGACGTACGACCAGAGCGACTGCAGCCCCATGAAGAGCGTGACCTGCCACGCCAGCGCCGAGCGCCAGACGCTCCTGGCGGGCGCTGCCGGGACGATCCGTACCTCATGTCCCGTACGGCCCCTGGCGATCAGGACCTGCGGCAGCCAGGCCAGCGCGGCAATCGCCGCGAGCAGCGACCAGAACCCCAAGGATCCTTCCCAGCCGCCGCCGAGGGACTGCTCCAGCGGCACCGAGGCCGCAGCCGCCACCGTGGCGCCCGCGATCATCGCGCCCGTGTAGAGCGAGGTCATCGACGCGGCCCGGTCGGAGAAGTCCCGCTTGATCAGGCCGGGCATCAACACGTTGAGCAGGGCGATCGCCGTGCCGACCAGGACACCGCCGCCGTACAGCGCGTACACCGACGGCAGGACGCGCACCAGGATGCCGGCGCCGAGCAGGACCAGCGCCGCGAGCAGCACTCGTTCCGCGCCGAAGCGCCGCCCGAGCCAGGGCGCCACCAGCGCGCCGACGCCGAGGAAGAGCACCGGCACGGACGTCACCAGCGAACTGGCCGTCGACGACAGGCCGAAGGCCGCCGCGATCTCGCCCACCAGCGGGGACACGCTCGCGAGCGCCGCCCGCATGTTGAGAGAGGCCAGCACGATCCCGACCAGCAGCAGGACCGGATGGGCGAGCAAAGCCCGCCGCCCTGCCGTTCCTTGGGCCGAGGGACGGGCATCGGCCTCCGCGTCGAGGACGGGCGGACGGTACTCGGTCCTCACAGCGCCTCACCGGTCCGCGCCGCACGAGCGTCATGTGCTTCACGCGCTTCGCGAGCCTCATGTGCTTCACGCACCTCACGCGCCTCATGCTCTTCACCCGTCAGCGCTGTGATCGTCTCCATCGGCACCCGCAGCAGCTCCCGCGCCCCCGCCTCCGCCGCCTCCGCGTCCCCCGCTTCGATCGCCGCGACCAGGGCGTCGTGCGCGTCGATGTCGACCGGCGGCATCTCCCGGTCGCCGAGCGCCTCCACCAGCACCTCGTGCACCTGCGTGGAGAAGAACCGGTACACCTCGGTGAAGGCCGCGTTGTGCGTGGCCTCGACGACGGCCAGGTGGAACGCCATGTCCGCGTCCGCGGCACGGTCGCCCTCCTCACGGAGGGTCGTCAGCGCCGCCCGCAGACGCAGTAGGTCATGGGTGTCCCGCCGTACCGCCGCCAGGCGCGCCGCCTCCGCCTCCAGGGCCATCCGCAGCTCCATGACGTCCCGCGCACCCGCATGGCGCACTCCGCGCAGGACGGCGGCCGGATCGGCGGTCGACCTGACAAAGGTGCCGTTGCCCTGGCGGGACTCCAGGAGACCCGCGTGGACCAGAACCCGCACCGCCTCGCGGACCGTGTTGCGCCCGACGCCCAGCTGCTCGGCGAGCGTGTGCTCGGTGGGAATGCGGTCCCCGACCTCCCACTCGCCCTGCGCGAGCTGGTCGCGCAGCTGCTCCACCACGGAGTCCACCAAAGAGGTCCGCCCCGCCGCCTTCAGCGCCATCACCACTCCCCACGAGATAACACGAGATATTCGCCCGGTTGCCCAGTCATCCTACAACTGACCTGACGGCAGGCACCGGACTACTGTGGGCCCGTACGCGGACACGAACACCCTCACCACCTTCGGGAGTCAGTCATGTCAGACCGCTTCGACGTCGTCGTACTCGGAGCTGGCCCCGGCGGCTACGTCGCCGCCATCCGCGCCGCCCAGCTGGGCAAGCGGGTCGCGGTCGTCGAAGAGAAGTACTGGGGCGGTGTCTGCCTGAACGTCGGCTGCATCCCCACCAAGGCGCTCCTGCGCAACGCGGAGCTCGCCCACATCTTCAACCACGAGGCGAAGACCTTCGGCATCAAGGTCGACGGCACGGTCTCCTTCGACTACGGCGAGGCGTTCAGCCGCAGCCGCACGGTCGCGGACGGCCGGGTCAAGGGCGTCCACTTCCTGATGAAGAAGAACGGCATCACGGAGTTCGACGGCCGCGGCACCTTCGTCGACGCGAACACGATGCAGGTCGCCAAGTCCGACGGCACCACGCAGACGATCACCTTCGACAACTGCATCATCGCCACCGGCGCCACCCCGCGCCTGCTGCCGGGTACCGCCCGCAGCGAGCGCGTCGTGACGTTCGAGGAGCAGATCCTCGCCGAGGACGTGCCGCAGTCGATCATCATCGCCGGCGCCGGCGCGATCGGCATCGAGTTCGCGTACGTGCTCCACAACTACGGCGTGAAGGTCACGGTCGTCGAGTTCCTGGACCGGATCGCGCCGCTGGAGGACGCCGACGTCTCCAAGGAGCTGGCGAAGCAGTACCGCAAGCTCGGCATCGACGTCCTCACCTCGACCCGCGTCGAGACGATCGACGAGTCCGGCCCGCAGGTCCGCGTCACCGTCACGGGCAAGGACGGCGCGCAGAAGGTCCTGGAGGCCGACAAGGTCCTCCAGGCCATCGGCTTCGCCCCCAACGTCGCCGGCTACGGCCTGGAGAACACCGGCGTGGCGCTGACCGAGCGCGGCGCGATCGACGTCGACGGCCGCTGCCGCACCAACGTTCCGCACATCTACGCCATCGGTGACGTGACCGCGAAGCTGATGCTCGCGCACACCGCCGAGTCCATGGGTGTCGTCGCCGCCGAGACCATCGGGGACGCCGAGACCATGGAACTCGACTACCCGATGATCCCGCGCGCCACCTACTGCCAGCCGCAGATCGCCAGCTTCGGCTGGACCGAGGCGCAGGCGCGGGAGAAGGGGTACGACGTCAAGGTCGCCAAGTTCCCCTTCACCGCCAACGGCAAGGCGCACGGCCTCGGCGACTCCACCGGCTTCGTGAAGATCATCGCCGACGCGCAGTACGGCGAGATCATCGGCGCCCACCTGATCGGCCCCGACGTCACCGAGCTGCTGCCCGAGCTGACGCTGGCGCAGCAGTGGGACCTGACGGTCAACGAGGTCGCGCGGAACGTCCACGCGCACCCGACGCTGGGCGAGGCCGTCAAGGAAGCCATCCACGGTCTTGCCGGACACATGATCAATTTCTAAGGATTCTCCCAGTTCAGGGTGATAGGCACTGAAGAGTGCCGAGTGAAACCCTCCCTGGTGGTGCACCGGGTGGCGAACCGTCCCGACCGATCAGGTCGTGGGTGCGTTCGTCACCCGGTACGCATCTCTGGCTGCTCGTCATCGCGATCACCAGCGTCGTCATGGCGGTCTCGTCGGACGGCCTGGAGCACTATCTCCTCCACCGCAACTCCAGCAATCTGCACCAGCTCTCCCACCACCCGCTCCAGGCGCTGCTCGGCAGCGCGTTCTGGATCGAGGACCCCTCCGACTTCGTGCTGTACGCGGTGCTGTTCGAGGTCTTCCACGCGCCCGTGGAGCGCTGGCTGGGGACGCTGAGATGGTTCCTCACGGTCGCCACCGCGCACGTCGCGGCGACCCTCATCAGCCAGCAGGTCGTCCTGGACGCGATCCAGGACCACGACGTGCCGCGCAGCATGGCGCACGTCGTGGACATTGGGGTGAGTTACGGGATCGCCGCGTCGATCGGCATCCTCACGTACCGGATCCCGCGGCCCTGGCGGTGGCTCTACCTGGCGGGGGCGATGGCCGTCTTCGCCGTACCGCTCTTCACGAGCCATACCTATACGGATCTGGGGCACGCGATCTCGCTGGTGATCGGTCTCGCGTGTTGGCCGCTCACCTGGGGCGTCGACCCGCCCGGTAATTCGGTGGCCGTCGAACATCCGTCGCGCGCACACTAGTTGTGCGGGAGATGCCCGCCGTGAGACCGGGGAGGAGCGCGACCATGACCGACACCAGTTCGAGCCGGAGTTCGAGTCCGTCGAGCTCCCTGCAGGGCGGCGCCCCCTAGCGCCGCCGGGGCGGCCGCTTCGAGCGCGCGGGTTCTCCGCGCGGGCCGCCCACCCGGAGGATTGGCCGAGTGGTAAGGCAGCGGCTTGCTAAGCCGTCGTCGGGGTCACCCCCGCGCGCGTTCGATCCGCGCATCCTCCGCGTGGCCCTTGGGCGGGCGGCAACCAGGGCGCTCGCCCGCCGTGTGGCCGGGGCCGTACGAAGACCGACCTGCCCTTCGGGCGAACCCGATCCGCGGACGGACCGACCACTTCGCGAGCGGACGTTCCTTCTCCTCGGGTGGGCCGCTTATGTCGCGAGCAAGCGCCCCTCTCCTCGGGTGGGCCGCCTACGCCGAGAGCAGACGCTCCAGCACCACCGCGATGCCGTCCTCCTCGTTCGAGGCCGTCACCTCGTCCGCGATCGACTTCAGGGCGTCGTGCGCGTTCGCCATCGCCACGCCCCGCGCCGCCCAGCCGAACATCGGGATGTCGTTCGGCATGTCGCCGAAGGCGATCGTCTCCGCCGCCTTCACGCCCAGCCTGCGCGCCGCGAGCGACAGACCCGTGGCCTTGCTCAGGCCCAGCGGGAGGATCTCCACGATTCCCGGGCCGGCCATGACCACGTCCACCAGGCTGCCGACCGTCCGCCGGGCGGCGCCGGCCAGTTCGTCGTCCGACAGCGTGGGGTGCTGGATGTAGAGCTTGTTCAGCGGAGCGGACCACAGCTCCGTCGGGCCCTCGAAGAGGACCACCGGCAGCGGTCCCTCCTGGACCCGGTAATCGGGGCTGACCAGCACCGCGCCGTCGAGACCGTCGCGGCTGGCGGCCACCGCCAGCGGCCCGACCTCGGCCTCGATCTTCGACAGCGCCAGGCCGGCCAGCTGGCGGTCCAGCGTCACCGACGTCAGCAGCCGGTGCTCGCCCGCGTGGTAGACCTGCGCGCCCTGACCGCACACCGCGAGGCCCTCGTAGCCGAGGTCGTCGAGGATGTGCCGGGTCCAGGGGACGGACCGGCCGGTGACGACGATGTGCGCGGCCCCCGCCGCCACCACGGCGGCGAGGGCGTCACGCGTACGGTCCGAAACCGACTCGTCGGAACGCAGCAGCGTGCCGTCGAGGTCCGTCGCGACGAGCTTGTACGGGAACGGGCTCACTTGGAGATCGGCTCCAGCACCTCACGGCCACCCAGGTACGGCCGTAGCACCTCCGGCACCCGGACCGAACCGTCCGGCAGCTGGTGGTTCTCCAGGATCGCCACGATCGTGCGCGGTACGGCGCAGAGCGTGCCGTTCAGCGTCGCCAGCGGCTGGACGACCTTCTTGCCGTTCCGCTCGTCACGCATCCGCACGGACAGGCGGCGCGCCTGGAAGCCGTCGCAGTTCGAGGCCGAGGTCAGCTCGCGGTACTTGCCCTGCGTCGGGATCCACGCCTCGCAGTCGAACTTGCGGGAGGCGGAGGAGCCCAGGTCGCCGGTGGCCACGTCGATGACCTGGAAGGGCAGCTCGAGGCTGGTCAGCCACTGCTTCTCCCAGTCCAGGAGCCGCTTGTGCTCGTTCTCGGCGTCCTCCGGAGCGACGTACGAGAACATCTCGACCTTGTCGAACTGGTGGACCCGGAAGATGCCCCGGGTGTCCTTGCCGTACGTGCCGGCCTCGCGGCGGAAGCACGGCGAGAAACCGGCGTAGCGCAACGGGAGCTTGTCCGCGTCGATGATCTCGTCCATGTGGTACGCGGCGAGCGGCACCTCGGACGTACCCACGAGGTAGAAGTCGTCCTTCTCCAGGTGGTACACGTTCTCCGCGGCCTGGCCGAGGAAGCCGGTGCCCTCCATGGCGCGCGGGCGCACCAGCGCCGGCGTCAGCATCGGGATGAACCCGGCCTCGGTCGCCTGCGCGATCGCCGCGTTGACGAGGGCCAGCTCCAGCAGGGCGCCGACACCCGTCAGGTAGTAGAAGCGCGAGCCGGAGACCTTGGCGCCCCGCTCGACGTCGATGGCGCCCAGCGCCTCGCCCAGCTCCAGGTGGTCCTTGGGCTCGAAGCCCTCGGCCGCGAAGTCGCGGATGGTGCCGTGCGTCTCCAGGACGACGAAGTCCTCCTCGCCGCCGACGGGCACGTCCGCGTGGACGATGTTCCCGAGCTGGAGCAGGAGTGCGCGGGCCGTCTCGTCGGCCTCGTTCTGCTCGGCCTCGGCGGCCTTGACGTCGGCCTTGAGCTGCTCGGCCCGCTGCAGGAGCTCGGCGCGCTCCTCGGGGGTGGCCTTGGGGATCAGCTTGCCGAGCGACTTCTGCTCGGAACGGAGCTCGTCGAAGCGGACGCCGGACGACCTGCGCCGCTCATCGGCGGAGAGCAGGGCGTCGACGAGCGCGACGTCCTCTCCACGGGCGCGCTGGGAGGCGCGAACACGGTCGGGGTCCTCACGGAGCAGGCGAAGGTCAATCACCCCACCAGGCTACCGGTGCGGGCTCGTGACACCTCAACCGGATATAGCCTTGCGTGTCGCTTTGCCCGAATTGCCGGGATTGGGAAATGCTCTCCCTATTCGTCAATAAACCGGCCACGAGCCCCCGAAAAGGGGCGGATCCGCTTGCACGGCTTGACCGAATCGCCGTGTGGATCAAGGGACTTCTCCACAGGGGAACCCGGCTTCCGAGAGTTATCCACAGGCTGTGTGGAAGATCTGTGGATCGCGGAGGAGGTCGTTCCGAATCGACTCCGTGGGTCGCAGAATTCCCCGATCAAACCTCTCTCACACACTCATTCGGGTGGGAATTCCTCGCTCTAAAGAGTTGATCAATGGAATTGAGGTGACACCGGCCAACTCGGCGCACTGTGGACGCTTGTGGAGTGACTGGGTGATTTGTCGACCATGTCTGCATGTGTTGTCGACTTGTCCCCAGGTCGAGAAGCGTGCCTGTGGATAACTTCTGTGGGTAACCGAAAAGTATGCAGGTAGGACTAGTGGTTCACACCTGTGGACGGCCGCCCCCGGCAACGGGGGCGGTGGGGCACTCTCGGATCAGGCCCGACCGTCCTGGGCCCTCGCCAGCCAATCGGAGGCCGCCATGAACTCCTCGTCCGACGTCCCGCGCCGCAGCCCCCGCACGTCCTCCCGCGAGACACCGGCCCGCGGGTACGACCCGAGGAAGCGCACCTTCGGGCAGATCCGCTTGAGGCCCATCAGCGCCTCGCCCACCCGTCGCTCGGAGATATGACCCTCCGCGTCCACGGCGAAGCAGTAGTTCCCGATGCCTGCGCCCGTCGGCCGGGACTGGATCAGCATCAGGTTGACCCCACGCACCGCGAACTCCTGGAGCAGTTCGAGGAGGGCACCGGGGTGGTCCTCGCCCAGCCACAGCACGACCGAGGTCTTGTCCGCGCCCGTCGGCGCGGACGGCCGGGCCGGCCGGCCCACCAGGACGAACCGGGTCTCGGCGTTCTCGGCATCGTGGATCTCGGTGACCAGGGCCTCCAGGCCGTAGGTCGCCGCGGCGAACTCGCCGGCGAAGGCCGCGTCGAAACGGCCCTCCTGGACGAGCCGGGCGCCGTCCGCGTTCGACGCCGCCGACTCCCACAGGGCATCGGGCAGGTGGGCCCGCATCCAGTTCCGCACCTGAGGCTGGGCGACCGGGTGCCCGGTGACCGTCTTGATCTCGGACATGGTGGTGCCCGGCCGTACGAGCAGGGCGAAGGCGATCGGCAGGACCACCTCGCGGTAGATCATCAGCGGCTCGCCGGAGGCCAGCTCGTCCAGGGTCGCGGTGACCCCGCCCTCCACCGAGTTCTCGATCGGTACGAGAGCGGCGGCGGCCTCTCCGTTGCGTACGGCGTCCAGCGCGGCCGGGACGGAGACCATCGGGACGAGCTCCCGGGTCGCGGCCTCGGGCAGCGTACGCAGCGCGGCCTCCGTGAAAGTGCCTTCGGGACCGAGATACGTATACCGGGTGGCTGACATACGGTCACCCTAATAGGCGCGGGACCTGTCGACCCCCTGCCCGCCCGGGGTCAGGACTCCAGCAGCCGCTGGCCCACGTACTCGCCCTCGGCAGCCCCGCCCGGCACGGCGAACAGGCCGCTCGCCTCGTGCCGGATGAAGGCGGACAGCGCGTCGCCCCGGTCGAGCTTGCGCTGCACGGGCACGAAGCCCCTCAGCGGATCGGCCTGCCAGCAGACGAAGAGGAGTCCCGCGTCGGGTGTGCCGTCCGGCCCGATGCCGTCGTGGAAGGAGAAGGGCCTGCGGAGCATGGCCGCTCCGCCGTTCTGTTCGGGGGCGGAGATCCGGGAGTGGGCGTTGTCCGGGATGACGAGCTTGCCGTCCGGTCCGACCTTGTTGAGATCGAGTTCGGTCGTCTCGCTCCCGCCGGTGAGCGGGGCACCGTCCGACTTCCGTCGGCCGATGACCTTCTCCTGCTTGTCGAGGGAGAGCTGCTCCCAGTCGTCGAGCAGCATGCGGATCCGGCGTACGACGGCGTACGAGCCCCCGGCCATCCACTCCTGGGCCGTGGACGTGTCCGCCGCGGACTCGGGGACGAAGATGCGCCGGTCGAAGTCGGGGTCGGAGGGCTTGGGGTTCCCGGTGCCGTCGACCTGGCCCATCAGGTTCCGGGCCGTCATCGGCTTGGCGGTGGCGCCGGCGGAGCGGTTGAAGCCGTTCATCTGCCAGCGGACCTTGGCCGCCGAGCCCGCGTCCTTCTGGAGTGCGCGCAGTGCGTGGAAGGCGACCAGGGCGTCGTCCGCTCCGATCTGTACCCACAGGTCGCCCTCCGACCTCTTCGGGTCGAGCGCGTCGGCGGAGAAGGCGGGCAGCGGATCGAGCTGCGTCGGGCGGCGCGCGGTGAGTCCGGTGCGCCCGAAGAAGGAGTGGCCGAAGCCGAAGGTGACCGTCAGCGAGGAGGGGCCGGCGTCCAGCGCGATGCCGGTGTCTTCGGTCGACGGCTTGCCCGCCATCAGCGCCTTGGCAGTCGCCGACCAGCGGCGCAGCAGTGCGGCTGCCTCCTTGCGGCCCGCTCCCGGAGCGAGGTCGAACGCGATCAGATGGCCCCGCGACTGAAGCGGAGTGGTGATCCCCGCTTGATGTTTCCCGTGAAACATCGCCTGCGTCGCCCCGACCGTCGTGAGCGCCTTCGCGTCGGTGGTCGTCGAGGAGCCGGAATCGGCGACCGCCGCGTACACCCCGGCGCCACCGCCGGCGCCGAGCGCGATGCCGGCGGCGCCCGCCGCGCCGACCGTGCCGAGCACGCGCCGTCGGGAGATCTCAAGCTTGTCGTCGTTACTCACGTGGGTCAGCCGATCTTCACGTTCTTGTCGATGGTGGTCTGGTCGATGTCGGAGGTGCGGACCGTCACCTGGATCTGCCATTCACCGGCCATCGGGATCTGGACGCCGCTCGCGCTCCAGTGTCCGGTCTGGATCCGGTCGGGTGCGACCGGCAGCGGGCCGACGTTCTTCTCCTTCAAGGTGAAGGCCACCTTGATCTCGGGGACGTCCAGCGGGCGGCCGTTGGGCCGGTCGACATAGATGTGCAGGGCGTTGGCGCCCGTAAGACCGGGGGCGAGGCTGAGTCGTACCGTCCCCTTGCCGTCCACGCCGCCGGTGTCGAAGGGCAGCCGGATGTCCACGGGCCGGTCGGGCACGGCGGTCGAGCCGGACGTGGACCGGGAGCGCCCTGCCTCCTCCTCCGTACGGCCGGGCTCGGTCGAGGTGAGGACGGTGGTGACGGCGAGCAGGACCACGGCGACGACGGTCTCGGTCAGGACCGAGCGGCGCAGGCCGCTGCGTTCGGGGTCGGCGTCACGGTCGCGCTTCTTCCGGGCGGTGGCGACGGCGGCCCGCTGCCGGGCGAGCTGGGCAGCCCGCTCGGGGCCGACGGCTGCGTCCTGGTTGCCCTCTTCGGAGTCGTCGGCCGCGGTCTCGGGGATCTCCTCGTCGATGTCGTCGATGTCGTCGACGTTCTCCACGATCTCGACGTCCTCTGCGGTGTCCTCGACGGCTTCGGCCTTCGCCGGTGCGCCGAGTCGCTGGGTCCAGCGGCGGGAGATCCAGGCGATCCCCACGAGCACGGCCACGAGCCCGACCTTGACCAGCAGCAGCTGTCCGTACGACGTGCCGGTCAGGGCCGACCAGGAGCCGACCTGTCGCCAGGACTGGTAGAGCCCGGTCGCGGCAAGGACGATCACCGAACCGAACGCGACCTTCGAGAAGCGCTCGACGGCCGCGCGCTCGATGTCGGGGGCCCGGTAGAGCGCGACGAGCAGCGCGGTCAGACCGCCCAGCCAGGCCGCCACCGCCAGCAGGTGCAGGATGTCGGCGGGCATCGCGATGCCCGGCTGCAGTCCGGTGGAGGCGTGTTCGGCGAGCGCCCAGGTGCCCGCGATGCCGGCGGCAACCACGGTGCCGCCGATCGCGAGTCCGAAGGTGAGGTCCTTCTTCTCCTTCTCGTCGGTCCGCTTGGTGTACGCACCGAACAGCACGGCGACGAAGAGTGCCGCCGCGCCCAGCAGCATCAGCCGGGAGATGAGCGCGGCGCCGGTCTTCGTCTCCAGGACGGACTTCAGTCCGCCGAGGTCGAAGGCGTCGGCGAGTTCGCCGGAGCCGGTGTACGGGTTGCGCAGCAGCAGCATCACGAGGGTGGCGGCGGTGAGCGTCAGCCAGCCCCGGACCACGAGCCGCTGCACCGGGCGCACTCCGGCGCCGCGCGGCCAGCAGGCGAGGACGAAGGCGCCGCCGCCGACGAGGACGACGAAGCCGGCGTAGGAGACGTAGCGGGCGATGCCGTACAGCGCGCCGACGAGTCCGCCGCCGGCTTCCCGGTCGGGCAGGGCGACGGAGGTCTGGGAGGGGGCGCCGATGGAGAAGGTGAAGGCGCCCGCTATGGGGTGGCTGTCGGCGGAGACGGTCTGCCAGGCGACGGTGTAGGTGCCTTCGGGCAGGCCGGAGCGGAGTCCCACGCCGTACTTGACGATCGATCCGCTGCACAGGTCGCGGATCTCTCCGGTGTCCACGCGCTTCCCCGCCGGGTCGAGGACCCGGATCGAGTCGGTGCTCATGGCGACCTGCTCGGAGAAGGTGAGGTTGACGTCCTTGGGGGCGGTGGCGACCACCGCCCCGTCCTTGGGGTCGCTGCCGGTGAGCGCGGCGTGCGCGGACGCGGGGGCGGCGCCGGCGAGCAGCGTGCCGAGGAGCGCGGCCGTGACGAGCAGCAGCCGGGTCAGGGCGGTTCCGAGGCGCGGGGCGGTGGCTCTCATCTGTGTGTCAGTCCCTCAACTAGCTCAGTGCTGCTTCGGGTTGTGGGTGGCCGCCTCGACGGGCAGGTCGACCTTGATGGGTGCGGCCTTCTCGAAGTGCAGCTCGATGCTGACCTTCTCGCCCTGCTTCGGCTTCGTCTTCAGCCCCATGAACATGATGTGGCTGCCGCCGCGTTCGAGCTTCAGCTCACCGTTGGCAGGGATGTCGAACGACGTCACCTGCTGCATCTTCTGGTTCTTCGTCTCGTGGATCTGTACGTCGTCCGAGATCGGGCTGGTGACGGAGGTCAGCTTGTCGGCCGTACCGCTGTCGTTCCTGATGGTCAGGAAGCCGCCGGCCATGTCCATCACGGGCTGCGGCATGAACGCGCCGCTGACCTTCAGTTCGGGCTTGCCGTCCGCCTTGTCGGAGGAGCTGTCGGACGAGCACCCCGTCAGCGCCAGGCTCCCGGTGAGAGCGACGGCGGCGATCAGGGTGGTGGTGCGGCGGTTCACGGGTTCTCCCCCTTGATGATCTTCGGCAGGTCCTTGGCGTAGTCGTCGACGGTGGTGTCCTCGCCGTACAGGACGTAGCCCTGGTCGGTCGTGGGCGAGAACGCGATCACCTGTGCTCCGTGCATGGAGACGACCGAGCCGTTCTTCTCCTTCTTCGGCGGGTCGATGCCGATGCCGATCTGGCGGGCGCCCGCCTGGATCGTGGAGAAGTCGCCGGTGAGACCGGTGAAGGAGGGGTCACCGGCGGCCGGGAGCCACTTGGCCAGTTCGGCCGAGGTGTCCCGCTCGGGGTCGGTGGTGACGAAGACGACCTGGAGCTTGTCCTGGTCCGCCTTGGGGAGCTGCTTCTTGGCGATGGCGATGTTGCTCATCGTCAGCGGGCAGACGTCGGGGCAGTGCGTGTAGCCGAAGTAGATCAGCGTGGGCTTGCCCTTGGTCCGCTCGCGCAGGTCGTACTTCTGGCCCTTGGTGTCCGTGAGGACGAGGTCGGGCTTGGTGAACGGCCGGTCGAGGACCGTCGCCGCCTTGGTGGAGTTTCCGTCGGTGGAGACCTCGGCGACCGCTCCGTTGCCGGAGCCCGTCGCCTTGTCGTCGCCTCCGCCGAGGACGACGACGGCCGTCACCGCGAGGGCGGCGACGACCGCGACGGCCGCGGCGATGAGCGGGGTGCGGCGGCTAGGCCGCGCCCGCTCATCGGTCTTCGGGTCGGTCGACTTCTGGACTGACATGGATCGTGTTCTCTCTTACGGAAGGGGGTTCAGGCCGAGCGGCGACGGCCGGCGAGCACACCGAAGGCGACACCCGCGACGCCCACGAGGATGCCGATGACACCGAGCACACGGGCGGTGGTGTCACTGCTGTCGGAGCCGGCGGCCTCGGTGTGGGACTTCTCGGCCCCGGCCTTGTCGTCGTGACCGGCCTTGTCGTCCGTCTTCGTGGCGCCGCCGCCGTGGTGGTCCTCGGTGGCCGCGGAGAGCTTCAGCACGGGAGCGGGGTTCTGCGGCTCGGCCGCGCCCTCCTTCGGCTCCTCGATCCAGCGGACGACCTCGTTGTTGTCGTAGGTCTGGATGGCCTTGAGGACGAGCTGGTCGGCGTTCTCCGGCAGTCGGCCGAGGGAGAGCGGGAACTGCTGGAACTGACCCGGGCCGATCTTCGAACCGTCGGCGGTCCAGGTGACCTTGGAGACGACCTCGTTGATCTTCTTGCCGTGCAGCTCCAGCGGCTTGGCGAGCTTGGCCTTGGTGACCTCGGCCTTCCAGCCCGACAGCGGCTGCGGCATCACGGACGCGAGCGGGTGGTCGGTGGGGAAGTTGATCTCGACCTTGACGGTGGAGGCGTTGTCGCGCTCGTTGGGGACCTTGACGTTGACGGTCGCGTAACCGCCCTTGGCGGCCTCGCCCTGCGGCTGCACGCTGACGTGCGCGAAGGCGGTGCCGGAGAGCAGGACGACGGAGGAGACGGCGATGCCACCGGCGAGGGCGATACGGGAGACGTTCATGGCAGAAGACACTCCAGCTCGGGAGGAAGGGTGAGAGGTCCGCGGCGCCGACGGCCGGAAGGACGCGAGCGAGCGCGAACGACCGGGTACGGGCGCAGGGATGCGGATCACCGCGGCCCGCTCCCTGTGAGCGGTCCGCGTCAGGCTGCGAGGACGCAGTCGGCGGCCGGCGGGCCGCGCCGGATCACCGTGTGCTGGAGTGCCGCCGCGACGGGCGGCACAGAGGCGTCGGCCGCGGTACGGGCGGGGAGGCGCGGACCGGCCGCCGGGAGCCCGGGAAGACCGGCGAGGAGCGCCCGTACGAGAGCGAGTGCGGCGCGCAGGGAACGGACGAGGGCGCCTTCGGCGAGCTCGGTCGCTCCCTGGGCGGAGAGCCGGACGAGCCGGCCGAGGGCGAGGTCGCCACGGCGCAGCAGCCAGCCGGTGGCGAGCGCGGCCAGCAGGTGGCCGAGCGCCATGGGCAGGTTGGGCAGCAGGTCGGCGTTCTGCGCGGCGCCGGTCGCCAGGTGGGCGGCGTGGGCGGGGTGCGGCTGGGCGGCCGCGGTGGCCGGGTCGAGACCGGCGTCGGTGATGATCCGGGTCGCGTCGGTGGGGCTGAGCGACGCGGCGCCCGCGCCGCAGACCAGCTTGGCGGCCATGCGGATCAGTGCGTCGTCGGAGGCCGGACCGAGTGCGCCCGCCGTGAGCGGGCGCTGTCCGAGGCCGAACAGCACGTGCAGCCCGAGCTGTCCGCCGGCCAGCGCGGTGACGATGACGGGCAGCGAACGCTCGCGTCCGGCGAAGAGCACGGTGACGCAGAAGATGCCGAGGAATCCGGCGACCACGGTCCACAGGGCGATGCCCGCGCACGCGGCGATGGCGTGTCCGAGCCCGGACAGCACGACGCAGACCGCGGTGAACACCGCGGCCCTCAGCAGACGTGGTGCGAGCGCGGGGGCAGACATGGCGGGGCCCATCATCGCACCAGGCCCCCACCTGCCATACGGCAGGTCCGGAAGATCACCCTTTGGCTGCTTCGGGCCTGACATACACCGGCGTCCGGCGTGCCCACATCCGCCGAATGAGCGCTCTTGTGTTCCCCAGGCGCTTACGCACCCCGCAGTGCGGCAATAGGTAACGGTATGTCGCGCCGCAGCATGTCGAGCCGCAGCCAGGAGGCTGAAGCATGAGCATCTGGTGGTCCCTCCATCTGAGGCGCGAAGCCGCGAGCGTTCCACTCGCCCGGCGGCTCCTTCTCGGCACCATGGAGACCGCGGGCGTCGACCCGGACGTGTCCTACGAGTTGTCGATCGCCCTGACCGAGGCGTGCGCCAACGCCGTCGAGCACGGTGGGGACACCGGTTCCGGCATGGCCTCGGAGGCGTACCGGGTCACCGCCTATCTGGACGGCGAGACCTGTCGGATCGAGGTGGCGGACTCGGGTCCGGGCTTTTCGGGGTGCCCGCTGCCCGCCGCCGCGGACGCCGAGAACGGCCGAGGTCTGCGGCTGATCGAGGAGCTGGCCGACCATGTCCACTTCGGCCGTACGGGCCGGGGCGGGGCGCTCGTCAGCTTCGACAAGATCGTCAAATGGCGGGCGGACGCGCCTCTCGCGCTGACCTGAAACTGATGACGTGTGACAGAAGGGCCCCCGCCGACGCGATCGGCGGGGGCCCTTCTGGCACACGTACGAGGTGGTCAGCCCTTCAGGCCGGCCATCCATGCCTCGACCTCGTCCGAGCGGCGCGGCAGCGAGTCGGAGAGGTTCCGGTTGCCGTCCTCGGTGACGAGGATGTCGTCCTCGATGCGGACGCCGATGCCCCGGTACTCCTCCGGCACGCTCAGGTCGTCGGCCTGGAAGTAGAGCCCCGGCTCGACGGTCAGGCACATGCCCGGCTCGAGGGTGGTGTCGACGTACGCCTCGGTGCGCGCGGCGGCGCAGTCGTGGACGTCCATGCCGAGCATGTGACCGGTGCCGTGGAGGGTCCAGCGGCGCTGGAGGCCGAGCTCCAGGACGCGGTCGGCCGGGCCCTCGACGAGGCCCCACTCGACGAGCTTCTCGGCGAGCACCCGCTGGGCGGCGTCGTGGAAGTCGCGGTAGGCGGCGCCCGGCTTCACCGCGGCGATGCCGGCCTCCTGCGCCTCGTACACGGCGTCGTAGATCTTGCGCTGGAGCTCGGTGTAGCGGCCGTTGATCGGCAGGGTGCGGGTCACGTCCGCGGTGTAGAGCTCGTTGGTCTCGACGCCGGCGTCGAGGAGCAGCAGGTCGCCGGAGCGGACCGGGCCGTTGTTGCGGACCCAGTGCAGGGTGGTGGCGTGCGGTCCGGCGGCGCAGATGGAGCCGTAGCCGACGTCGTTGCCCTCGACGCGGGCGCGCAGGAAGAACGTGCCCTCGATGTAGCGCTCGCTGGTCGCCTCGGCCTTGTCGAGGACCTTGACGACGTCCTCGAAGCCGCGGGCGGTGGAGTCGCAGGCCTTCTGGAGCTCGGCGATCTCGAAGGCGTCCTTGACGAGGCGGGCCTCGGAGAGGAAGACGCGCAGTTCCTCGTCGCGCTCGGCGGTGACCTTGTCGGTCAGGGCCGTCTCGATGCCGGCGTCGTGGCCGCGGACGGCGCGGACGGGGCCGGTGGCCTCCTTGAGGGCGGCGGCGAGCTCGCGTACGTCCTTGGCGGGGATGCCGAGGAGCTGCTCGGCCTCGGTCAGGGAGTGGCGGCGGCCGACCCAGAGCTCGCCCTGGCCGTCGAGCCAGAACTCGCCGTTCTCACGGTTGGAGCGGGGCAGCAGGTAGATCGTCGCCGTGTGGCCGCTCTTCGTGGGCTCCAGGACGAGGACGCCGTCCTCCGTCTGGTCGCCGGTGAGGTACGCGTACTCGGTCGACGCGCGGAAGCTGTACTCGGTGTCGTTCGAGCGCGTCTTCAGGTTGCCGGCGGGGATCACCAGTCGCTCGCCCGGGAAGCGCGCGGAGAGCGCGGCGCGCCGGGCCGCGGTGTGCTCGGCCTGCGCGATCGGCCGCAGGTCGTGCAGCTCGGTGTCGGCCCAGCCGGACTTCATGTTCTCGGCGAGCTCGTCGGAGACGCCCTGGTACAGGCCGTTCTTGCGCTGCTTGATCGGTTCTTCGGACTCGTCCGGGGTTTCCGGGGTGAGCTCGTCTGCCACGGGGGGTCTCCTTTGGTACGACACTGAACCCCCTCCATCGTACGGTCGTACGGAAGGGGGCCCAGGGCCGGAAGACCCATTACCGCTGAGTCACCTGTGGTCTACGCGCGGCTCACTCGAGGGTCGCCGCTCACTCGAAGCGGGCCGCTTCACCGGATGCTCGCCGCTCACTCGAAGCGGGCCGCGAGCAGGACGACGTCCTCCCCGTCCACGCCGGTGTCGAGGCCCTCGGGCAGCAGGGTCCGCAGCACGTGGTCGGCGATGGCCCCGGGGTCGGTACGGTCCACCTTGGGCACGCTCGCGGCGGCCGCGTGGAGCCGTGCGAAGGCCCGGTCCATGGGGTCGCCGGTCCGGCGCAGCAGCCCGTCCGTGTACAGCAGCACCGTTTCTCCGGGGGCCGGGGCGATCTCGACGCTCGGCGCCTCCCAGCAGGCGAGCATCCCGAGCGGCGCGGACAGCGAGGTCTCGACGAACTCGGTGCGGTGGTCGCCGATGATCAGCGGCGGGGTGTGCCCGGCCCCGGCGAGGACGAGCTTGCGCAGCTTCGGCTCGGAGTAGGCGAAGAGCGCGGTGGCCGAGCGGGCCGGCTCGGTCAGCCGGAGCAGGAGTTCCAGGTCGGACAGGACGGCGACGGGGTCCTCGCCCTCCATGACCGCGTACGCCCGCAGGGAGGCGCGCAGCCGTCCCATGGCGGCGAGCGCGCTGGGGCCGGTCCCGGACACGGAGCCGACGGCGAGGCCGAGGGCGCCCTCGGGCAGCGGCAGCGCGTCGTACCAATCGCCGCCGCCCCGGGGGCCGGTGCGGTGGCGTGCGGCGAGCTGGACGCCGGGGACCCGGGGGAGGCGGCTGGGCAGCAACTCCTCGGCGACGGTGGCGACCTGGACGCGGGCGCGCTCCAGCTCCAGGAGACGGGCGAGGTGTTCGGTGGCGTAACGGCAGTAGAGGCCGATCAGGTGGCGCTGACGCTCGACCGGTTCGGCGGGCTCGTCGTACAGCCAGACGACGGCGCCGAGCTTGCCGGCGGCCTCGGTGGCGAGGGGGAGGGCGTAACTGGCGGCGTAGCCGAGCCGGGCGGCGACCTCGCGGTGGCGGGGGTCGAGCTCGGCCTCGCCGAGGAGGTCGGGGACCGCGACCGGATCGGGGACGGCGACGGAATCGTGGGTGGCGAGCGGGTCGCGGCCGGCTCTGGAGCCGGTCGGTTCGGGGAGGCCGTCGAGGATGCGGCCGTAGGAGGTGGCGCTGCGCGGCACGGTCTCGATGGTGCCGAGGTCCGCATGGGCCAGCCCGAGGCCGACGGTGGAGGTCGGGCCGAGTCCGTCGGCGGGTTCGAAGACGGCCATGCCGCGGCGGGCGCCGACGAGAGCGGCGCCGGCGCGCAGCACCTCACGCAGTGCTTCGTCGAGCGAGCCGGTCTTGACCAGGCGTTCAGTGAGTTCGTGGAGGGTGGTGAGGTCGGAGACCCAGCCGGCCAGCCGGTCCTGGATCAACTCGCCGGGGATGTCAGGGAGGGGCGCGCCGGAGGGGATGACGGGCGGGACGGGCGCGGTAGTGTGCGCGGGCGACGGAACAGTGGAATCGATTCCGGCCACTTTCGGCAGGTGTGGGGCGCTCATGTCGACCGGCTTTCCGACCGGTGCGTTTCGCTCATTAGCATCGCAAACCCCCATGTCAATCTGCGCCGCTAGCAATGCATCCACATGTACACGCACAAGAGGAGCGATGTCCAGCATTGTCCCCGCGGGACTTGTGGTGTCTATGGGGTTTGGCAGAAGGGTTGAAGTGCGGGCCAAGTTGGCTGAAAATTACCCCCACCGTGCACCTTTTGCGGTCGACTGGCGTCGTTTGAAAGCGCGTTGATTTGAACGTGATGGGTACGTAAACGGTGATGGCCAGGGGCAGTTGAAGCAGCCCCGGAACCTGGCAGGGTGCCTGGGCGTCCTCACCGCCGCAGGCCGCGCCCCTCGAGTGGACGACGAGCCTCAGCTCGGCCCCTCCCGCCCCACCGCACGGGGCGGTGAACCGCCGACCTTGTACGCGCTGATACGCACAGTGAAGTGATCTGCACATGGTGTGATGTGGATTCGGCGTTCAACGGAAAGGAACGAGCGCTCATGCGCGAGATCCTCGGAAGGCGACGCAGGCTCCGGTTCCGGCGCAAGGAGAGGACTGTCCAGCTCGACGCGGCGCTCATCTGCGCCGGCGAGTGGGACTGGCCCGTACTGCCCGGCGTGGGGCTGAAGACGACGACGCGTACGTCCGGAAGGGTGGGCTGCGCCTGCCCCGACCCGCAGTGTGTCGTTCCCGGCGCACACCCCTTCGACCCCGGCCTGCTCGCGGCCACGACCGACGCGCGCATGATTCGCTGGTGGTGGACCCGGCGGCCGGAGGCCCCGATCGTCCTGGCCACCGGCGGCAAGGCGCCCTGCGCGGTGAGCCTGCCGGCCGTCGCGGGCGCGCGCGCCCTGGCCGCGCTCGACACGATGGGCATGAGGCTCGGCCCCGTGGTGGCGACGCCGACCCGCTGGTCGCTGCTGGTCGCCCCGTACAGCCTGGAACAGCTCGGCGAACTCCTCTACGCGAAGGACAGCGTGCCCAGCTCGCTGCGCTTCCACGGAGAGGGCGGCTATCTTCTGCTGCCGCCCTCGGCCGCGGGGACGGGCCAGGTGCGCTGGGAGCGCGCCCCGCTGGAGGGCTCGGCCACGCCGTGGCTGCCGGACGTGGAGGCGGTCGTGGACGCGCTGGTGGAGGCGAGCACGGGCGCACCGGAGGGCGGAAGCAGACTCGCGTACTGACGTGGTGGGGGGAAGGCTCGCGTACCGACGGGGCGGGTTGAAGGCTCGCGTACGGCCCGGGCGGGGTCTGACGCCCAGGCACCCGCGGGCGGGCGGTCTGAGGCCCACGTACCCGCGGGCGGTCCGTCCTGGCCTCCTCGCCCGCAGGTGCCTGACTCGGGGCCCGTTCCGGCGTCTGCGTCACCCGAACGGGTGTGAGGCTGCCCGAGTTGTACGGGAAATGGGCGCGCGGCGCGCTGTGCGCCCCCTATCCGCCGATATCTTCGGCCCACCGTTCACGAGTCGCAGCCAGCCGGGCAGGTGGGTCCCCATGAATCTCCGCATGATCGGGCTCGGGGCCGCCGTGGTGTGTGCCACGCTGCTGCCGCTGGCCGCCCTCGCCGGCCCGGGGCCCGGCGACGACGCGAAGCCGAAGGCCGACGGCGGCCTGCTGCCGGGCCTCGGCCTCGGCGCCCCCGAGGAGCGGCCGACGCCCGTGACCCCGGCTCCGTCCCCTCCGCGGCAGCCGTCGTCCTCGGACCTCCCCGGTCACGCCTCGCACTGCGGACCCGAGCTGACCTCCCCCGACGGGATCGAGGCGCAGACCTGCGTCCTCACCGAGGGGCCCGACGCCTGGGCGCGCACGTACTACCGCAACGCCACGGGTCAGCGACTTGACTCCGTACTCACTCTTATGGGCCCCGCGGGGCGAACCGTACAAGTGCGTTGTGCCATCCCGGCACAGGACGAACCGGGGGCTTGTGAGACGCCTCGAGAGCGCGCGCGGGGCGCTGCTTCGGCATATTCGGCCGTGGCGGAATTCGCGGGCGCGGGAGAGGGCGACAGTACGCCGCTGCTGCTGCGGTCGGGGAGCAACGCGGCGAGCGCAGGCGGTAGTTGAGCGCGGGACGGGATCCGTCCGGGCATGAGAAGGCCCGATCGCTGGCGACGGGGGATGCACCAGCGACCGGGCTTCTAGAACCGTAACAAGAGATCTGCGGTTCGCAAATTCGATCTCGGTTATTCGGACAGGGATTTATCAGGTCGTGCGGCGGAGTTGTGGCGGAAGTCACCGACTGGTCGGTCTGTCAGTGACGGCAGCCACCTCGTGTGTCAGCTGAGAGTGACCTGACGGTTGGTGAGGCCCCCGCGCGCCCGGCGCTCCTCCGGCGTCAGCGGGGCGTCGGAGGCCAGCGCCGCGGCGAGCCGCTCGGCGAACTCGGCGGCCGGCTTCTCGCAGTCCTCGGCACTCATCGAGGTGGGCAGGTCCCAGACGGGGACCATCAGGCCGTGCGCCCGGAAGGAGCCGACGAGACGGGTGTCGTCGACGAGGGCGGAGGTGCCGGCGGCGTGCAGGCGGGCGAGCGCGTCGAGGAGCTTCTCCTCGGGGTGCGGCATGACCCAGCGCAGGTGGTTCTTGTCCGGGGTCTCGCACCAGTACGCCGAGTCCACACCGGTCAGCTTGACGGTGGGGATCGCGGCGGCGTTCGCGCGCTCCAGGGAGGCGGTGACCTCGGCGTTGGAGTTGTCGGCGGACTCCGGAATCCAGAATTCGAAGCCCTCGTGCACGACCGGCGCAAAATCGCTGTTCGGGTCGAGGAGGTCTTGCAGACGGGGGCCCTCGGAGGGCACGCGGCGGGGCGCGACCGGGGTGCCGGGCTCCGCTTCCAGGGCGCGCTGGAGGGTGTCGGCGAGATCGCGGGCGAGGTCGCCGGAGGAGGAGTCGTTCTGCAGGGCGAGCAGAACGGAGCCGTCGTCCCGGCGCAGCGCCGGCCATGCCATCGGCAGCACGGTCGCGAGCGTCACGGACGGCACGCCCTCGGGCAGCCCGTCCTTGAGGGTGAGCGGGACGGTGGCGGCGGGCACCAGCTCGCGCAGCGCGACCCAGTCGCACTCGCCGGGCAGTCCCTCGAAGGGGCGCTGGACGAGCTCGGTCACGGCGTGTGCGGCGGCCCGGCCGTGACACGCCTTGTAGCGGCGGCCCGAACCGCACGGGCACGGCTCGCGCGCACCGACGACCGGGATCTCCCCGTTCGTGACCTGTGCCTTGGCGGCCTTCGTCTGGGGGCGCTTCTTGGCCATGGTGTGGCTTCTCCCGATAGCGGCAGTGCTGTGGTGCAGGGCCGTGCTCGGTGCACGGCTCTGTGTCGGGCGAGCCTAGCCGTACGGAAGCCATGCGGGGCTCAGGCCGGGGCGGTCGGTGTCCGGTCTGTTGCCCCGACTGTCAGGGACCTGGCGTCGAGCACGATGCCTGGCCCGCCGTCGGTCCCGCTGTCCGGCCTGTTCAGGATCCGCTGCGTGTCCGAATTCGAGGGTCCGCTGCCCGGCCTGTTCAAGGGTCCGCTGCCCGGTCCGACGGCCGGTCCTTGCCCGTGGCGCTCGGTTCAGGTCCTGTCCCGGCGGTCGGCCGGCTTCCGGTCTTTGCCCGTGTGGTCGGTTCACGGTCCTGTCCCGGCGGTCGGTCGGCTTCCGGTTCTGTCCGGTCTTCGGTCCAGGTCTTCGTACGCGTCTCTTCAGTCCAGGTCGTCGTACGCGTCCAGGAAGTCGAAGCCCGAGCCGCCGCCGACCCTCGCCGCGAAGTCCTCACGTCGATGGCCCTCGGTGACGATCACCCAGACCGTGACCTCGCCGGTCGCGCTGTCCCGTACGCCCCAGTCCTGGGCCAGTGCACCGATGATGTTCAGCCCACGGCCGCCGCGCGCGGTGACCGAGGGCGTCGAAGGAACAGGCCGTGTGGGACCACCGCCGTCCGTCACCTCGACCGTCAGGCCACCCGACGCATCGATGCGCCACGCGGCTCGGACGTCCCCGTCACCCACTTCGGCCCGCCCCAGCGGCCTGCCGTGCCGGCAGGCATTGCTGAGCAGCTCGGAAAGGATCAGTACCGCATCGTCGACGACCGATTCGGACATCCCGCTGCGGCTCAACTGCTCCCGCATACGGTGTCGCGCCTCACCCACGCCCGCAGGGCCATGGGGTACGGCCATGCTCGACGACGTGGGCACCTTCTGTGCCACCACCAACGCCACCCCCGAGACCTCCTTTGCCCCACGCCACGGTGTGAATGCCCCAATGGCCTGGACCGGAAACCGGCCAGTGAGCCTCCGGTGACGCACTCGTGACGATCGAGTACGGACCGAACGCGCCGGTGCACTCCCCGTAAGCCCCGATGCGGGTGGGGAGAACGGGTCAAAGGCGGCCCAACTGGGACAGCACCTGCTTGGGGCGGTTGGTGATGATCGCGTCGACGCCGAGCCGCTCGCACAGCTCCACGTCCTCCGGATCGTCCACCGTCCATACATGGACCTGGTGCCCGGCCTTCTGGAGCCGAAGGATCACGGTGGGGTGGTGGCGGACGATCCGGATCGACGGTCCGGCGATCCGCGCGCCCGCCGGCAGCCGTCCGTCGCGCAGCCGGGGCGTGACGAACTGGGACAGCGAGACGGTGGGGAGGGTCGGTGCGGCCGCCGCGATTCGGCTGAGGGAGCGCGGGGAGAAGCTCATGACGCGCACGGGGGAGTCCTCCGGAGCCGCCGGCTCCGCCAGACCGAACCGCTTGAGGAGGGTCAGCAGCCGCTCCTCCACCTGGCCCGCCCAGCGCGTGGGGTGCTTGGTCTCGATGGCGAGTTCTATCCGCCGCCCGGCGTCGGAGACCAGCTCGAGGAGGCGTTCCAAGGTGAGTACGGAGGTGAGCTCGGGGTCCTTCCAGTCCGGACTCTCACCCGCCTCCTCGCGCCCCCTCCAGGTGCCGAAGTCGAGGGCGGCGAGGTCGGCGAGCTCCAGGGCGGAGACGGCACCGCGGCCGTTGGAGGTGCGGTCGACGCGTCGGTCGTGGACGCAGACGAGGTGGCCGTCGGCGGTGAGCCGGACATCGCACTCGAGCGCGTCGGCGCCGTCCTCGATGGCCTTCACATAGGCGGCCAGAGTGTGTTCCGGGGCGTCCTCGGACGCTCCGCGGTGGGCGACCACCTGAACAGGGACGCGGTTGGTGTGCTGCCGTGCGTGGGTCACCGCGTCATGGTGCCATTGGCGGGGCGACCGTATCGGATCGTGTCCGTTCTGTCCGTAAATAAAGAATGGGGTGCGGACGCACAGCTCCCGCTTACAGTGGCCTGACGTCCTGTGGGAAAAGCTGTTCGCAGCACCCTAGTGATGGCATCCATCCGTGCAGTGAACGAGGAGAGAGCTGTGAGTACCGAGAACGAGGGCAGCGCGGTTCCGGCGGACCCGAATGCCCCGTCCGTCCCTCCCGCCCCTCCGACGCCGCACGCGGCCCCTTCCGCACCCCCTGCTGTGGACGCATCCGAGCCGCAGGCGGCGCCCGAGCCTGCCACGGCGCCCCTGCCCGTGACCCCTCCGGCGGAGGTTCCGGCCGGTGCGGCCGCCGGCGCCCCGGCGGGCGCGGGTGGCTGGCCGCCGCCCCCGCCGGCGGTGCCGACCTGGGGCGAGCCCGTCCCTCCCGTCCCTGCGGCCCCGCGGAAGAAGACCGGCGGTCTCGTGGCGGCTGTCCTCGTGGCCGCGTTGGTGGCCGGTGGTGTGGGCGGGGGCATCGGTTACTGGGCGGCCGAGCGCGGCGACGACCAAGTCAGCTCGACGACGATCTCCGCGGGCGACTCCCAGGCGGCCTTCAAGCGCGATCCGGGCACGGTCGCGGCGGTGGCGGGCAAGGCCCTGCCGAGCGTCGTGACCATCCAGGCGAAGTCCGGCGGCAGCGGCGCCGGTGAAGGCGAGGGCGACGGCGGTACGGGCACCGGCTTCGTCTACGACAAGGAAGGCCACATCGTCACCAACAACCACGTGGTGGCGTCGGCGGCGGAGGGCGGCACGCTCTCGGCGACCTTCTCCAACGGCAAGACCTACGACGCGGAGGTCGTGGGCCGGGCCGAGGGCTACGACGTGGCCGTCCTGAAGCTGAAGAAGGCCCCGGAGGGGCTGGCCCCGCTCCCGCTCGGCGACTCCGAGAAGGTGGCGGTCGGCGACTCGACGATCGCGATCGGCGCGCCGTTCGGCCTGTCCAACACGGTCACGACGGGCATCATCAGCGCCAAGAACCGCCCGGTGGCCTCGGGTGACGGCTCCGGCGGCAGCAACTCGTACATGAGCGCCCTGCAGACGGACGCCTCGATCAACCCGGGCAACTCCGGCGGCCCGCTGCTGGACGCGAGCGGCGCGGTGATCGGCATCAACTCGGCGATCCAGTCGACCGGCAACGGCTTCGGCCAGACCCAGGCGGGCTCGATCGGCCTCGGCTTCGCGATCCCGGTGAACCAGGCCAAGAACGTGGCCGAGCAGCTGATCAAGACGGGCAAGCCGGTGTACCCGGTGATCGGCGCGACGGTGAACATGACCGACAAGGGCGCGGGGGCCACGATCGCGGACGAGGGCGCGGGCGGCACCCCGGCCGTCACCGCGAACGGCCCGGCGGCGCAGGCCGGCCTGAAGGCGGGCGACGTGATCACCGCCTTCGGCGACCGTCAGATCGACAGCGGCCCGACACTGATCAGCGAGATCTGGACGCACCAGCCGGGCGACTCGGTCGAGATCACCTACGAACGCGACGGCAAGACGGCGAAGACCACGGTCACCCTCGGCGAACGCACGGGCGACAACTGACCGGCTAGGCTGTCCCCCGCGCCGTCCTGAACGGGATCCGGCGCGGGGTGGGTTGCCCGAGCGGCCTAAGGGAACGGTCTTGAAAACCGTCGTGGCGCGAGTCACCGTGGGTTCAAATCCCACACCCACCGCTTGCAGGTCAGAGAAGTAGCAGGTCAGAGGGCGGTCCCCGGAATCTGGGGACCGCCCTCTGCGTTCACTCCGTCTCACCACTGGTTCGCCGGTATCCCTGTGCTGACCAGTGCGTATGGGCCATCTGTGGGCCAGGATCCCGGGTGCTTGTCCCGCCGTGGCCTGCGGCCCTCGCCATCGCAGGTTCTCCCGCGATGGCGGGTCTGCCGCGGCTCAGCTCAGCCGGGTCGTGGCGTAGGCCTCGATGGCGTCGCGCTGGTACGCCGCCAGCCCGGGTGCGATCGACTCGTACGCGTTGCGCCAGGTGCCGTTGTCCACGCAGGAGCGTCCGATGGCCCGGTACTCCTCGGCGGAGACGGCACGCAGTTCGGCCAGGCCCCGGTACTGAGCGTCGATCTCCGCCTGCACCGGCTCGGCGTCGGCCGTGTGGCCCGCTGCCATGAGTTCGGCCAGCCGGATCATCTGCGCGGTGCGCGCACGGTGCCCGGCGTCGGCATCGGCCTGGCTCATCGTGGCCGCGCGCCGTGCGACCTCCTCGGCAAGCTCAGGGAACTCGCTCATGTTCTCCTCGTACTGGGAGGGTCGTACGCCTTCGAAGAGGTTCTCCGGTCGGTTGATGGTCATGGGGTGCCCGTCCTTCCTGGACTGCTCCAGTGCGGCGATGGTGCGGGAGACGGTGCCGGCCAGGGCGTCGAGCCGGTCGCGCTCCTCGACCAGCTTCCGGTGGTGGTTCCGTAGGGCATCCACCTCGCCGACCTGTTCGGACATGATCCGGCCGATCTCCGGAAGCCCGACGCCCAACGCCCGCAGCACGAGGATCTGCTGCAGCAGCAGAAGCTGCTTCCCCTCGTAGTAGCGGTGCCCGTTCGCGCCGATCCGGGCAGGCGGCAGCAGGCCGATCTCGTCGTAGTGGCGCAGGGTCCGGGCGGTCACGCCCGACATCCGGGCCACCTCCGCGATCGGCCAGTCCATCGCCACTCCCGCACGTGTGTGTCGCCCGGCCGGTCTTTCCGGCCTGGTCACGACGGTAGGAGCTGCCGCAGCGGCAACTTCAACCCCGATATTCATGTTCATGCCCGTGGCGTCTACGCGCCGGGGGCGGCCCCTGCCGGTCCACGCCCATCAGAAGTCCGGGGACGGGGTTCGGCTTCCGGTGCTCATGGAACCGGGCGCATTCGTGAGTTGGGACAGCGGGATGGCCGGCTCAGCGCCACACCCCGCACACACGAAAACGAACAAGCGCCCTCCGCCTGGGAGGTTTCTGAGGCTGTGCGTCGTGGCGCGGTCAGGCCGTGGCCGTCTTCTTGGGGGCCCGCTCGGTGGTCTTGGCGGTGTCGGTGCTCCGCGTCGGCTTGGCGGGCGTGCTCTTCGGCTTTCGGGCGGCCGCCTTCTTGGCGGGTGCGCTCTTGGGCGTCCGGGTCGCCTCGGCCTTGGCGGTCGCCGCCTTCGCAGGTGCTTTCCGGGACCTGTCGGTCGACCACTTGAGCTCGATCTCCAGCTCGATCTCCCCGCCCTCGACCTCGATCTCCACCTCGCTCTCGAGGTCGTCGGGGATCCGCAGGCTCAGGCTTCCGAAGCCGAGTTCCAGTTCGGCCTCCCCGCCCTTGCGCAGCGCGTCCGCGAGCGCGGTGAGCTGGTCGGCCGCTTCGAGGCGCGACAGTGAGCGCTTCTGCTCCAGCTTGAGGTCCGTCATGGTGACTCCGGTCGGCAGAAACAGTGGGTCGAACCAAGTCTGCTGCCAGACATCGAGGGGGACATCTCGGCGGGCCGCCCGATGCGGCCATCCGAAGGGCCGGAAGGGATGACGGCCGCCCCGCGAAGGAGCGGCCGGTTCCGTGTCGGTGGCGCCTGCTGTCGGCCTTGGGTCAGCGGCCGGTCCGTCGGCCGCGGGTCAGTGAGCCGTCAGGCGGGCCGCCGACATGATCGTGGCTCGGGCCTCGCGTTCGGTCAGGCCCGTACGGATCGCCGCCGTGGTGAGCTCGTCCGTGAGCGCGTCGCCGAGGCCGTTCTCGTACGCCCGGCAGGCCGCCCAGAACAGGCGCGTGTTGCGCTGGCCCTCGTGGGCCGTCAGGACGAAGTGGACCAGGCCCCGGCCGTGGCGAGTGCCGGGGCCGGGGCCGGTCGGGTCGTGGTCGGGGCGTGGGGGTGGTGTGGGGGGCGCGATCAGGTTCAGGAGCGCGCGTGGGCAGGGGGCCGGGTCGAGGTTCGCACTGCCCGGAGCCAGCCGGTACGCGCCCTTGGCGGTCACCGAACCCGGTCCCACGAGGTAGCCGCCGGCGCCGCGGATGTCGATGCCGGGGGCGAGGCGGCTCGCCGAGTTGGGGACCACGACGCCCGGCGGGCCGGTCAGCCACAGGTGGCGGCCGCCGCTCGGGGTGAGCACCGTGACCGTGGGCGGGAGGGTGAACAGGTGCTGGAGCGCCCGGTGGCGCAGCTCGGCCGTGGCGTCCGCGGGCGCGTCCGAGTGGGTCACGTCGAGGTCGACGCCGATGAGGTGGTGCGGCGGGCGCCCGCACGCGATGCCGTAGCCGGTCGCCCAGGGTGCGGCGGCGAACAGCGCCCGTACGGCGGCGGGGTCGGTGGTCGCGTCGTGCACTCCGTGCCCCGGCCGGCCGCATTCCCCGTGGCAGGGGACCGGGTGCGGGTCGTCCCGGTGCGGTGAGCGCAGGGCTGGGAGCTTCGTGGCGGACAGGGGGATGACGGGCAGCCCGCGCTCTGCCGCAGACAGGGCATGGGCCAGGGCCAGGGTGGCGGAGCGCCGGTCGGAGGTGGCCATGCACTCAGTTTCGTACAAGCGTTCGAAGAAAGGAAGAGGGGAGGATTGGCTGAAAATCTGCCGGAACGCTTCCTCCCTTGCCGTGGAGCGGCTCTCGGTGGCGTGACCTCGCCATAGGGGCGGTGAGCTGCGCTTTTGAGTGCGTGAAGGGGGTTTATCGACTTGTCCTCACGCTTGAGGGGGAATCAGCCGCTGAAGGGTGGTTCGCCGGGGATTGCGTGGGCAACTCTGGAGTCGCGACGTCGAGCACAACGACCGAGGCGGTCGGCCAACTGCCTTGGAGCAAGCCGTATGTGAGTGCTTCCGCACTTCAGCCGCAGTTCCGTTTCTGGAGGAAATGACATGGCAAGCATCCGTACCGCCCGCGTTCTCGCCGCTGCTGCCGCCCTGCCCCTGGCCGCCGCGCTCTTCGGCGGCGTGGCGCACGCCGACAACGGCGGCTTCGCGGACGACGGATCGAACACGAGCGTCGCCACCATCATCGGCAGCGGCGTGGGTGGCGACAACTTCGGCAATTCGACCACCACGCAGCAGGTGGCCACCGGCTCCGGTGCCTCCAATCAGAACAACACCGCGAGTGTGAACGGCTCCGGGTTCACCTCGATCGGCCAGTCGAACGCGGTAGTCAACTTCCACCCCTGGTGGTACTAGCCGACACTCGGCGGGGTCCGGCCCGACGGGGGGCATGACTGAGGGGTGAACGGCGGCCTGCGCGGCGGCACTTCGGTGCTCGCGCAGGCCGTTCCCGTGTGTGCCGACGGTTTGGGTGGGTGCGGGCCGTCGGTGCGCGCGGGCGCTGCGTGTGTGCCCCTCTCCGTGACCTTGACACGGCCACGCTATCTGACGGACAGTCAGAAACCTTAGTCGTTCCCCCGGGAGGCCGTCGTCGTGCACCTCGCCCCGACCGAGCGGCAGCTACGGCTGCGCGCCGAACTCCGCGCGTACTTCCGCGACGTGATGCCCGACGGCCCGCCCTCCCCCACCGACACGGCGGGCCAGCGCCGGCTCCTCCGCCGGATCGGCGGCGACGGCCGTCTCGGACTCGGCTGGCCGGAGGAGTACGGAGGGCAGGGGCGCGGCCCCGACGAGCAGTTCGTCTTCTTCGACGAGGCCTACCGGGCCGGCGCGCCCGTCTCCATGGTCACGCTCAACACTGTCGGCCCGACCCTGATGCGGTACGGCACCGAGGAGCAGAAGGCGTACTTCCTGCCCCGGATCCTGCGCGGCGAGACCGTCTTCGCCATCGGATACAGCGAGCCGGAGGCCGGCACCGACCTGGCCTCGCTCCGTACGAAGGCGGTGCGGGACGGGGACTCCTGGCGGATCGACGGGCAGAAGATCTTCACCTCGAACGCCCAGAACGCCGACTGGATCTGGCTCGCCTGCCGCACCGACCCCGGGGCCCCCAAACACCGCGGCATCTCCATCGTCCTCGTCCCGACGGATTCCCCGGGGTTCTCGTGGACGCCGATCGAGACCGTCGGCGGACTGACGACGACGGCGACGTACTACGACGGGATTCGCGTCCCGGCCACCAACCTCGTCGGGGAGGAGAACGGCGGCTGGGGGCTGATCACCAACCAGCTCAACCACGAGCGGGTGGCGCTCGCCGCGATCGGCATGCAGGCGGAGGACTTCTACGAGGCGGTGCTCCGCCGGGCCGCCACACCCGATCCGGTGACGGGGCGGCGCCGCATTGACGAGCCGTGGATACGGATTCGGGCGGCCGAGGCACATGCCCGGCTCGCGGCAACACGCCTGCTCAACTGGCGTTTGGTGGGGGATGTGGGGGCGGGCCGGCTGGCCCCCGGAGACGCGAGCGGGGTGAAGTTCGCGGGAACCGAATCGGCGGTGGAGGTGTACCGAATATGTCAGGAGATCGCGGGCGGGGCGGGGACGGTGCGGGCGGGGTCGCCGGGAGAGGTCGACGGCGGTGAGCTCGAGCGGATGAACCGCGCCGCGCAGATCAACACCTTCGGGGGAGGGGTGAGCGAGGTGCAGCGCGAGATCGTCGCGACGATGCGACTCGGCATGAGCGGTACGAAGAGGGAAGGGGGGCGGCGGTGAAGGACATCCACGACGGGGTGAAGGACATCCACGACGGGCTGACAGACATCCACGGCGGGCTGAAGGCGTACGAAGGGCGGGCGGCCGCCACCGCGGGGGCCGGCAAGGACCTGGTCAACGAGCCCATGATCAGACACTGGTGCGAGGCCCTGGGCGACACCAACCCGGCGTACGCGGGACCGGAGGCCGTCGCCCCGCCGCCCATGCTCCAGGCGTGGACGATGGGCGGACTCTCCGGGCACACCGGCCGCTCCGAGGCGTACGACGAGCTGCTCGCGCTCCTCGACGACGCCGGATACACCTCCGTGGTCGCCACCGACTGCGAGCAGGAGTATCTGCGGCCGCTGCGGCCCGGCGACGCGATCACCTTCGACGCGCTGATCGAGTCGGTGTCGGAGCGCAAGACCACCAAGCTCGGGACGGGGTACTTCGTCACGACCCGGATGGACGTCCGGGCGGACGGCGAGCTCGCGGGCACCCACCGCTTCCGCATCCTCAAGTACGCGCCGGCGGCGCCGAAGCCGAAGGGAAGCGGCGAGCCCGCGGCGAAGCGGCCCCGCCCGGTGATCAACCGGGACAACGCCGGATTCTGGGAAGGCGTCGCCGCGCACCGTCTGCTCGTCCAGCGCTGCGGGGACTGCACGACGCTCCGCTTCCCCTGGCTCCCGGGCTGCAGCGCCTGCGGCTCGCGGGAGTGGGACACCATCGAGGCCGGCGGCTCGGGGACCGTCTTCTCGTACGTGGTGATGCACCACCCGCCGTTCCGCGCCTTCGCCCCTCCCTACGCGGTCGGACTGATCGAACTGGCCGAGGGCGTCCGGATCGTCAGCAACGTGGTCGGGGTGCCGTACGACAAGGTCCGGATCGGAATGCCGGTCCGGCTGGAGTTCCTCCGCGTGGACGAGGAGCTGGAGCTGCCGGTGTTCCGGGCGCAGGGCGGGGGTGAGGGCTGAGATGGACTTCACGCCCACGGAGGAGCAGGCCGCGGCCCAGGAGCTGGCGGCGCGGATCTTCGGTGATCTCGCCACGCACGAGCGGCTCACGGCGGCCGGCACGGATACGGACGCCGAGCTGTGGAAGGCCCTGTGCGCGGCCGGACTGCCGGGCGCGGTCGAGGAGACCGGGCTTCTCGGCCTGGTGCTGATCGCCGAGGAGCAAGGGCGGACGACGGCGCAGGTGCCGTTCACCGCGAGCTGTGTGTACGGCCTCCTCGCCGTCGCCCGGCACGGCACGGAGGAGCAGCGCGAGCGGCTGCTGCCGGGGCTCCGGGACGGTACGACGGTGGTGACCGGCGCGTTCCCGACCTCCGGGCATGTCCGGGCCGCGGGGGACGGCTCGCTCACCGGGGCCGTGGAGTGGGTGCCCTGGCTCAGGGACGCCACCCATGTCCTCGTGGCGGACGAGGACGGCGCCCTCCGACTCGTGCCGACGGCCGAGGCCGCCGTGGCACCCGTCGAGCTCACCGCGCCCTGGGCCGCCGGCCGGCTCGTCCTCGACGGCGCCCACGGCGAGCGGATCGGCGGCGCCGACGCCCGCGCGGAGGTGCTGACGGCGGCCCGGATCGCGTTCGCCGGGCTCCAGGCCGGGGTCTGTGCCGGCTCGCTGGCCCGGGCGGTGGCGTACACGTCGGTACGGGAGCAGTTCGGGCGCCCGCTCGCCACCCGCCAGGCGGTCCAACTCCGTGCCGCCGACGCCTACATGGACACCGAGGCGATCCGGGTCACCGCCTACGAGGCGGCCTGGCGGTACGACCAGGGCCTGCCGGGGGCCGAACACGCGCTGACCGCCGCCTGGTGGGCGTCCGAGGCGGGCAAACGGGTCGTCCACGCGGGACAGCATCTGCACGGCGGCATGGGCGCCGACCTCGACCACCCCGTCCACCGGCACTTCCTGTGGGGCAGGCAGCTCGACGCGTATCTCGGCTGCGGCACCGAACTCCTCGCCGAACTCGGCGACCTGATCGCGAACGGAGACCTGTCGTGAAGGCCGGGGACGCGCTGCCACCGCTGACCATCCCGATCACCCGCACCCTCATCGTCGCCGGGGCGGTCGCATCGCGGGACTACCAGGACGTGCACCACGACGCGGAGCTGGCGAGGGAGAAGGGCTCCCCGGACATCTTCATGAACATCCTGACGACCAACGGCCTGGTGGGGCGGTACATCACCGACCACTTCGGCCCCGGCGCCGTGCTCCGGAAGGTGGCGATACGGCTCGGTGCGCCCAACTACCCGGGGGACACGATGACGTTGACGGGAACGGTGACGGAGGTCGACGGGGTCACGGCCCAGGTACGGGTGATCGGCGCGAACGGCCTCGGTCACCACGTCACGGGCATGGTGACGCTCGACCTGCCAGGGCGTGAGATCACGCCGGGGCGCGAACGCACGCCGGGGCCGGAGCCAGGGCCAGGGCCAGGGCCGGAGCCAGGGCCAGGGCCGGGGCGGGAGCCAGGGCCGGGGCCGCGACCGAACGGAGCGGGCGCATGAGCATCCGCAGCGCCGACCGTCTCGGCGGCCGCGCGGCCATCGTCGGCATCGGGGCGACCGAGTTCTCCAAGGACTCCGGCCGCAGCGAGCTCACGCTCGCCGTCGAGGCCGTGCAGGCGGCCCTCGGCGACGCCGGGCTCACCCCCGCCGACGTCGACGGCATGGTCACCTTCACCATGGACACCAGCCCCGAGATCACCGTCGCCCAGGCGGCCGGCATCGGCGAGCTGTCCTTCTTCTCCCGCATCCACTACGGAGGCGGGGCCGCCTGCGCCACCGTCCAGCAGGCCGCCCTCGCCGTCGCCGCCGGGGTCGCCGACGTCGTCGTCTGCTACCGGGCGTTCAACGAACGCTCCGGGCGCCGCTTCGGCTCCGGGGTCCAGCAGCGCGAGCCCTCCGCCGAAGGCGCCGCGCTCGGCTGGCAGCTCCCCTTCGGGCTGCTCACCCCGGCCTCCTGGGTCGCCATGATCGCCCAGCGCTACCTCCACACGTACGGGCTGACCCCGGACGCCTTCGGGCACGTCGCCGTCACCGACCGCCGGCACGCGGCCCGTAACCCCGCCGCGTACTTCTACGGCAAACCGATCACCCTCGCCGACCATGCCGCCTCGCGCTGGATCGTCGAGCCGCTCCGGCTCCTCGACTGCTGTCAGGAGACGGACGGCGGCCAGGCGATCGTCGTCACCTCCGCCGAGCGCGCCCGTGACCTGCGCCGGCCGCCCGCGGTGATCGTCGCTGCCGCCCAGGGAGCCGGCCGTAACCAGGAGGCGATGACCAGCTTCTACCGCGACGAGCTGACCGGCCTGCCGGAGATGGGGGTCGTGGCCAGGCAGCTGTGGCGGACGGCGGGGCTCGCGCCCGGTGACATCGACGTGGCCATCCTCTACGACCACTTCACCCCGTTCGTCCTCATGCAGCTGGAGGAGTTCGGCTTCTGCGGACGGGGGGAGGCTGCCGACTTCGTGGCGGCGGACACGCTGCCGCTGAACACGCACGGAGGACAGCTGGGGGAGGCGTATCTGCACGGGATGAACGGCATCGCGGAGGCCGTGCGTCAGGTGCGGGGCACGTCCGTGAACCAGATACCGGGCGCGTCCAGGACGCTGGTCACGGCGGGCACGGGGGTCCCGACCTCGGGCCTGATCCTGGGCGCGGACGACTGACGCCGAGACGGCGGCCGGGGCTCCGGGGCCCTGGCCGCGGGGAACCGACCCTGAGGCCCTCGTACTCCCCTCTCCACCTTCAGGAGGTCCAACCATCCCCACCCCTACAACCTGAGGCGGAGTGCGGGTCGGTCCCTGGGGCCGATCCCCGGAGGAGTCCCCGCTCCTAGCGTGGAGTCATGACTCCGCCACCTTCTGGCCCCGTCTGCGCCGGCGCCTCCACGGCCGCCCTCGGGACCGCCGTGACGACCGCCGGCTACCCGTCGTTCTCCTCGTACGTCCGGGCCCGTGGGCCCGTCCTGCTGCGAACGGCGCGCTCCCTCACCGCCAACCCCTGCGACGCCGAGGACCTGCTGCAGACCGCCCTCACCAAGACGTTCGTCGCCTGGGAGCGGATCGAGGACCACCGTGCCCTGGACGGCTACGTCCGCCGGGCCCTGCTGAACACCCGGACGTCCCAGTGGCGCAAGCGCAAGGTCGACGAGTTCGCCTGCGAGGAGCTGCCGGAGCCCGCCGGGCTGCCCGAGCCGGACCCGGCCGAGCAGCAGGTGCTGCACGACGCCATGTGGCGCGCGGTCATGAAGCTCCCCGACCGCCAGCGGGCGATGGTCGTCCTGCGGTACTACGAGGACCTCAGCGAGGCACAGACGGCGGAGGTGCTCGGCGTCTCGATCGGCACGGTCAAGAGCGCCGTCTCCCGCGCGCTCGGCAAGCTCCGCGAGGACCCGGAACTGACCCCCGTACGGTGACGCGCGCCGCCCCCGTACGGTGACCGCGCGGCCCCGCTACGGTGACCGCGCGCCGGCCCCTACGGTGACCGCACGCGGAGGACACAACATCCGCCAGTAACCACTGGCAATTTCCCTACTCCCGGGTAGTGACATACCGAGCGGTACGTGCGCAGAATCTCCACACCCTTACTGCCACGTAGCGCCCACCGGGAGGACGCCGTGCTGAGCACCATGCAGGACGTACAGCTGACCGTGACCCGCATCCTGAAGCACGGGATGACGATCCACGGGAAGTCACTGATCACCACCTGGACGGGTGAGCCCGAGCCGCAGCGCCGCACGTTCGCGGAGGCGGGAGCCCGAGCGAGCCAGCTGGCGAACGCCCTGCGCGACGAGCTCGGCGTGACCGGCGACCAGCGCGTCGCCACCCTGATGTGGAACAACGCCGAGCATGTCGAGGCGTACTTCGCGATCCCGTCCATGGGCGCGGTCCTGCACACCCTCAACCTGCGGCTTCCCCCCGAGCAGCTGGCGTTCATCGTCAACCACGCCGACGACCGGGTCGTCCTCGTCAACGGCTCGCTGCTTCCCCTCCTCGTGCCGCTCCTCCCCCACCTGCCGACCATCGAGCACATCGTGGTCGCGGGCCCCGGAGACCGCTCCGCCCTCGACGGCGTGACGCCCCGCGTGCACGACTACGAGGAGCTGATCGCGGGCCGCCCCACCACCTTCGACTGGCCCGAGATCGACGAGCGTTCGGCCGCCGCCATGTGCTACACCTCCGGCACCACCGGCGACCCGAAGGGCGTCGTCTACTCGCACCGCTCCATCTACCTGCACTCCATGCAGGTCAACATGGCCGAGTCGATGGGCCTGACGGGCAAGGACACGACCCTCGTCGTCGTCCCGCAGTTCCACGTCAACGCCTGGGGTCTGCCGCACGCCACCTTCATGACCGGCATCAACATGCTCATGCCGGACCGCTTCCTGCAGCCCGCCCCGCTCGCCGAGATGATCGAGCGCGAGAAGCCGTCCCACGCCGCCGCCGTCCCCACCATCTGGCAGGGCCTGCTCGCCGAGGTCACCGCCAACCCCCGCGACCTCTCCTCCATGAAGCAGGTCACCATCGGCGGCGCGGCCTGTCCGCCCTCCCTCATGGAGGCGTACGACAGGCTCGGCGTCCGCCTCTGCCACGCCTGGGGCATGACGGAGACCTCCCCGCTCGGCACCATGGCCCACCCGCCGGCCGGGCTGACCGCCGAGGAGGAGTGGCCGTACCGCGTCACGCAGGGCCGCTTCCCGGCCGGCGTCGAGGCCCGCCTGGTCGGCCCCGGCGGCGAACACCTGCCCTGGGACGGCGAGTCGGCCGGTGAGCTGGAGGTGCGCGGCACCTGGATCGCCGGCTCGTACTTCGGCGGTGTCGACGGCGAGCCGATCCGCCCCGCCGACAAGTTCAGCGAGGACGGCTGGCTGAAGACCGGCGACGTCGGCGTCATCAGCCCGGAGGGCTTCCTCACGCTCACCGACCGCGCCAAGGACGTCATCAAGTCCGGCGGCGAGTGGATCTCGAGCGTCGAGCTCGAGAACGCGATCATGGCGCACCCCGCGGTCGCCGAGGCCGCGGTCGTGGCCGTGCCGGACGAGAAGTGGGGCGAGCGCCCGCTCGCGACCGTCGTGCTCAAGGACGGTGCCACGGCGGACTACGAGACGCTGAAGGCCTTCCTCGCCGACGAGGGCGGGATCGCCAAGTGGCAGCTTCCGGAGCGCTGGGCGATCGTGCCCGCGGTGCCGAAGACGAGCGTCGGCAAGTTCGACAAGAAGGTCATCCGCAGGCAGTACGCGGAGGGTGAGCTGGACGTGACCCAGCTGTAGTTCGTACAGAAGGAGGGGAGCGGTGGACACCGCTCCCCTCCTTCTCAGTTGGTGCCTATCTTCGCGAGCAGGTCCACGATCCGGGCCTGCACCTCGTTGCTGTTCGCACGCTCCGCCAGGAAGAGGACCGTCTCGCCGGACGACAGCGTCGGCAGCTCGGTCTCGTCGAGATCCGCCGACGTGTAGACGACGAGCGGCGTGCGGTTCAGCTGCCCGTTCGCCCGCAGCCAGTCGATGATCCCGGCCCGGCGACGGCGCACCTGCATCAGGTCCATCACCACCAGGTTCGGCCGGATCTGCGTGGCCATTGTGACCGCGTCGGTGTCCGCCGCGGCTCGTGCCACCTGCATCCCGCGCCGCTCCAGGGTCGCCGCGAGCGCCTGCGCGATGTGGTCGTTCTCCTCGATGAGCAGCACGCGTGAGGGGTGCTGCTCGCTGTCGCGGGGCGCCAGCGCCTTGAGGAGTACGGCGGGATCGGCGCCGTAGGCCGCCTCCCGCGTCGCCTGCCCGAGCCCGGCCGCGAGCAGTACGGGCACCTCGGCGGCCACGGCCGCCTGGCGCAGGGACTGGAGCGCGGTACGGGTGATGGGCCCGGTCAGCGGGTCGACGAAGAGCGCGGCCGGGAAGGCGGCGATCTGGGCGTCGACCTCCTCGCGGGAGTGGACGATCACCGGGCGGTAACCGCGGTCGCTCAGCGCCTGCTGCGTGGAGACGTCCGGCGCGGGCCAGACGAGCAGCCGGCGCGGGTTGTCCAGCGGCTCCGGGGGCAGCTCGTCGTCGACGGGCTGCGGCAGCGGCTTGTTGGCGACCTCGACCGCGCCGCCGGGACCGTCGAGCGGCTCGGGGCCCTCGGCGGCACCCTCGGCGGGCGCCCCTATGGCGTAGGAACGGCCTTCGGGCGCCGCCTGGGCGAGCGAGGCGAGCTTCGGCTGCGCCTTGGCGGCGGGCTCCGTCGGCGCCGCCGGGGCGGCAGGGGCTGCCGGTACGGGCGCGGGCGCCGGGACCGGACGGTCGCCCTCGGGCGGGGTGGCGAGCTTGCGCCGCCGACCGGAGCCGTTGCTCTGCCCGTTCTGCGACGCACCGCCCTGCGACGCACCAGCCTGCGACGCACCGACCTGCTGTGCACCGGCCTGCTGTGCGGCGCTCTGCTGTGCCGCGATCTGCTGGGCGAAGGGCACGCCCTGCCCGAGCGTCCGCACGCTGAACGCCCGCCCGCTGTGCGTCACGTCCTTCGGAGCGGCCGGCGCGGCGGGGGCTGCGGGCGCGGCCGGAGCGGTGGCCGTGGGTACCTCAGGAGGCAGCGGTACGGATCCGGTGCCGGCACGCGTCTCCTCGGCGACCCCCGGGCCACGACGCCGACCGGTCGGCTCGGGAAGAGGCTGCGGATGCGACTGCGGGTGGGGCTGCAGGGGCGTGTGGTCGGCGTCCGGCGCGGACCGCGCGGCGTCGTGCTGCCCCTCGTCGCTCACCTGCATCGGCTGCGGGAGAGGCATGGCCTGCTGCGGTACGGGTACGGCCTGCGGTACGGGCTGTGCCGCGGGCTCCGGAGCACGGTCCGCGTCGGCCGGGGGCAGCGCGAACGGCGTACGCGGCCCGGCCTCGGCGGCGGCGGTCCGCTCCTGCGCGGCGAGCGCGCGACGCGCCCGCCGACCGGTGGGCCGCTCCTCGGCCGCCTGATCGCCGCTCGCCAGGGCGGGCAGGGCCGCCCGGGCGAGGGCGGGGGCTTCGGCGGGAACGCCCTGGGCGGGTACGGGAACACCCTGTGGAGGCACGGCGTCCCCGAGCGCGGCACGTCCCTGCGCGCCCTCGGCGGCGGTCACCACGGAGCCCTCGGCGGGCCGGCCGCGACGGCGCCCGGTCGGCTCGACAGCAGGGACGCCGCCCGCGCTCTGGGCGGGGATCAGCTCGGCGGGGGCGGCCGGAGCCTCTTCCGTACGCCCGCGGCGGCGCCCGGTCGGCTCGACGGCACCGGCACTGCCACCGGCGCCCTCGGGGGCCACCGGGCTCTCCAGGAAGGCATCGGTGGACGCCCGCCGGGCGCGCCGCCGTCCGCCGCCCTGCGTGTCCGAGGCCTGCGCGGGCAGCGCGAGCTGCCCACCGGCCGGAGCGACCTGGGCCTCGGCCTTCGGATCCGTCGCCGTCTCCACGGCCGTCGGGGCGGGCGGCGCGGCGACCGTGCCCTTGCCGGCGCCGAGCGGCACCTCGAGGACGTATGCGCCGCCGCTCGTCCCCGGCACCTCGTGCGTCTGCACCACACCGCCGTGCGCGGCCACGATCCCGCGCACGATCGGCTGGTGGACGGGGTCGCCGCCGGCGTACGGCCCGCGCACCTCGATCCGTACGACATCGCCGCGCTGCGCCGCCGCCACCACGATCGTCGAGTCGGCGTATCCCGCACCCGGTACGACCCGGGCCTTGCCGGTGGAGTCGACGCCGGCCACGTCCGCGACGAGATGCGCGAGCGCGGTCGCGAGCCGTGCCGCGTCCACCTCCGCCTCGATCGGCGGCGCGTGCACGGCGAACTGTGCCCGGCCGGGCCCGATGAGCTCCACGGCCCCGTCGACGCCCGCGGTCACGACCCCGTCGAGCAGGACGACGGACGTGCCGAGGGTCTCCGCCCCGGCGTCCAGCCGCTGATAGCCGAGGACGTTGTCCACGAGGGTCGTCATCCGGGCGTACCCGGCGGCCAGGTGGTGCAGGAGCTGGTTGGCCTCGGGCCACAGCTGGCCCGCGTCGTCGGCGGCGAGCGTGGCGAGCTCCGTACGCAGCTCCTCCAGCGGCCCGCGCAGCGACTCGCCGAGGACGGCCGTCAGCTGCTCGTGCCGACCGGCCAGGGCCTCGTACCGCTCCTTGTCCGCCTTCGCCCGTTCCTCGTTGCTCTTCTTGAGCTCGGCGAGTTCGGCGGCGTGCTTCTCGGCGAGGCCGGCGCGCTCGGTCTCCTGCTCCTTGGCGAGCTGCTCGTAGGGCCGGCGGTCGGTGAAGGTCATCACCGCGCCGACGAGCTGGTCCCCGTCCCGTACCGGCGCGGTCGTCAGGTCGACCGGCACCTGCGAACCGTTCTTCGCCCACAGCACCTGCCCGCGCACGCGGTGCTTGCGCCCCGACTTGAGCGTGTCGGCGAGCGGCGACTCCTCGTACGCGAACGGCTCGCCGTCCGCCCGCGAGTGCAGGATCAGCGGGTGCAGCTCCTTGCCGCCGAGATCGCTGGCGCGGAAGCCGAGGATCTGCGCGGCGGCGGGGTTGACGAGGACGACGCGCCCGTCGGTGTCCGTGCCGACGACGCCTTCGGCGGCGGCGCGCAGGATCATCTCGGTCTGGCGCTGCGAGCGGGCGAGTTCGGCCTCGGTGTCGAGGGTGCCGGTGAGGTCGCGGACGACGAGCATGAGCAGCTCGTCGCCGGTGTAGGCGCTGTACGAGTCGTAGGCCTCGCGCCCGTCCTCGAGATTGGCGCTGGTGACCTCGACGGCGAACTCGCTGCCGTCCGTCCGGCGGGCGATCATCCGGGCCGGCTTCGTACGGCCGCTTTCGTCGGTTCCCTCGGGGCGCCGCATGGAGCCGGGGATCAGCCGCGAGTCGAAGCCGGGCAGCAGATCGAGCAGCCCGCGCCCGACGAGCGCGGTACCGGGGGTCTCGAACATGCCGAGGGCGATGGTGTTGGCGTTGACGACCGTGCCGTTGCAGTTGACGAGCACGAGGCCGTCGGGGAGGGCGTCAAGTATGGCTGCGAGGCGAGCAGCGCCTCGGGATGGCCTGCTGCTCACGACGACGCTTCCTCCCTGACCCACTGCACCTTGCCCGGCTGGCCGGCCCCATCTTGCCCCTCGGGCCGCAGCCTGTCACTGCGAGGAGTCTAAAGGCAGCGCCGGCGGTCGCGGGGGGAGGTCTCATGCCCGCGGCAACATCCGAACGTCATCCTCACCTCATCCCCGCACGCGGGGCAGTACGGGCTCCAGGTTCTCCCAGCGGTCGATCTCGCATCCGTTGGCCCGGGAGAAGCGGGCGTCGACGGAGCGCCCCTGCCAGTCGCCGGTGACGCGGGCGACGACACGCCCGCCGTACTGCTGCCCGCAGAACGCGTCCTTGGTGACCGGCTTGAAGGGGTCCTGCCTCTCCTTCGCGAGCTTGTCGAGCCGCGCGCAGGCGCGGGCGGCCGCGGGGTGGTCCCCGCCGGGCTCGCCCTCGCAGTCGAGCCGGAACGTGCCGTCGGCCTTCGGGTGCCCGCTCTTGCTGATGGTCACGGTGAGCACGTCGGGCGACGAGAGCAGCGGCAACGGCGGCACGGGCCCGAGCCCGGCGGCGCCCGCGGCGGTGGTGGCGAGGGTGGCGAGGACGAGGCGGCGCAGCATACGAACTCCAGGGAGGCGGGTGGGGGCCATGGGCTCGGGCCCGTCCCCTCTAACGCTCCGTACTGCCGTTCGTTGCGCAACCGGGATGGGCCGAGGGGCTTTGCCCTCGGCCCGGGAGGGCTAGTACGGTGAGAAGCGATTGGTGACACGCGGCTCGCCTGTGTCATCATCTGCACGCACCACTCGCGCCCGCGCGGGGTGCATGGAGGCGTCGCCTAGTCCGGTCTATGGCGCCGCACTGCTAATGCGGTTTGGGTCTTAAAGCCCATCGAGGGTTCAAATCCCTCCGCCTCCGCCCCACCCCCGAAGCCCCGGCCCACACGGCCGGGGCTTCGGTCGTTCCCGGCCCCCTGCGGGCCTGCGCGGGTCACCCACCCGGCGGAGTGCACGGATCTCGCGAGGAGCCCCCAGAGGGCGTTTTCGCAGGTCAGATGGGGTGTGACTAATGGATTTCGCGCTACGGCGCAGGTCATGTAATGTTGTCCACGCAACGCCGACCGGCAAGAAAAAAGCCGAGAAGCACAAGCACTCGTAGCTTAACGGATAGAGCATCTGACTACGGATCAGAAGGTTGCAGGTTCGAATCCTGCCGAGTGCACACAGCTCAAAGGCCCCCTGGACATCGTCCAGGGGGCCTTTGACATCAGCGGGTGACATCAACGCGGTTGGCCGGACGGCTCAGGCGGCCGGCGTCTCCTCGGGAGCCTCGCCCCCTTCCTCGCCGGACTCGTCGCGCCCCAGGGCGTCATCCATCCGATCGGCTGCTGCCTTGAGCGTCGTCTGCATGACGTGGGCGTAGGTATCGAGCGTCATCGTGATCGTGCTGTGCCCGAGCGTCTCCATGATGGTGCGGGCGTCCACCCCCTGAGCGAGCAGCAGCGAGGCGCACGTGTGGCGCAGGTCGTGCACCCGGACCCGCCGGACCTTGGCCCTGGCACACAGAAGCGTGAGCATCCTGTTCAGGCTCCGAGGATCCGTGGCCCGGCCGGTCGACGTGGTGGAGATGAGGCCCGTCGGCTGGTGACCGAGCGGCTTCCACTTCGCGCCGGCCACCTTCCGCTCCCGCTCCTGGGTCGCCCGGTGGGCGGTGAGCGCGTCCACGCACCGCTTCGGGAGCGAGACCGTACGGATCGACCGGGCCGTCTTGGGGGTCTCCGAGAGCGACCTACAGCGGTACCGCACCCGGTTCATCCCCCCTCAGGCAGACGAACCGCACCTGTTGTACCGCGGTGATCCTGGGACCGTGATCGCAGCCCTGCAAGCCTCTCGGCCCTGACCCCTCGGAGGGCGGGCTGGGACTCACTCATGGACGCCCGGTGGGTCCTAGGCATGTGCCGGGCGTCCGTCCGACTCCAACTCGGACTGCCGGCCATGCGGCCACGAGGGCCGGAACCGGGTCGCCGCTACTTGGCGAGGTGCAGGAGTGGCCTTTCAGCTCTGAGCCCTGACCCTCGCCTGTAGTCGCAGCAACCATCGACCCGAGTGTGTTCACGTCGCTCCGGGCCTTCGCATCTGTGGGGCTGCCCGAACCTGCTAGCGGTTTTTCCACACGCGATTTGACGACACGCCGAAAGCGAATGAGTGAACCTGAAATCGCGAAAACGAGTCACCCTATTGCCCGGTGGTGACGCTCCATCACGTATGTTCATATTATCTCACCTTTAGTGAGTGGGTTTCGGTTGCCACTGTGCCGCCAGCATTCGCTCTGCGGTCGCTGCTTCGGCGAAGCTCCGCTGAATAGCGCGCAGTTGTACGGACGTGTGGCCTGACCAGAACTCGCCACAGGGCGCTCGGAATTCCCATTCCGAGCTACTGAGCTCAACGGCCAAGAGAAAGGTCTGTCCTATGCCAGTGGATGCCGCCCTGTCCGCCCCATCAGGTCCCGTGCGAAGACACGCCAGAGTCAAGAAGAAGCTCCTCCTGCTGCCCGGAGCGCTGTTGGTGGCGGCTGTCACCCTGGTCCCGAGCCTCGCTCACGCCCTGGAAGCCCCCGTGGGGCTGGGGACCGCCACCAATTACGCGGTCCTGGCCGGTGAAACGATCACCAACACGAACACCCTCACCACCATCAACGGAGACCTGGGGCTCGATCCCGGCACATCGGTGACCAACTTCCCGCCCGGCGTCGTCAACGGAACGCAGCACATCGACGACGCGCAAGCCGAGCAGGCGAAGGCCGACCTCGTCATCGCCTACAACGACGCGGCGAGCCGCGGACCCGGGGCCGCCTCTTCGGTCGACATCGGCGGACAAACGCTGGCTCCCGGCGTCTACACGTCCTCGTCGACACTGAACATCACCGGCACGGTCACCCTTGACGGCCAGAACAACCCCGACGCCGTCTTCATCTTCCAGATCCCCGAGACCCTGATCACGGCTCCGGGGGCCGTCGTGGCTCTCATCAACGGAGCAAATGCCTGCAACGTGTTCTGGCAGGTGGGCAGCTCCGCCACCCTCGACACGACCACCCAGTTCAAGGGCAACATCCTGGCCCTGACGTCCATCGCCGTGAAGACCGACGCCGTGATCGAAGGTCGCGCCCTGGCGCGCAACGGCGAGGTCACGTTGGACAGAAACACCATTACGAGGGCGGCCTGCGCCGTTGGCCCGGTCGGACCTCCCGGTCCGACGGGTTCGCCCGGTCCGACGGGTTCGCCCGGTCCGACGGGTTCGCCCGGGCCGGAAGGTTCGCCCGGACCCGCCGGTTCGCCCGGACCCGCCGGTTCACCTGGACCCGCCGGTTCGCCCGGACCCGCCGGTTCGCCCGGACCCGCCGGTTCGCCCGGACCCGCCGGTTCGCCCGGACCCGCCGGTTCGCCCGGACCCGCCGGTTCACCTGGACCCGCCGGTTCGCCCGGACCCGCCGGTTCACCTGGACCCGCCGGTTCGCCCGGACCCGCCGGTTCACCTGGACCCGCCGGTTCGCCCGGACCCGCCGGTTCACCTGGACCCGCCGGTTCACCTGGACCCGCCGGTTCACCTGGACCCGCCGGTTCGCCCGGACCCACTGGTTCCGCCGGGCCTGCCGGACCCGCCGGACCCACTGGTTCCGCCGGACCTGCCGGACCCACTGGTTCCGCCGGGCCTGCCGGACCCGCCGGACCCGCCGGGCCTGCCGGGCCTGCCGGACCCGCCGGACCCGCGGGGCCCAAGGGACCTCAGGGCGACAAGGGTGAAAAGGGTGACAAGGGCGAGAAGGGTGACAAGGGCGACAAGGGCGAGGACGGCCACGGTCACGACCAGGGCAAGCCCGAGCACGGTCACGACGAGGGCAAGCCCGAGCACGGTCACGACGAGGGCAAGCCCGAGCACGGTCACGACGAGGGCAAGCCTCCGTGGGCCGGTCTCGTGGACGGCGCCCTCTCCGATGCTCTTGGCCACGGGGGCCACGGCCGCGCCGTGTCCGACACGGTCAAGACCGCCAACGTCGCCGAGATGAGTGCCGCCACCGGTCAGCAGCCGGAGGTTACGTTGTCAGACCACGCCGCGGCCGACGCAAGCAGCAGTACCGGCATCATGGCCGCCTATGCGGGCGCGCTGGCACTCGTCGGAGGCTCGATCTTCGCCATGAAGAGAATCCGGCGAGGTTCAGCGACTCGACAGGACTAGCCCATCCCAGGCCCATCTGCCTTCCCGTCACACAGGCGGCTGAGCCCCTGGACACATCGTCCGGGGGCTCAGTGGTGCTCGCATCGACTCAGAACGGAACACGCAGTATTTGGAGTTGTGGGTGGGACCTGCTGGTGGCCGGATTCGCGGACGCATTCCCGGCCCGAGGCCCGTCCGGTGATCACGAACCGGCCGGACCAGTGCATGGATGTCTGGGTTTCATCAGCTTGTGACATCAACGCCGGTGAACGTGGAGCTACATGACAGGACGGGCGGCTGTCTCGGCGGGCACGAAAACGGCACCCAACCAGGTTCCTCTCGCGTTGGCACGCGCCTACGGATCAGAAGGTTGCAGGTTCGAATCCTGCCGAGTGCACAGCCTGAGAGGCCCCGGACGAAAGTCCGGGGCCTCTTGCGTTGGGGGCGGTACAGCAGCGACAGCTTGTCGGTCGCGGCGTACCAGCACCGTCTCGCTGCCGAGGGCGGCGAGCCGGTCGGGGCAGCCACGTTGAGGATGAGACGGTCCGTCGGTTCGGCGGGATAAAGTCGGAAGATCGTTCTTTCTTCTGATCGTGGGGGTTGGGTATGGCGCTCTTCGGGAACGCACACAAGATCGATCCGGCGCAGGCGCAGCAGGACTACGCGCGGCTGCTCGGGCAGGGGGAGCAGGTTCACGCCGCGTATCTGCTGATCCGCGACACCATCTTCTTCACCGACCGGCGGCTCGTGCTCGTCGACAAGCAGGGCATTACCGGCAAGAAGGTCGAATACCACTCGATTCCGTACAAGAGCATCACCCACTTCGCCGTGGAGACGGCTGGCACGTTCGACCTCGACGCCGAGCTGAAGATCTGGATCTCCGGCAACTCCGTCCCCGTCCAGAAGACCTTCACCAAGGGCGTGGACATCTACGAAGTGCAGGCGATTCTGACGCAGTTCGTCGCGCGGTAGTCCCTCTGCTGTACGCGTGTGAGGCCCCCGGAAGCACTCCGGGGGCCTCTGTCGTCTCGTTGTCAGACCCTCGGAGGAGACTGGTTCCGTGACGTGGCGGTGTACGGGGATGCGGTGGAGCGGGGGTGTGCCCGGCCTCCGTTGGGCGGGTGGGCGGGTGTCCGTGCTCGCGTACGGGCAGCAGGTCGCCTTCCGGGCCGTCGGGCAGCGGTTGTGCCCGGGAGCCCGTGGCAATCCCTGCCCGCTCGCAGCGGTGGTGTCCGCGCGGGCCATCGGCGGGCAGTGTCCTGAGTGCGCGCGGCTCGACCGGGTCCACTCGGTCGCCGCCGACACCATCGCCGACGACCCGCGGACGTACCGCGTGTACCTCGCCTGGTTCGGGCCCGGGATGACCAAGGTCGGGATCACCGGCGAGGAGCGGGGTGACGCCCGGCTCCTCGAGCAGGGGGCCGTCGCCTTCAGCTGGCTCGGGCGGGGGCCGCTCATGGCCGCCCGGCGGACCGAGGAGCTGCTGAGGCACGCCTTGAAGGTGCCCGACCGGATTCCGTACGAGCGGAAGCGCGCCGTACGGCACGAGCTGCCCGCCCCGGACGCGCGCCGCCACGAGATCGAGGCGCTGTACCGATCGGCCGTCGCCCTGCCCGCGTGGGGCGACACCCTGGAGGCGCTTCCCTGCGAGGTGCGCGACCACGCCGAGGCCTTCGGGCTCGACGGGCTCCCCGGACTCGCCGGGACCGTCACCGAGCTCTGCGACGACGGTGTCGTCGCCGGCCGTCTCCTCGCCGCCGCCGGGCCCGACCTGCACCTTCTCGACTCCGAAGGCCGGGTGCTCGCCCTCGACACCCGTATCGTCCGCGGGTGGGGACTCGTCGCCGTCGACCCCGGTCATCGCGTCAGCGTGCCCGTGCGGAAGGCGAACACCGACGTCCAGGATGGGCTGTTCCCGACGTGAAGGCGTGAAGGCGTGAAGGCGTGACGACGTGACGACGTGACGACGTGAAGGCGTGGAAGCCTTCCGGGCCTCCGTTATGGACATGATCGGTCTGTTCGGTGGAGGGTGATCCGCATGATCCGCATCATCCTTGGACGTCGAAGTCGAGCGGCGTCCCGGCCGTGAGCGCCGCCGAGACCCATGCCGCCGAGGTGCACGAGATCGTCCGGCGGCTCGGCCTGCCGGGACTGATCGACGTCCACACCCACTTCATGCCCTCCAACGTCCTCGACAAGGTCTGGGCGTACTTCGACTCCGTCGGCCCCCTGACCGGCATGGAGTGGCCCATCACCTACCGAGAGGAGGAGGACCGCCGGGTCGCCCTCCTCCGCGAGTTCGGGGTCCTTGCCTTCACCTCGATGCTCTACCCGCACAAGGCCGGCATGGCCCCCTGGCTCAACGGCTGGGCCGCCGACTTCGCCGCCCGGACGCCCGACTGCCTCCACACCGCCACCCTCTACCCCGAGCCGGACGCGACCGCGTACGTCGGCCGGGCGATCGACGACGGGGCACGCGTCTTCAAGGTGCATCTCCAGGTCGGCGACTTCGATCCCAACGATCCGCTGCTCGACGACAGTTGGGCGACCCTGGCGGACACCCGCACGCCCGTCGTCATCCACTGCGGCTCCGGGCCCGCCCCCGGAAAGTTCACCGGGCCCGCGCCCGTCGGACAGCTGCTCGCCCGCCATCCCGGGCTGCGGCTGATCGTCGCGCACATGGGGATGCCCGAGTACGCCGACTTCCTCGACCTCGCCGAGCGGTACGAAGGCGTCCACCTCGACACCACCATGGCCTTCACCGACTTCAGCGAACGCTTCGCGCCCTTCCCCGCCGCCGAACTCCCCCGGCTGCGTGCCCTGCAGGACAAGATCCTCCTCGGCTCCGACTTCCCGAACATCCCCTATCCGTACGCCCATCAGCTCCAGGCCCTCGAACGCCTCGGGCTCGGGGACGACTGGATGCGCCGGGTCCTGTACGGCAACGGCGCCGCGCTCTTCCCTCAGGTTTCTCAGGGAATTCACAGCTGAGGGAAAGGAAGATCTCAGTACGTCCGGACAGCGTGGCCGTATGACTGCCACCAAGCCCCGCGGGCGTACCGACATGACCCGGCCCGACGGCTCGGCCGTCCGCGTTCTCGTCGTGGACGACGAGGCGTCGCTCGCCGAGCTCCTCTCCATGGCCCTGCGGTACGAGGGCTGGCAGGTGCACAGCGCGGCCGACGGGGCCGGGGCCCTGCGCGCGGCGCGGGAGTTCCGGCCCGACGCGGTGATCCTCGACGTGATGCTGCCCGACATGGACGGGCTCTCCGTCCTCGGCAGGCTGCGGCGCGAGCAGCCGGACGTGCCGGTGCTGTTCCTGACCGCCAAGGACGCCGTCGAGGACCGGATCGCCGGCCTCACGGCGGGCGGCGACGACTACGTCACCAAGCCGTTCAGCCTGGAGGAGGTCGTGGCGCGGCTGCGCGGGCTGATCCGGCGTTCCGGCGCCGCGCAGGCCCGCAGCGAGTCGCTGCTCGCCGTCGGGGACCTGACGCTGGACGAGGACAGCCACGAGGTCACCCGAGGTGGCGAGTCGATCCATCTCACGGCCACCGAGTTCGAGTTGCTGCGGTACCTCATGCGCAATCCGCGCCGGGTGCTCAGCAAGGCGCAGATCCTCGACCGGGTGTGGTCCTACGACTTCGGCGGCCAGGCCAATGTCGTCGAGCTGTACATCTCCTACCTTCGGCGGAAGATCGACGCGGGGCGGGCCCCCATGATCCACACCCGGCGCGGGGCGGGCTATCTCATCAAGCCGGGGGAGTAGGACGACCGATGCGAGGCCCCCGCTCCTGGTCGCTGCGCACGCGGCTCGTCGTCTCCGCCGTCACCCTGATCGCGATCGTCGCCACGGTGATCGGGACGGTGACGACGATCGCGTTCCGGTCCTATCTGTACGACCAGGCCGACGGGCAGCTGCAGGGCGTCGCCAACCGGGCCGCCGGGCCGCCGCAGAACATGCCTGGGCCCACCCCCGACGGCACCCCGGAGGTGCTCGGTTTCGTCACCGGCCCCGGCGCTCCGCTCGGCACGATCGGCGCGGCAGTCGTGGACGGTGAGCTGCGGGACGCGGCCGTCTCCGAGGAGGAGGAGCAGGGGACGTACGGCCCGAAGTACCGGGCCCAGGCCCTGGACGCGGCCCAGCGCGCCGCCCTCGCCGCCGTTCCGCGCGACGGCTCGCCCCACACGGTGGAGCTGCCGGGCATGGACGACTACCGGGTCGAGTACGCCTCCGGGAGCCGCGGGGACTATCTCGTCGGCATCCCGCTGTCCGACGTCCAGGACACCCTCTCCACCCTCGTCCTCGTCGAGGTGAGCGTCACCGGCGCCGGTCTCGTCGCCGCCTCGCTGGCCGGCGGCGCGCTGGTCGGCATCGCGCTACGGCCGCTGCGGCGGGTCGCCGCGACCGCCACCCAGGTCTCCGAACTGCCGCTGCACAGCGGTGAGCCGGCCCTCCACCACCGTGTCGCGGAAGCGGATCCGAGGACCGAGGTCGGACAGGTCGGCGCGGCCATCAACCGGATGCTCGACCATGTCCACTCCGCGCTCCACTCCCGTCAGCAGAGCGAGACGCGGGTACGGCAGTTCGTCGCGGACGCCAGCCATGAGCTGCGTACGCCGCTCGCCTCCATCCGCGGGTACGCGGAGCTGACGCGGCGCGGCCGGGAGGAGTGCGGGCCCGACACCCGGCATGCGCTCGGGCGGATCGAGTCCGAGGCGACCCGGATGACGGGGCTCGTCGAAGACCTGCTGCTGCTCGCCCGACTGGACGCCGGACGCCCGCTCTCGTACGAGAGCACCGATCTCCCACCGCTCGTCGTGGACGCGCTCTCCGACGCCCGCGCGGCGGGACCCGAACACCACTGGCGGCTCGAACTGCCCCGGTCCGCCGTGTCGGTACGGGCGGACTCCGCCCGCCTCCACCAGGTCCTCGTCAACCTGCTCGCCAACGCCCGCACCCACACCCCGCCCGGCACGATCGTCACCGCGCGCGTACGGACGGAGGGCGGCCGCGCCCTCGTCGAGATCGAGGACGACGGGCCCGGCATCCCGCCCGAGCTCCTCCCCGTCGTCTTCGAGCGGTTCGCCCGCGGCGACGCCTCCCGTACCCGTCAGGCCGGCGGTAGCAGCACCGGGCTCGGGCTCGCCATCGTGCGGGCGGTGACGGCCGCCCACGGCGGGGAGGTGACCGTGCGGAGCCGGCCGGGAGAAACCGTCTTCGCCGTGGCGCTCCCCGTGGAGCACCAGCACGCCCCGCACGACTCACAGCCAGGGCACAGGCTCATCACACAGCCGTGACAGCGGCCCCGGCGAGGGTCTGTGCCATGCGAACCCAAACGATCGCGGGCACCCTCCCCGCCCGGGAGCATCTGCCGGTGGGCATGGCCGGGCGGCCCGTCCTCGATGTGGTGATTCCCGTCTACAACGAGGAGAAGGACCTGGAGCCGTGCGTGCTGCGGCTCCACGACCACCTCTCCCGTACCTTCCCGTACGGCTTCCGCATCACGGTCGCCGACAACGCCTCCACCGACCGGACCCCCGAGGTCGCCGCCACTCTCGCGGCGATGCTGCCCGAGGTGCGTTCGGTACGACTGGAGCAGAAGGGGCGGGGGCGGGCGCTGCGTACCGTCTGGTCGCACTCGGACGCGCCCGTCCTCGCCTACATGGACGTGGACCTCTCCACCGATCTGAACGCCCTGCTGCCGCTCGTGGCGCCGCTCATCTCCGGCCACTCCGACCTGGCGATCGGCTCCCGGCTCGCCCGCTCCTCGCGAGTCGTGCGCGGGCCGAAGCGGGAGTTCATCTCGCGGGCCTACAACCTGATCCTGCGCGGTTCGCTCGCCGCCCGGTTCTCCGACGCGCAGTGCGGGTTCAAGGCGATACGCGGTGATGTCGCCGCCCGCCTGCTGCCGATGGTCGAGGACACCGGCTGGTTCTTCGACACCGAGATGCTCGTCCTCGCCGAGCGGGCCGGGCTGCGCATCCACGAGGTGCCCGTCGACTGGGTCGACGATCCCGACTCCACGGTCCACATCGTGCGGACGGCCACCGACGACCTGAAGGGCGTCTGGCGGGTGGGCCGGGCGCTCGCCACCGGCTCGCTGCCGCTCGACCGGCTCTCCCGGCCCTTCGGCGACGACCCCCGGGACCGTGAACTCGCGGGCGTCCCCCGCGGGTTGGCCCGGCAGCTGGTCGGCTTCTGTGTCGTGGGCGCGCTGTCGACGCTCTTCTACGTGGCGCTGTACTCGCTCTTCCGGCTCGGCATCGGCCCCCAACTCGCCAACGCAGGCGCACTGTTGGTGTCGGCCATCGCCAACACCGCCGCCAACCGGCGTCTCACCTTCGGCGTACGAGGCCGGGACCGGGCCGTCCGCCACCAGGCGCAGGGGCTCGTCGTCTTCGGCATCGGTCTCGCCCTGACCAGCGGTTCGCTCGCCGCTCTCGGCGCGGCCACCGGCGACCCCGCCCACTCCACCGAACTCGCCGTGCTGATCGTGGCCAACCTCGCCGCGACCGTCGTGCGCTTCCTCCTCTTCCGGCTCTGGGTCTTCCCGGACACCTCGCTCTCAAGGAACACCCGATGACCACCACGTACGACACGCCTTCCGGGCCGTCCGAGCCCTCGGCGCCCGTCGCCGGCGCGGCCCATGCCGCGCCGTCCGGTCGGAGCGGCCGCCTCGGCCGTCTGTGGCGCGGGCGGGCCGAGGACGCTCCCTGGGTGCGCCCCGCGTTCCTCGTCCTCCTCCTCGCGACGACCCTGCTCTACCTCTGGAACCTGAGCGCCTCCGGCTACGCCAACTCCTTCTACTCCGCCGCCGTCCAGGCCGGCAGCGAGAGCTGGAAGGCCTTCTTCTTCGGCTCGCTCGACGCGGCGAACGCCATCACCGTCGACAAGCCGCCGGCGGCGCTCTGGCCGATGGCGCTGTCCGTGCGCCTCTTCGGGCTCGGGTCCTGGCAGATCCTGCTGCCCGAGGTGCTGATGGGGGTGGCGACCGTCGCCGTCCTCTACGCGGCGGTTCGGCGCCGGTTCGGCGCGGGAGCCGGGCTGCTCGCGGGCGCGGTGCTCGCGCTCACCCCGGTCGCCGCGCTGATGTTCCGCTTCAACAACCCGGACGCGCTGCTGGCCCTGCTGATGACCGTGGCCGTGTACTGCGTGCTGCGGGCGCTGGAGGACGCGAGGAGCGGCACGAAGTGGCTGGTGTGGGCAGGAGTCGCCTTCGGCTTTGCCTTCCTCGCCAAGACGCTCCAGGCGTTCCTGATCCTGCCGCCGCTCGCGCTCGTGTACGCGGTGTGCGCCCCGGTCGGCCTCGGCCGCAGGATCGGCCGACTGGCCCTCGCCGGGCTCGCGATGATCGCCTCCGCCGGCTGGTGGGTGGCCCTGGTCGAGCTGTGGCCGGCGTCCTCCCGTCCGTACATCGGAGGCTCGCAGAACAACAGCTTCCTGGAGCTCACCTTCGGCTACAACGGCCTCGGCCGGATCAACGGCAACGAGACCGGCAGCGTCGGTGGCGGTGGCCGGGGTGGCGGTGGCGGTCAGGGCGGCGGCTGGGGCGAGACGGGCATCGGGCGGATGTTCAACGACGCGGTCGGGGGTCAGATCTCCTGGCTGCTGCCCGCCGCGCTGATCCTGCTCCTCGCCGGGCTCGTCATCACCTGGCGGGCGCCGAGGACGGACACCGCGCGGTCCGCGTTCCTGGTCTGGGGCGGCTCGCTGCTGATGACCCTGAGCGTGTTCAGCTTCATGGCCGGCATCTTCCACGAGTACTACACGGTGGCCCTGGCCCCGTACATCGCGGCGCTCGTCGGCATGGGCGCGAGCGTCCTGTGGGAGGAGCGCACCAGGTTCCTCGCCTCGGCGACCCTGGCCGTGACGGTCGCGGGGACGGCGGTGTGGGGGTACGTCCTTCTCGGCCGGACGCCCGACTGGATGCCGTGGCTGCGCTGGGCGGTCCTGATCGCGGGCTCGGTCGCCGCGCTCGGGCTGCTGCTCGCCGGTCGCCTCGACCGGCGGATCGGGCTCGGCCTCGCGGGGCTCGGTCTGGCGGCGAGTCTCGCGGGCCCGGTCGCGTACACCCTCTCCACGTTGGGCACCGGCCACCAGGGGTCGATCGTGACGGCGGGCCCGTCGGGCGGCGCGATGGGCGGCCCCGGCGGTGGCCGCGGCGGGCCGGGCGCGATGTACGGGATGTTCGACGGGGGCGGCGGCCGGACCGGCGCAGGCCAGGCGGGCGGCGGCCAGGCAGGAGGCGGCCAGATGGGCGGCGGACCCGGTGGGCAGATGCCCGGAGGTCAGGGCGGTCAGGGCGGGCAGGGTGGCCAGGGTGGTCAGATGCCCGGTGGTACGCCTCCCCAGGGCAACGGCCAGGGCAATGCCCAGGGCAACGGCGGCGCGGGCATGGAGCGCGGCGGCCCCGGCGGCGGTGGCGGCATGGGCGGTCTGCTCAACGGCGCGACCGTCGGCTCCAAGGCCAAGGCCACCCTCCTCGACGGCGCCGACGACTACACCTGGGTCGCGGCGGCCATCGGCGCGCAGAACGCGGCCAGCTACCAGCTCGCCACCGGTAAGCCGGTGATGGCGATCGGCGGCTTCAACGGCAGTGACCCGTCCCCGACCCTCGCCCAGTTCAAGCAGTACGTGGCCCAGGGGAAGATCCACTACTTCGTCAGCAGCGGCACCGGTGGCGGTGGCGGAATGGGTGGCAACTCGGAGATCTCCACGTGGGTCACGGCCACCTTCGAGCAGGTCACCGTCGACGGTTCCACGTTCTATGACCTGACGCGGAAGAAATAACCGCTATACAGCGTAAGAGAGACCCTTGTACGGTGTACGAGCCCTAGTCCCGTACACCGTACAAGGAGTGCTGTCCCATGACGGCGACGACCGCCGCGAACGAACCCACCGCCGGGAAGGTCACCCCCGGCGGACATCCGCAGCGCTGGCTGATCCTCGGCGTCATCTGTCTCGCCCAGCTCACCGTGCTGCTCGACAACACCGTCCTGAGTGTCGCGATCCCCTCGCTGACCTCCGAACTCCACGCGACGACCACCGACATCCAGTGGATGATCAACGCGTACTCGCTCGTCCAGTCCGGCCTCCTGCTCACCGCCGGCAACGCCGCCGACCGCTACGGCCGCAAGAAGCTCCTCGCGGTCGGTCTCGCGCTCTTCGGCCTCGGCTCGCTCGCCGCCGGACTCGCCGACTCCACCGCGCAGCTGATCGCCGCCCGGGCCGGCATGGGCGTCGGCGGCGCGCTGTTGATGACCACCACCCTCGCCGTCGTCATGCAGATCTTCGACGACTCCGAGCGGGTCAAGGCCATCGCGCTCTGGTCCACGGTCAGCTCGCTCGGCTTCGCCGCCGGCCCGCTGATCGGCGGCGTGATCCTGAACCACTTCTGGTGGGGAATGATCTTCCTCATCAACATCCCGGTCGCGGCTGTAGGTCTGATCGCCGTCCTCAAGCTCGTACCGGAGTCGAAGAACCCGCAGGGCGAGCGCCCCGACCTGCTCGGCGCGCTGCTCTCCACGATCGGTATGACCGCCGTCGTGTACGCGATCATCACCGGTCCCGAGCACGGCTGGACCTCCGCCGAGGTGCTGGTCCCGGCCGCCATCGGCGTCCTCGTCCTCGGCGCCTTCGCGCTCTGGGAGCTGCGCACCCCGTACCCGATGCTCGACATGCACTTCTTCCGGAACCAGAAGTTCATCGGCGCCATCGGCGGCTCGCTGCTCGTCGTCTTCGGCATGGGCGGCTCGCTCTTCCTGCTCACCCAGCACCTGCAGTTCGTGCTCGGCTACGAGCCGCTGGAGGCCGGTCTCCGGATGGCGCCTCTCGCGCTGACGATCGTGGGCCTCAACCTGACAGGGATGGGCCCCAAGCTGGTGATGAGGATCGGCACCCCGTCGGCCGTCGTCCTCGGCATGACCCTGGTCGCGGGCGGTCTCACCTCGATCGCCGTGCTCGGCGGCGGTACGGACGGCAGCTACTGGGGGATGCTCCTCGGCCTGGTCCTGATGGGCGGCGGCATCGCCGTCTCCTCCCCGGCCATGGCCAACGCCATCATGAGCGCGATCCCGCCGGAGAAGGCGGGCGTGGGCGCCGGCATCAACGGCACTCTCGCCGAGTTCGGCAACGGCCTGGGCGTCGCCGTCCTCGGCGCCGTGCTCAACGCCCGCTTCGCCGCGCTCGTCGCCGTCACCGCGGCCTCGCTGCCCGCGGCCCTTGCGGCGGCCGGAAGCGACGCCGAACGGGCGGAGATCTCCGACGCGTTCGCCACCGGCCTCCAGACCAGCCAGCTGGTCGGCGCCATCGCCGTCTTCGCGGGCGGCCTGCTCGCGGCGGCGCTGCTGCGCAGGGCGGAACGGTCCGAGAAGAGGGAAGCGGCTGCATAGCATGGTGACGGACCGCTGACAGAGTGAGCTCACGGAGGAACGCGATGGTCAAGGCCGCAGACCGGGCCAAGAACCCGGCGCGTTCCTCCGTATGGCTCGAACGGCGGACCCAGCGCAGCGGAGGCGGTCCGGCCGGCCTCGACCGCGACCGGATCGTGGCGACCTCGATCCGGATGCTGGACGAGGACGGCCTGGCCGGCCTCTCGATGCGCAAGCTGGCGACCGAGCTGGGCGTCACGGCGATGTCGCTCTACTGGTACGTGGACACCAAGGACGACATCATCGAGTACGCCCTCGACGCCGTGTACGAGGGCATCGACCTGGAGGCCGTCGCCGCGGCCGAGGACTGGCGCGACCGGCTCCGGGCCCTCGCGCTCGGCTACCGCCGGATGCTGGTCCGCCACCCCTGGGTCTCGGCCTGCGTGGGCATGTACCTGAACGTCGGGCCGAGGGCGCTCGTCGTCGGGACCGCGATCCAGGACGCCGTCCGGGCCACCGGACTCCCGGTCCACGGTCAGCCGGGCACGCTCGCGGCGGTGTTCCAGTTCGTGTACGGATACGGCACGATCGAGGCCCTGTTTGCCCGGCGCTCGGCCGAGGCGGGCATGACGCAGGACGAGTTCTACACGGAGTCCGTCGCCGCGTTCCGCGACGAGCCGCAGTTCGCCGAGCCGATGGAGAAGATGGCGGAGCTCTTCGCCGAGCGCGCCTCGCACGGCAGCGTCAGCGACATGTGGGAGCGGGACTTCGCCTACGCCCTCGACATCCTGATCGCGGGCATCGAGGTCATGGTCGCGCGCGAGGGCGAACGCTCCTGAGGATGTGGGGCCGGTCTTCACGGGAGGGCGCACAAGCCCCCTCCCGTAGTGCCCCTCAGCCCTCCCGACCCGTCCCTCAGCCCTCCCGACCCGCGCCTCAGTCCTCCCGACCCGTCCCTCATCCCTCCCGACCCGCGCCTCAGTCCTCCCGTACCGCCCCTTAGACCTCCCGTACCGCCCCTCAGTCCTCCCGTACCGCCTGGATGTCCAGCGTCACCCGCAGCGTCGCGCCGATCGCCGCGATGCCCGCCGACACCACCTGGTTGTAGTTCATCGCGAAGTCCTCGCGCCGCAGCTCCGCCTCCGCGCGGAACGCCGCCCGCACCCCGCCCCACGGATCCGCGCTCGTCCCCAGATAGGTGAGATCCAGCGGGACTTCCCGCGTGACGCCCCGCAGCGTCAGATCCCCGTCCACGGTCCACCGGTCCGGGCCCGCCTCGCGCAGCGCCGAGCTGCGGTACGTGATCTCCGGGAAGCCGTCCACGTCCAGGAAGTCCTCGGACCGCAGGTGCTTGTCCCGCAGCCCGTTGCCCGTGTCGACGGAGTCGGCCGCGATGACCGCCTCCACCCGCGAGGCCAGGACCTCCGGCGCGATCTCGATCCGGCCGGTGAACTCGGTGAACCGGCCGTGCACGCTGGAGATCCCCAGGTGCTGGGCCACCGCCCCCACCGAGGAGTGCGCCGCGTCCAGGGTCCACGCCCCTGGCGGCGGGAGCTCCGTTCCGCCCGTGCGGGCCAGGACGACCGTCCCGACGTCCGCACGCCCGGTCCCGCCCACCAGCGACGTACGCGCGTCCGGTGCGTAGCCGAGCGCGGTCACCACCACCGTGTACGGCCCCGGGGCCAGCGAGCCCTCGGCCTGTACGACTCCGTCCCCGTCCGCCGCCGCCCGCAGGACCTGTCCGCCCGAACCGTCCGTCACGGTCACCACCGCGTGCTGGACCGGCCACCCGTCGCGGGTCCGTACCTGTGCGTGCAGTCCCATCCGTACCCTCAACCCTCACTTGGAAGAACAACGGGGCGGCAGGCCGTCCCCTGCCTGCCGCCCCGGACCCGGTCGCGCCTCCGCTCGAAGCGCGGCCGGGAGTCGGTCACTCGCCCGGGTGGGCGAGTTCGATGTCGTGACCGTCGACCCCGGTGCCGGTCACGGTCAGCCGCCCCGCCACCGGCGGGTAGCCGGTCGCGATGAGCGTGTACTCGCCGGCGTCCAGGTCCGCGAAGGCGTACGCGCCGTCGGTGTCCGTCGTTGCCGAGGCCTTCACGTTCCCGGCGGCGTCGACCAGGGTCACCCGTGCGTCGGCCAGCGGCCGGTGGTCGAGGCCCGCGCGGACGGTCCCGTGGACGACCGCTCCGGCCGCCAGGGCCACGTCGAGCCCCGTCACGCCCTGGCCGCCGATCTCGACGGGCAGCGCCTGCGGCCGGTAACCGGCGGCGGTGACCGCGACCGTGACCGCGCCCGGCACCAGCTCGCCGAAGGCGAAGCCGCCGTCCGCGCCGGACTTGCCGGTCGCCAGCACCTCGCCCCGTACGTCCGTGATCACGACCAGCGCCCCGTCCACCGGCGCGCCGCTCTCGGCCGCGGTCACCGAGCCGGTGAGGCCGCTGGTGCCGGTCAGGAGCACATCGTGAGCGAGCGGACCGTCGTTCACGACGACCGTGGAGGCCTGCGGCTGGAAGCCGTCGGCGGAGGCGATCAGGACGTACGAACCGGTGGCCGGGGCGTCGAAGGCGTACCGGCCCTCGCCCCCTACGACCGAGCGGCCGAGCTGCTGCCCGCCGAGTGAGATCAGGGTGAGCGTCGCGCCGGGGAGGTCGGTGCCTTCGGCGGTACGAACGGTGCCGCTGATGGTCAGGCCGGTGGTCACCGTGGCGGTGGTCTCGGCGACCGCCACGGCGGCCGTCGGCTCCTCCGGGGCGGCCGGCGCCGTGTCCGTCTTGGGGGCCGAACTGCTCTTCAGCGCGACCTCCTTGATGAACAGCGTCACCAGGAAGGCGAGCAGCGCGAACGGCGCCGAGTAGAGGAAGACATCGGCGACACCGTGTCCGTACGCGTCCTCCATGACGGTACGGATCGGGGCCGGCAGCTTGTCCATGTCCGGGATGCCACCGCCCGAACCGCCGTTGCCCATGCCCGCGGCCTTCGGGCCGAGGGCGGTCATGCCGTCCTGGACGTAGTGCGTGACCCGATTGGCCAGCACCGCGCCGAGCGCCGAGACGCCGATCGCACCGCCGAGGGAGCGGAAGAAGGTGACGACGGAGGAGGCGGAACCGAGGTCGGCAGGGGCCACCTGGTTCTGCGTGCAGAGCACCAGGTTCTGCATCATCATGCCGAGGCCCAGACCCATGACGCCCATGAAGAGCGCGATGTGCCAGTACTCGGTGTCGTAGCGGATCGTGCCGAGCAGGCCGAGTCCGCCGGTCGTCAGGGCACCGCCGCTGACCAGCCAGGCCTTCCACTTGCCGGTCTTGGTGATGACCATGCCGGAGACGGTCGAGGAGACGAACAGGCCGGCGATCATCGGGATGGTGAGGACGCCGGACATCGTCGGCGACTCGTTGCGCGCCAGCTGGAAGTACTGGCTGAAGAAGACCGTGCCGGCGAACATCGCGACGCCGACGAAGAGCGAGGCGAGGGAGGCGAGGGTGATCGTGCGGTTGCGGAAGAGGCGCAGCGGGATGATCGGCTCGTCGGCCTTCGACTCGACGAAGACGAACAGCGCGCCGAGGAAGACGGAGCCGCCGACCATGGCGGCCGTCTGCCAGGACACCCAGTCGTACTTGTCGCCCGCGAACGTCACCCAGATCAGGAGGAGGGAGACCGCGGCGCTGATGACGAAGGCGCCCGTCCAGTCGACCTTGACCTTGCGCTTCACGACGGGGAGCTTCAGCGTCTTCTGGAGGACCAGGAGCGCGATCAGCGCGAAGGGCACGCCGACGTAGAAGCACCAGCGCCAGCCGAGCCAGTCGGTGTCGGTGATGACGCCGCCGAGCAGCGGGCCGCCGACGGTGGCGACGGCGAACACCGCACCGAGGTAGCCGCTGTACCGGCCACGCTCACGCGGGGCGATCATCGCCGCCAGGATGATCTGGGAGAGGGCGGTCAGACCGCCGACGCCGATGCCCTGCACGACACGGCAGGCGATGAGCATCCCGGTGTTCTGGGAGAGACCGGCGACGACCGAACCGGCGACGTAGATGACCAGTGCTATCTGGACGAGCAGCTTCTTGGAGAAGAGATCCGCGAGCTTGCCCCAGAGCGGGGTGGTCGCGGTCATCGACAGAAGTGCGGCCGTGACGACCCAGGTGTAGGCGGACTGGCCGCCGCCGAGGTCGGTGATGATCTGGGGGAGGGCGTTGGAGACGATCGTCGACGACAGGATGGCGACGAACATGCCGAGCAGCAGCCCGGAGAGCGCCTCCATGATCTGCCGGTGCGTCATGGGCGCCGCGCCGGAGGTGTGGCCGCCCGCCTGCGTTGGCGGGGCGGGTGTTGTCGTGGCCATGAACTTCCTTTGCTGTTGCGCGTGTGCTGTCAGGCGGGTGCTGTCAGGCGTGTGCTGTCTACGGGGGTGCTGTTGCTGTGAGGCCGGGTGGTTCAGGCCTGGTGCTGTTTGCGCGGGTGTTTTAGGCGGGTGCCTTAGGCGTGGTGGGCCCGGCAGTCACCGAAGGAGTCGCGGAGGCGGGCGAGCAGGTGGGTGAGCAGTTCGACGTCTTCGTCGGACCAGTCCGCGAGGTTGCGGGTGAGCATGGCGGTCAGCCGGCGGTCGAGCTCGTCGAGCTTCTCCCTGCCCTCGACGGTGAGGTGCAGGATGCGGGAGCGCTTGTCGGCGGGATCGGGCAGCCGCTCGACCCAGCCGCGGTCGACGGCGTGGGACACGTGGCGGCTGCTGACCGACATGTCGACGGCCATGCGCTCCGAGATACGACTCATGCGCATGTCCCCCTCGTGCTTGAGCAGGGCGAGGACGATGGCGGAGCCGCTGGGACAGTCGGCGGGCAGAGAGCGGGCCATACCGCGCTTCACCGCGCCGATGGCGCTCACCTGTCGGGCGAGGTTCTCGTACCGGTTCGGCTTGTCGACCTTGTCCACTGCGACCCCATGCATGTTGTTGCTTAGGGCAACCATAGAGATGGATGGTTGCTCCAGGCAAACTAAATCGGTCAAACGGCGCTAAAGAATCGGCAAAGGGGGAGCGGGGGAGGGGGAGAGGGGAGGGGAAGAGGGGGAGGCGTGCGGGGGATCGGTGCCAGTCCCGTGCCGGACCGGTGCCGGACCGGTGCCCGGACCCGGCGGGGGCTTGGGTGTGGCAGCCGGGGTTCGCTAGGGTCCTGGCTCATGGCACACAACCCCCAAGCTCCGTACGGTCAGGGCCCCGGCCCCGAGGGCAACTACGACCCGGCCGGCAGCACGCAGATGTTCCGCGCCTTCGTCGACGAGGGCGCCCCGCAGGGCGGCGGCCGCCAGGCGGCGGCCCCCCAGTCCTCCGGCCCCCGGGTGGGCCTCATCGTCGGCGTGATCGCGGCGATCGTGGTCCTGGCGGCGGTGGCCTGGCTGGCGCTGGGCTGAGGTCGGGTTCCTGGGCCGAGTCCGGAGCCTGGTCCTTCGTGGGCTTCGGGTCTCTGAGCCGCCTGGCGTGGACGCCCCTGTGGGCTTCTGGTGCGGCCGCCCTCGTTCCGAGTGTGGCGACCGGAGGCGGTGGGTCAAGGGCGCTCCTGCGTCGCGTCGGCTTCGCCGATTGCGCTGCGCTTCACCCTTGACCCACCGCCTCCGGTCGCCTTTTCACACTCGGAGGGCGGCCGGGGGGCGTGGCCACGCGACAACTCCCTCGGTCCTGGGCGGGGATCGGCGCCTGCGGGTGTGTGGGTGGTGGTGCGCGGCAGTTGAGTGGGGCGGCTCGGCGGCGCTCAGCGTGTGACCGCCGTCGGTCGGCCGGGACTCATGCCCCGCTGGTCACTCCTGGTGGGCATTCCTGAGAATCACCACTCCGCTCTTCGTTCCCCGGACGGTTGCGCCATCAACGAGGAGTCGGGGGCGCTTCGAGCCGTGTGGGTCTGTCCGTGTGCATTCCTGCGTGGGTCCGAAACAGCACACACTGGCGAAGCGGCCCTTCGGGCACGCTCGGATCCTCGAAGTCGTCGGCCGGGTCGCGGGTCATGCCGATCCGGCGCATCACTGCCTGGGAACGAAGGTTGTTGACGGTCGTCGACGCAATTACTTCCGGCAGCCCGAGAGTCTCGAAGCCGAAAGCCAGGCAGGCCCGGGCAGCCTCGGTGGCATAGCCGTGACCCCATGCCGAACGCACCAGGCGCCAACCGATGTCCACCCCCGGGAATGGCATGTCCTCGTCCACCTCGTCCAAGCCGACGCGGCCGATGAACTCGCCCGTCCCTCGCGCCTCCAGCGCCCACCACCCAAAACCTCGCTCATCGAACGCGGCCTGCATGTCTGCCACCACGGCATCGCTCTGCTCCCGTGTCAGCAGCGCCCCCAGGTGTTCACGAACTTCGGGATCGGCGTTCATCGCCGCCCACGGCTCGAGGTCGGACTCCTGCCACCGGCGGAGCAGAAGACGATCGGTTCGCAGCTCTGGCATGCCGCCCAGCCAACCCGAAGCAAGACCAGGGCGTCGATCGAATATTTCGAGCCCTGCGATGCTCACCAGCGCCACGCCCGTGCGCAGATCCGACGAGGCCTGCACCACGCGCAGCGGCGGGACACCATCGTGCCGAGCCGACAAGAGCGCCTCGGTGGTGCTGCGGGTGGGGAGCCAAGGTGAGCAGGCCTGGGGTGCACTGAACGGCGGGTGGGGAATTTCGGATTTCGCCATCAACTCTGGGCGGGTGGTGGGGTGAGTTGGTCAGCGTGAGCGACCCTAAGTCTCCACAACTCGCCTTCGGTGGGCCCCAAAGGGCCCTATCCGGCGAAGTTACCGCGAGTAGTGGAGAGTTAGGGACACCGGCCCTCTCCACTACTGCCGTCCGGCTCGGATCCCCGGCCCACCTACTCCCATCCCCTCTCCCCGGCAGGGTTTCGGGAAGGGGTGGGGTGGGGGAGTTTCGCCACCCACCGGGGAGTGACCAGCGGGGCATGAGTCCCAGCCGTCCAGCCGCCGCAACACGCTGAGCCGGTGCCGTCACCGCCCCATTCGACTGCCGCGCCATCCCATCCTCCGGCCCGCGCGCGCTGAGCAGAGCTGGCCACGATCCGCGCTGCCGCGTTGGCCCCCACCCCGGGCCGCCCTCCGAGTGTGAAAGGGCGGGTCGAGGCGGTGGGTCAAGGGTGGAGCGCAGCGGAATCGGCGAAGCCGACGCGACGCAGGAGCGCCCTTGAGGCGCCGGTGGAACCCGCCACACTCGGAGAGAGGGCGGCCGAGCCGGAAGCTCACGGGTGCGGTTCGAAAAAAAAGCGCCTCGGGACCTGTCACACATGTGCGGTGCGCTCCGTCAGTGGGGTGTGCGAGCGGGAAACGCTCGCCGCCCCCGAACTGAGGAGCCTCCGATGTCCACCACCTACATCGTCGTCACCGCCGTCGCCGCGTTCATGGTCGGCTTCTCGGCGCTCTCGGTCTTCATCAAGGCCCCGTGGGTCATCCAGCCGCTGACCGAGTACGGAGTCCCCCGCTCCTGGTGGACCTGGCTCGGCCTGGCCAAGGCGGCCGGCGCGGTGGGCCTCGTCGTCGGCCTGTGGATCCCGGCGATCGGCCTCGCGGCGGGGATCGGCGTGGCCCTGTACTTCACCGGGGCCCTGATCACCGTGATCCGTGCCCGCTCGTACGCTCACGTCGTCTGGCCGATGATGTACGCGGCCCCGGCCGTCGCCGCCCTGTTCCTCGCCTGAGCCTGAGCCTGAGCCTGAGACGTACGGCTACGGCTCGATCCAGCGCCGCAACGCGTCGACGGTGGTCTCCGGCGAGGTGTTGAAACAGAGCCGGATCCCGGGCACGGCCTCGATGAGGACGTTCACGAGCCGTTCGAAGAGCAGGGTGTGCTCAGGCATCATGCGCACGCCACCGCCGATCATCGCCAGGCCGAACTCCTCGCCCTCGAGCAGCTCCCGCACGGCGGCCTCGGCGCTGTCCGGCGAAGCGTCCACGAGACAGGTCACGACGTCGAACCCCGCCTCGCGCAGAGCGGCATTGCCCGCCGCGATGCGTGCGGTGAGCGACGCCTCGTCGACACCGTCGGGGAGGGCGCTGTAGTCGAGCGAGTGGGGGTGGAGCCCGATGGACAGGGCTTTGGTGTCCTTCACGGTCACAGGGCGCTCACGAACGAGTGCCGCGCCTGGCGGTCGAAGACGAGGGCGGGCCCATCCGGAACCTTGCTGTCACGTACGGGGACGAGGCCGGGGAATCCGGGGGCGACCTCTACGCAGTTGCCGCCGTCGCTTCCGCTGTAGCTGCTCTTGATCCACGTCGCCGTGCTGAGAACGTCCATCTGCATGGTGCCTGAACCCTTCCATCACGTCGCTGATGAAGGCGGCTGACCCGTGGACTGACGGAGCGTCCGCCCTCAGCACATCATAGGTGCGCATGCGCGTGCGAACACGGTCGGATCGTCGTTGAAATGGCCCCTGTTGAGCGACTCGGAGTAGGCCCACTCCTGGCCGTCGGGCAGCCTGATCAGGGACATGGACGTCTTGGGGCGGGCGAGCTCGCAGCCATCCGTCGGGGCGAACTGGATGTGGCTCGCGTAGCTCGCGGGTGCGGCGGCGTGGGTCGTGGAGTTCCCGGGCGGCCACCTCGGCAGCACCGAGCAGCCGCGGGAGTTCGCCGCCCTGTTGCTGTCGGTGTTCGACGGGGCAGGGGTTACTTCCACGTCGCGGTGACCTTCTGGGTGTCGACGTGCATGCCGAGCGGTACGCGCCAGGAGTCCACGCAGACCGTGTACGTCCGGGTCTGCGCCGCTCCCGCCGCGAGGGGGGCGGGGAGGGGCTGCGCCGATTCGATCGTCGCCCAGTCGATGCCGAGTGCGCCGATGATGTGGGTGGCGAAGGTGACCGTCCCCGAAGTGGCCGCTGTGCCACCTGTGTTGTGGAAGGTGACCGTCACGCGTTCGCACCATCGCTTGTCCGCGTCCGTGAGGATCGGGGCGGAGAGGATGAGCGTGGCGGGGGTGGTGGGGCTGGGGGGTGGCTGCGGCGGCGCGGGCGGTGCGGTCGTGCCCGGGGGTGGAGCGGTCGCGGTGCGTGGCGGGGTCGTGCCGGGCGGGGCGGGTATCGTCCCGGGGCGCGAGGTTCCAGGGACCGTTCCCGTTCCCGTATCCGGGCCCGTACCGCCGGCGGACGGCGCCGGGGTCGTCCCTGGTGGTCGTGGTGAGGGCGACGAGGTACTGGAGGTCGTACCGCTCGCGGACGGGCTGCCGTCCAGCGGGATCAGCGTCACCGATCCCGACGGGCGCACCGCGTCCTTCGGGGTGGAGCCCGCGCCGACCGCCGCGTAGCCCTCGCCGTCGTCTCCGCTGCCGCACGCGGTCAGCGCTCCGCCGAGGCAGAGCGCGACCACCGTCAGAAGTGACCTCTGTCGCCGCATGCCGTCAGTCTTGCTGACGACATGTCAGTTGTGAACCGCAACCGCGAACTTCAGTCGGCGATCAGGCCCTGGCGGAGCTGGGCCAGGGTGCGGGTCAGGAGTCGGGAGACGTGCATCTGGGAGATGCCGACCTCCTCGCCGATCTGCGACTGCGTCATGTTGGCGAAGAAGCGCAGCATGATGATCTGGCGCTCCCGGGGCGGGAGTTTGGCCAGCAGCGGCTTCAGCGATTCGCGGTACTCGACGCCCTCCAGCGCCGTGTCCTCGTACCCGAGTCGGTCCGCCAGCGAGCCCTCGCCGCCGTCGTCCTCCGGGGAGGGCGAGTCGAGCGAGGAGGCGGTGTACGCGTTACCGACCGCGAGGCCGTCGACCACGTCCTCCTCCGACACCCCCAGTACGGCGGCGAGTTCGGGGACGGTCGGGGAGCGGTCCAGCTTCTGCGCCAGCTCGTCGCTGGCCTTGGTCAGCGCCAGGCGCAGCTCCTGGAGCCGGCGCGGGACGCGCACCGACCAGGAAGTGTCACGGAAGAAGCGCTTGATCTCGCCGACGACGGTCGGCATGGCGAACGTCGGGAACTCCACGCCGCGTTCGCAGTCGAAGCGGTCGATCGCCTTGATCAGGCCGATGGTGCCGACCTGGACGATGTCCTCCATCGGCTCGTTGCGGGAGCGGAAGCGGGCCGCGGCGTACCGCACGAGCGGCAGGTTGAGCTCGATGAGGGTGTCGCGGACGTAGGTCCGCTCCGGGCTGTCCGCGGCGGCGCCCGCGTCGTCCAGCGCGCGGAGCCGCAGGAAGAGGGAACGGGAGAGCGTGCGGGTGTCGATGGCTTCCGGCGTGACAACAAGCGGCGCGGCGGGCTCGGCGGTCTCCGCCGTCGGCTGGACCGGCATCGGTACCGGCGTCTGCACGGGCGTGAGCGTGAGCACCTTCGAGCTGCCCTGTTCTGCGGACATGCCACCCCCTTGAGGTCGCGGACGGTCGCGGCGGCCACGACCATCGGAGGAACGCAGCCTCCACCTGAATACCGGAGGCGGGGCTGCGGCAAACGCGGTTCCAGCAGAATGTCACATGTCGGCAACACGCTGTAGTGACTTGTCGACATGGAGTGGGTGAATATCCGCAGGAAACAAGGGGTGTACGGCATTTGGGACGCTGCGGAACTGCTCCGAACCGGTCTACCCGTTTCAGCTACGCCTCGATCCGATTTGCGGATCTCAATCGGGCGAAGCTCCGGGCGAGGAGCCTTGACACATGCATCTGCGAGACGCCGAGTTCCTGGCTGATCTGAGACTGGGTCAGGTTGCTGTAGTAACGGAGCATCAGGATCCGCTGCTCGCGCTCGGGCAGTTGTACGAGCAGATGTCGTACGAGATCCCGGTGCTCGACGCCGGCGAGCGCCGGGTCCTCGTAGCCGAGCCGGTCGAGCAGTCCGGGTAGTCCGTCGCCTTCCTGGGCCGCCTCCAGCGAGGTGGCGTGGTACGAGCGTCCGGCCTCGATGCAGGCCAGTACCTCGTCCTCGCCGATCTTCAGCCGCTCGGCGATCTCCGCGGTGGTGGGGGAGCGGCCGTGGGCCGTGGTGAGGTCCTCGGTGGCGCCGTTGACCTGGACCCAGAGCTCGTGGAGGCGGCGCGGCACGTGCACGGTGCGGACGTTGTCGCGGAAGTACCGCTTGATCTCGCCGACGACGGTGGGCATCGCGAAGGTCGGGAACTGCACGCCGCGGTCGGGGTCGAAGCGGTCGATGGCGTTGATCAGGCCGATGGTGCCGACCTGGACGACGTCCTCCATGGGCTCGTTGCGGGAGCGGAAGCGGGCCGCCGCGTATCGGACGAGGGGGAGGTTGGCCTCGATCAGCGCCCCGCGGACCCGGTCGTGCTCGGGAGTGCCCGGTTCGAGGTCCTTGAGCTGCCCGAAGAGGACCTGGGTGAGCGCGCGGGTGTCGGCGCCCCGGGTGGACTGCGGCCGGGTGGAGTGGGGGCGGGTGAGCTGTGGCCGGGTGGCTTGGGGTCGGGTGGACTGGGGCAGCGGGCGCGTGGGCTCCGGGTCGCCGGCCTCGTTCTGGGGCGGGACCTGAGGCGCTGTACTGGCCGGCACGTTCACGCCACCCCTTTGGCTGGTGTTGCTGGTCAACTACGGTCAAACTCATCCATCAAAAGCGGTCATAGCATCACAAGACATGTCCACTGTGTGCAAGCACCGTATAACCACGTGTTGAGGGCAAGTTGGGGCCAAACGGGATCCCAGCACCCGGAAGGCCCCCCGCCATGACGGCGAGGGGCCTTGAAGAATCGAGTCGGGCGAACCCTAGAACGCGTAGTCCGCGATCACCCACGTGGCGATCTCGCGCCACAGTGCGACACCCGCCTGGTGGGCCGGGTGATCCAGGTAGCGCTGGAGCGCATCGGTGTCCTCGACCGCCGAGTTGATGGCGAAGTCGTACGCGATCGGCCGCTCGGAGATGTTCCAGCCGCACTCCCAGAAGCCAAGCTCCGGGATCTCCTTCTCCAGCCCGTCGAACGCCTCGGCGGCGGCGACGGCACGCGGGTCGTCCTTCGCGATGCCCTCGTTGAGCTTGAACAGGACCAGATGGCGGATCACAGCAGGACTCCTCGTCGGTGGTTCTAGTTGACGAGTTCGGTCATGAACTCGCCGACGCCCTGTGCGGCGGACGATATGCCCTCGAACCCTACCTGGACGAGATCGGCGGCCCTGTCGGGCGAATTGATGATCGTGTACAGCACAAAGACCACGAGCGCGTAGAGCGCGACCTTCTTCGCTTGCGCCATCTGCCGCGCCTTCCCCTGTCTGGACCCCTGCGTGGACGCGTGAGTCTAACGGAGCCACTTCAGCCACTTCACCGGGCCTTTATGGACCAAGGGCCCGGAAATCTGGGCCTTTTGCCGCCCCACGGAAGGGTGACGGCAGAGCAGTATGGATGTCGAGCCCGGTGGATCTGGCAGGAGTCCGCGGGGCCGAGGAACCGGCCCTCACTGCGGGGTCCGCGCCGCGAGCTTCCCCCTGACTGCGGCGCAGGACTTGCAGGACCGGTTCTCATCGGGGGGAGCGGCTTGTCCCCCCGATAGCCGCTCCCCCCGTCCGACGAAACAGGCCCCGGCCGCGCTCACAGGCGTGGTCGGGGTCTTCGTCGTGGGACACGGGGTCCCGGATACGCCGAAGGGCCCGGTGCTCTGCACCAGGCCCTTCGATCGAAGCGGTAGCGGAGGGATTTGAACCCTCGGTGACTTGCGCCACACTCGCTTTCGAGGCGAGCTCCTTCGGCCGCTCGGACACGCTACCGAGAGAGAGCTTAGCCCAAAGAGGCCCCTGCGATGAAATCCGTATCGCCTCGCAGGCCGGCGAGTGGTTCAGCGTGCGCGGAAGAAGGCGGTGAGCTGCGCCGCGCACTCCTCTCCGAGGACGCCGTGGATCACTTCGGGACGGTGGTTCAGCCGTCGGTCCCGTACGAGGTCCCAGAGCGAACCGGCCGCGCCGGCCTTCTCGTCGAGAGCGCCGAACACCACCCGGTCGACCCTGGACTGCACGAGTGCGCCGGCGCACATCACACAGGGCTCCAGGGTCACCACGAGCGTGCAGCCGGTCAGCCGCCACTCCCCGGTCTTCGCCGCGGCCCGGCGCAGGGCCAGGATCTCGGCGTGGGCGGTCGGGTCGCCGGTCGCCTCGCGCTCGTTGTGGCCGACGGCGAGGACCGTGCCGTCCGCGGACAGCACGACCGCGCCGACCGGTACGTCACCGGCCGGCACGGCCTGCTCGGCCTCCGCGAGGGCGAGCCGCATGGTCTCCCGCCAGGGATCCCGTACGGGGTCGGGTGCTGCTTCTGTCACTAGCGAACGGTCTCCAGCACCTCCGCGGCGCCCAGCGCGTCCGCGATCTCCGCCAGTGCGTCGCTCTCCAGCAGCAGCAGTCTCTTCTCGGACAGACCGAGATCCGCGAGGATCAGCCGGTCACCGACCGGCGCGGCCGGCACGGCATCGGCTGCCGTGCTTGTGTCCTCTTCGTCGTCCCCGCGGTCGAGAGGCTCGCCGTCCTCCGTACCGTCGAGATCGAGGGCGTCCAGGTCGTCGGCGTCGCCGTCCTGGTCGTCGCCGAGCAGTTCTTTGGTGAGGATCTCCCCGTACGAGGAGCGGGCGGCGGCCGCCCCGTCCGACACGTAGATGCGAGGGTCGTCCTCACCCTCGATCCGGAGGAGCCCGAACCAGGCGTCCTCCTCCTCGATGAAGACGATCACCGTGTCGTCGTCGACCGAGGCCTCACGGGCCAGTTCGGTCAGGTCCGACAGGGTCTCCACATCGTCGAGCTCTGTGTCGCTCGCTTCCCACCCGTCTTCGGTGCGCGCGAGCAGTGCGGCGAAGTACACCGTGACTCTCCCACTGATCAGAGGTGTGACGATCCGGCGGCGCGCTCCTTATGCCCCGCCCAATCGGCATCGTGGCAGAAACAGCGGCTTCAGGAGAGGTCTTCGGCTCTTGCGTCGTGCATCAGTCTGAACGAGACGGTGAACGGGTGGACGCGCGGCACCGGCGCACGGCCCCGGCGCACAGAGGGCGCACACGCGGCGTCGGGCGCTGCGGCCGTCACCAGCGGAAGGTGCGCATCCGCATCGCCTGGCGCATCCTGGCGGCCCGCGCGCGCCGGGGCTGGACGCGCTCGCGCAGTGCCTTCGCCTCGTGCAGCTCGCGCAGGAACTGGGCGCGGCGCCTGCGGCGCTCCGCGTCGGTCTCCGGCGGCCTTTCGCCGCCCCCTGCGTCGGCAGTGTCTGCCGGGTCGGGCATGGGCCACACCACCCCACGACTGGGTCCTGTGCCACCACCTTCCCTCCACGGCGTGGGTTGATGCCAGTGCGGGCTACTGTTGGAGTCATGCGTCTCCACGTCGTCGATCACCCGCTGGTCGCCCACAAGCTCACCACGCTGCGCGACAAGCGCACCGACTCCCCGACCTTCCGCCGGCTCGCCGACGAGCTGGTCACCCTGCTCGCCTACGAGGCCACCAGGGACGTGCGCACCGAGCAGGTCGACATCGAGACCCCCGTGACTCCCACGACGGGTGTGAAGCTGTCGTACCCGCGGCCGCTGGTGGTCCCGATCCTCCGTGCCGGCCTCGGGATGCTCGACGGCATGGTGCGGCTCCTGCCGACCGCCGAGGTCGGTTTCCTCGGCATGATCCGCAACGAGGAGACGCTGGAGGCGTCGACCTACGCGACGCGGATGCCGGAGGACCTCTCGGGCCGCCAGGTGTACGTCCTGGACCCGATGCTGGCGACCGGTGGCACGCTCGTCGCGGCGATCCGGGAGCTGATCAAGCGTGGCGCGGACGATGTGACCGCCGTCGTGCTGCTCGCCGCCCCTGAGGGCGTCGAGATCATGGAGCGCGAGCTGGCGGGCACGCCGGTGACCGTGGTGACCGCCTCGGTCGACGAGCGCCTCAACGAGAACGGCTACATCGTCCCGGGCCTGGGCGACGCGGGCGACCGCATGTACGGCTCGGCCGACTAGTAAGGCGCCTCGGTTCCGTACGGCTTCGACTCCGTACGGTACGAGGCTTCGTACGGCGTCAGCACTTACCGGTGGGCGCGGGCTTGGGCTTGTTGAGAGCGACCAGGGCCGCGTCCGCCGTCGATTTCGGGTCCAGGCTCTTGAAGGCCGTCCCGATGATCAGGTCCACGTCCGCCGTCGCGCGCGTGTCCGTCTTGGCCGTGGTGCCCTTCAGCTGGGTGCCCAGGACCGTGAACGCGCCCTTGGTGGCCCCGGGGGCGCCGAGCAGTATCCCGGCGCCGGGCACCTTCTTGTCGTACGCGGCGGGCGCGTTGCCGACCTTGCCGATGACGAACCCGCGCTTCTTCAGCTCGTCGGCGGTCGACTTCGCGAGGCCGCTGCGCGGGGTCGCGTTGTAGACGTTCACCGTGATCTGCGCGGGCTTGGGCAGGGCGGCGACCGGCGCGGTGGTCGCCTTGGTGACGGGCTTGCAGTCGGCGCTGCGACCGGCCGTCGTCTTCGTGTCGTCGTCGCCGGAGAACACGGCGACGAGCTGCAGGGTCCCCCAACCGGCCGCGCCGAGCACGACCACGGCGGCCCCGGCCGCGAGGACGATCCTGCGCCTGTGCCGAGGGCGGCGCATACGGGGGTACTTGTCGCCCGTGATGCGGTATTTTCCGCCCATTCCGGGGGGAGTGAGCATGCTCATGGACGCAGCGTAATCCCGTCCGTCGGAGTTGGATACTTGACGATCATGTGATCGCGTCCGGATGGACGGGGAGAGCCCCCGAACGGGTCAAACTGCGGGCCGCGCTAGTCCATTTCCAGCACGCGGGCGTGCAGAACCTGCCGCTGCTGGAGTGCCGCGCGCACCGCGCGGTGCAGCCCGTCCTCGAGGTAGAGGTCGCCCCGCCACTTCACGACGTGCGCGAAGAGGTCGCCGTAGAAGGTCGAGTCCTCGGCGAGCAGCGTCTCCAGGTCCAGCTGGCCCTTGGTGGTGACCAGCTGATCGAGGCGGACCGGGCGCGGGGCGACGTCCGCCCACTGCCGGGTGCTTTCCCGGCCGTGGTCGGGATACGGCCGGCCGTTTCCGATGCGCTTGAAGATCACACGGAAAGCCTACCGGTCAAGCGGCTCCCGGCGCAGCCACGCGAGCGCAGTGGGATGCTGGGGCAAACCGCCGCAAAACGGGAATTGGGGTCCTCTGATGAGCGTGAGCGAGCAGTCTCCGGCCACCGAGATCGCGGCCGGGTACGCCTTCACCGGTGCCGCGCTCGATCTGGGGGCGCTGCTGTGGGACGGGACGTGTCACCCGGATGCGTCGATCCGTATCCCCCTTCCGATGCTCAACCGCCACGGCCTGGTCGCCGGCGCGACCGGCACGGGCAAGACGAAGACCCTCCAGCTCATCGCCGAGCAGCTGTCGGCGAACGGTGTGCCCGTCTTCCTCGCCGACATCAAGGGGGACGTCTCCGGGATCTCGGCGCCGGGCACGGAGGGCGAGAAGGTCCGCGAGCGGGCCGCGCAGGTGGGGCAGGAGTGGGCGTCGAGGGGCTTCCCCTGCGAGTTCTACGGGCTCGGGGGCACCGGCCCCGGTATCCCGGTGCGGGCGACGGTCACCAGCTTCGGGCCTGTGCTGCTGTCGAAGGTGCTCCAGCTGAACCAGACGCAGGAGCAGTCGCTCGGCCTGATCTTCCATTACGCGGACTCCAAGGGCCTGGAGCTGGTGGACCTGAAGGATCTGCGGGCTGTGGTGGCCTTCCTGGTCTCGGACACCGGGAAGCCGGAGCTGAAGGGGATCGGCGGGCTTTCGACGGTGACGGCCGGCGTGATCCTGCGGTCGATCACGGCGTTCGAGCAGCAGGGCGCGGGCGGGTTCTTCGGGGAACCGGAGTTCGACACGGCCGAGTTCCTGCGGACGGCGGAGGACGGGCGCGGTGTGGTGTCCGTACTGGAGCTGCCGGCCGTGCAGGACAAGCCGCAGCTCTTCTCGACGTTCCTGATGTGGATGCTGGCGGATCTCTTCAACGACCTGCCCGAGGTCGGGGATCTGGAGAAGCCGAAGCTGGTGTTCTTCTTCGACGAGGCGCATCTGCTGTTCAACGGGGCGTCGAAGGCGTTCCTGGAGTCGATCACGCAGACAGTGCGGCTGATTCGCTCGAAGGGGGTCGGGATCTTCTTCGTGACCCAGACGCCGAAGGACGTGCCGGGCGATGTGCTGGCTCAGCTGGGCAATCGGGTGCAGCACGCGCTGCGGGCGTTCACGCCGGACGACGCGAAGGCGTTGAAGGCGACGGTACGGACGTTCCCGAAATCGCCGTACGACCTGGAGGAGGTTCTGACGGGCCTCGGGACGGGCGAGGCGGTGGTGACCGTGCTGAGCGAGACGGGCGCGCCTACCCCCGTGGCGGCGACGCGGCTGCGGGCGCCGGAGTCCCTGATGGGTCCGATCGAGGCGGGAGTGCTGGAGGCGGCGGTGAAGGGCTCGCCGCTGTACGGGCGGTACGCGGAGGCGGTGGACCGGGAGTCGGCGTACGAGAAGCTGACGGCGGAGCAGCAGGCGGCGGAGGCTGCGGCGGTGCGGGCGGCGCAGGAGGCCGAGGCGGCGAAGACGCCGGCGCGGGCGCCGCAGAAGGAGGACGAGTCGCTCGCCGAGCAGGTGGCGGGGAGCGGGATCTTCACGTCGCTGGCGCGGTCGATCGGGACGCAGCTGGGCCGCGAGATCAGCCGCTCGGTCTTCGGCACGGCGCGCAGGAAGAGGTAGGGCCCGGCCCCCTGAAGGGACCGGGCCCGCGCTCGGGAGGTCGTGTTACTCGGTGACCTCGTGGCCGTGGTCCTCGTGGAGGCCGCCGCCGCTGCCCGCGTCGCCCTCCGTCGGGACGGAGACGACCGGCTTCTTCAGGGAGCTGATGTCGTGGGCGTAGGTGCCCACGGCGTTGGCGATGACGTCGATGTTGGCGTCGAAGGCCTTCATGTTGACGTTCGACAGGTTGTCACCGGCCGCGTGGTAGTTCACGTCGTACGCGACACCCGCCGTCCCGCCGAACTTGGCCGCCTGCGCCGCCGTCTTGATGCCCTCGGCGCCGGTGAAGGTGCCGCCCGACGGGATGCCGACCTCGATGAACGGGCCGTAGTCCGAGCGGCCCGTGAAGTCGGTGCCCTCGTGCGGGAGTCCGCGCTTGTCCATGAACTCGTTGATGTCGCGCTCGAGCTGGGCGGAGCCCTCGGGGCCCGCGCCCGCGCCGACCTTGTCCGAGTCGTCGCCGTCGTAGACGAACAGGCCGTAGTTCGGCGACGCGATCATGTCGAAGTTGAGGTAGAGCTTGACTTCCTTCTTGTCCAGCTCGCTCATGTTCGCGACGTAGTGCTCGGAGCCGAGCAGGCCGTTCTCCTCGGCCGACCACCAGGCGAAGCGGACCTTGTTGCGGACCTTCTCCTTCGACTGGGCGAGCTCCAGGGCGGCCTGGAGCAGACCGGCGGAGCCGGAGCCGTTGTCGTTGATGCCGGGGCCTGCGGTCACGGAGTCGAGGTGCGAGCCGAGCATCACGGTGTTGGCCGCGTTGCCGCCCTTCGTCTCCGCGATGACGTTGTTGGTGGAGCGCTTCTCCTGGAGCTGGCGGATCTCGAAGGAGATGTTCACCGGCCCCTTGGCGAGGTCGGCGGCGAGCTTCTCGCCCTCGGCCTGGGTGACGCCACCGGTCGGGATCTTCCCGGCCGCCGGGTCGCCGAGCGTGCCGGAGAGGGCGCCGTCGGTGTTGTTGTAGATGATCGCGCCCGCGGCGCCCGCCGCCGCGGCGTTCTCCTGCTTCACGGCGAAGGTGCAGCCGCCGCGCTTGATCAGGGCGACCTTGCCGGTGAAGGTCGAGGAGGCGAAGTCGGCCGGCTCACAGCCGGTGGTGCCGTCGGCGTCGACCGGGACGGTGGCAAGGTCGGCCTTGATACCGCCGACCGGCGTCGACTTGGTGTAGGTCATCGCCGCGATCTGGATGTCGCGGGGCGCCGGGGAGATGACGGAGGCCTTCTGGGCGAGCGTCTCGGTGTAGATGAAGTCGAACGTCTGGTACGAGACGTTGTAGCCGGCCTTCTTGAGCTGCTGGTACACGTACGCCGCGGAGGCGTCGTGCCCGAGCGAGCCGGCCGCGCGGTGACCGCCGGCCGAGTCGGCTATCGCCTGGAACTTCTGCAGGTGCTGGTAGGCGTCCTTGCCGGACGTCTCGCGGACCAGCTTCTTCGCCAGCTGCGCGGCGTCCCGGGCGGGCTTGGCCCCGGGGTCCGGAGTGGCGGTGGCGGGGGAAGCGGCGCCGAGCAGGAGCGGGGTCGCGAGTGCGGCTGCGGCCAGGGTGGCCGCGGCTCTGCGAGAGGATGCGTTCACAGAGGTCCTTCCCGATACGAACGAGGTTGAGGGGAAGTTAGCGATCTCGGGTGCTCGCTGTGAACAGATCCGCGACAATTCATGTCGCATTTAGCAGGATTGACATTCGGAACCGTCAATTCTCTGCCGATTTAGCCGCTTTTGCGGCACGCTTCGCCTCCTGCTTGAAGGCGCGGACCTTGGCGAGGGACTCCGGTCCGGTGATGTCGGCCGCCGAACGGTACGAGCCGGTCTCGCCGTACGCGCCGGCCGCCTCCTGCCAGCCCTCCGGACGTACGCCGTACTGCTTGCCCAGCAGCGCGAGGAAGATCTGCGCCTTCTGCACCCCGAAACCGGGCAGCGCCTTCAGCCTGGCCAGCAGCTCCTTCCCGCTCCCCGCGTCCGCCCAGACGGCCTCGGCGTCCCCGCCGTACTCGTCGACGAGGAACTGGCACAGCTGTTGGATCCGCTTGGCCATCGAGCCGGGGTAGCGGTGCACGGCGGGCTTCTCGGAGAGCAGCGTGCCGAACGCCTCGGGGTCGTACGCGGCGATCTGCCCCGCGTCGAGATCGTCCGTGCCGAGCCGCTGGGCGATCGTGTACGGCCCGGAGAACGCCCACTCCATGGGGACCTGCTGGTCGAGCAGCATGCCGACGAGCGCGGCGAGCGGGGAACGGCCGAGCAGCTCGTCGGCCTCCGGCTGCTGGGCGAGGTGGATCTCGGTGGTCATGGATCGATGATCTCTCCGCGGTGCGGCAGGCGCACGGCCGGTCACCCGATGCGGTCAACCGGTCCCGATGCGCTCACCCCTCCGCGGAGCGCCCGCGGCCTACCGGGGGTCCAGTCTCGTCGCCGGGTCCTCGCACCACCGAAGGACCGAGGGCCACTCCCCGTACCCGGAGTCCGGGGTGAGGTGCGCGCCGCCCGGGACGACGTCCATGTCGAGGCCGAGCGGGGTGCCGTAGTGCACGTCGGCCCCCTCGGGGCAGTACGGGTCCCCGGCGGCGTACACGAGCCGTACCGGCGCCTTCAGCCGGACAGCGTCCAGGTCGAGCCCCTCGGCGAAGGCGGCGATCTCGGGGATCGAGGCCGTCACGGCGGGGGAGGGCGGGGCGACGAGCAGGACCCGGTCCACGTCGGACGAGGCGGCCCGCAGCCAGAGCAGGACGGACAGGCTGTGCGATCACGACGAACTCGCCCTCGGCCGGTCGGTCGAGCTGCGCGCGCAGCGCCGCCGCCCAGTCCTCCAGGACGGGCGCGTCCGGCTCGGGCAGCTGGGGGTAGCGCACCTCGTGCCCGCGCTCCCGCAGCTCCCCGGCCAGCCAGTGGTGCCAGTGGCCGGGCGGGCGGTGGTTCTGGAAGCCATGGAGGATGAGGAAGGTCGCCATGGGGCCGATGGTGCGCCGCAAGGGAGGGCGGGGTCCAGATCGTTTCAGGGTATGGACGGGGAGCCGTGGGTGCGGGAGGCGTACCTGAGCCGCACCCACGGCCACGGCTCAGGCGCCCACGTACGCCTTGAGGTGGCGTGCCGTCAGGGTGTCGCCCTTCTCGACCAGTTCGGACGGGGTGCCCTCGAAGACGATGCTGCCGCCGTCGTGGCCCGCGCCCGGGCCCAGGTCGATCAGCCAGTCGGCGTGGGCCATGACCGCCTGATGGTGCTCGATGACCACGACCGTGTTGCCCGCCTCGACGAGCCGGTCCAGGAGGGCCAGGAGCTGGTCGACGTCGGCCAGGTGCAGCCCGGTGGTCGGCTCGTCGAGGACGTAGATCGCGCCCTTCTCGGCCATGTGGATCGCCAGCTTCAGGCGCTGCCGCTCGCCGCCCGAGAGGGTGTTGAGGGGCTGGCCGAGGCGGAGGTAGCCGAGGCCGACGTCCTTCAGCCGGCCGAGGATCGTCCGCGCCTGGCCCTTCGCCGTGAAGAAGTCGTACGCCTCCTCGATCGACATCGACAGGACCTCGTGGATGTTCTTCCCGTCGAGGGTGTAGGAGAGCACCGCACTTGTGAAGCGCTTGCCCTCGCACTCCTCGCAGACCGAGGCGACGCCCGCCATCATCGCCAGGTCGGTGTAGACGAGACCGAGCCCGTTGCACGTCGGGCACGCGCCCTCCGAGTTGGCGCTGAAGAGCGCGGCCTTGACGCCGTTGGCCTTGGCGAAGGCGGTACGGATCGGGTTGAGCACTCCCGTGTACGTCGCCGGGTTCGAGCGGCGCGAGCCGCGGATCGGGGACTGGTCGGCGACGACGACACCCTCCCGGCCCGGCAGGTTCCCGTGGATGAGGGACGACTTGCCGGAGCCGGCGACGCCCGTGACGACGGTCAGGACGCCGGTCGGGATCTCGACGCTCACGTTCCGGAGGTTGTGCTGGGTCGCCCCCTCGATGGAGAGCGAGCCGGTCCGGGGCCGTACCTCGGCGCGCAGCTTCGCCCGGTGCGCGAGGTGGTCGCCGGTCAGCGTCCCGGAGGTGCGCAGGCCGGGCACATCGCCGGAGTAGCAGATCTCGCCGCCCGCCGAGCCCGCCCGCGGACCCAGGTCCACCACGTGGTCGGCGATCTCGATGACTTCCGGCTTGTGCTCCACGACGAGGACCGTGTTGCCCTTGTCGCGCAGCCGCAGCAGCAGGTCGTTCATGCGCTGGATGTCGTGCGGGTGCAGTCCCGTGGTGGGCTCGTCGAAGACGTACGTGACGTCGGTGAGTGAGGAGCCGAGGTGCCGCACCATCTTCACGCGCTGCGCCTCGCCGCCCGAGAGCGTGCCGGAGGCCCGGTCCAGGCTGAGATAGCCGAGGCCGATCTCGACGAGGGACTCGAGCAGTTCGCGCAGGCCCGCGAGGAGCGGGGCGACGGAAGGGTCCTCGATCCGGCGGACGAAGTCGGCCAGGTCGCTGATCTGCATCGCCGAGCACTCGGCGATGTTGACCCCGTCGATACGGGACGACAGGGCGGCCCGGGTCAGGCGGGTGCCCTCGCACTCGGGGCAGGTGCGGAAGACCACGGCGCGGTCCACGAAGGCCCGGATGTGGGCCTGCATGGCTTCGCGGTCCTTGGAGAGGACCGTGCGCTGGAGCTTCAGGACCAGGCCCTCGTAGGTGAAGTTGTTGGAGCCGACCTTCACCTTGCAGGACGGCTTGTGGAGGAAGTCCTCCCACTCCTGCTCGGTGAAGTCCGCCAACTTCTTGTCGGGGTCGTAGAAGCCGGAGTGGGCCATGACCTGCCACATCCAGGAGTCGACGGCGTAGCCCGGCACGGTGATGGCGCCCTCGTTGAGGGACTTGGTGCGGTCGACGAGCTCGTCGACGTCGATGTCGGAGATCTGGCCGACGCCCTCGCAGCGCGGGCACATGCCCTCGGGCAGGTTGAAGCTGAAGGCGCCGGAGGTGCCGATGTGCGGGGTGCCGAGGCGGCTGAAGACGATCCGGAGCATTGTGTACGCGTCGGTCGCCGTGCCCACCGTGGAGCGGGAGTTGGCGCCCATCCGCTCCTGGTCGACGACGATCGCGGCGCTCAGGTTGTGCAGTCCGTCCACGTCCGGCCGGCCGAGGGCCGGCATGAAGGACTGGAGAAAGGCGCTGTAGGTCTCGTTGATCAGGCGCTGCGACTCGGCGGCGATGGTGCCGAAGACGAGCGAGGACTTCCCGGAGCCGGAGACACCGGTGAAGACGGTGAGGCGACGCTTGGGGAGGTCGACGGAGACGTCCTTGAGGTTGTTCTCCCGGGCTCCGCGGACCTGGATGACGTGGTGGCTGTCCGCTGCGGCGGGGGTGGTCATGGGTGCGCCCTCCGATGGTGGTCCCGTATCAGGACCACGTTACTCTATACACCGTACAAAGTAACGGGAAATAGGTCTGACCTGCGAGAATGGGTGTCATGGCGAAGGAGCGGAGCAGTGGGGCGGGGGATCCGGCGCGGACCCTGGAGCTGCTGTGGCGGGACGGCGCGCCGTCGGTCCCGGGGGGCCGGCGAGGCCCTCGGCAGGGGCTGACGGTCGACGCGGTCGTGGAGGCGGCGATCGGTCTGGCCGATGAGGGCGGGCTCGACGCTCTCACCATGCGCGCGGTCGCCCGGCGTCTGGGCGTGACCCCCATGACGCTCTACACCTACGTCCCGGGCAAGGCCGAGCTGCTCGATCTGATGCTGGACTCCGTCTTCCTGGGGATGCCGCGTCCGGCCTTCGCGGCGGGCGAGCCCTGGCGGGAGCGGGTGACGGCGGTCGCCGACGCCAACCGTGCGCTGTATCTGGGCCATCCGTGGCTGGCGGAGCTCCGGGTCCACCGGCCGCCGCTCGGCCCGGGGGTGATGACGAAGTACGAGCACGAGCTCGGGGCCTTCGAGGGTGTGGGGCTCGACGACGTGGCCATGGACTCGGCGTTGACCCATGTCCTCGGCTTCGTGCAGACCGTGGCACGGACGGAGTTGGACGCGCGGGCCGTGGAGCGGGAGAGCGTGCTGTCCGACCACGAGTGGTGGGCCGCGCACGAGCCGCTGCTGACCCGGGTGCTCGACCCGGAGCGCTTCCCGCTGGCGACGCGGGTGGGGGAGGCGTCGGCCGTGGCGTACCAGGGTCTGTACGACGCCGGCCACGCCTACGCCTTCGGTCTCGCCCGCGTACTGGACGGGCTCGCGGCGCTCATCCCCCCAGGTTCAGCAGCGCGTTGAGCCCCTCCTTGAGCTCGTCGGCGGAGAGCTCGCGCTCGACCGACAGGTGGTGCATCAGGCTCGGCGAGAACGGTGCGAGCAGGAGATGGGCGAGCAGCGCGCCGTTCGCCTCGGGCCGCAGCCGCGAGAGCAGCAGGGCGACATGGGTGTGCATCGCGAGGTACGCACCGCTGGTGTAGCGCGCGCTGGGGGCGGCGGCCTGGGCGGCGAGCAGGAGTTCACGCTGCTCGATGACCCGGTCGACGAGGGCGTCGAGGAAGGCGTGCAGCCGCTCTTCGGCGGGTGCGCCGGGGCCGAGCGGGGGCGGGCCGCCCATGTACGCCTCCTGGAACTGCCGCTCCCGGTCGTCGAGGAGGGCCCACAGGAGCTGGGAGACGTCGCCGAAGCGGCGGTAGACCGTGCCGACGCCGATACCGCTGGCGTGGGCGACCTGGTTCATGGTGACGGCCTCGGGCCCCACCTCGGCGACGATCCGCGCCGCCGCGTCGAGGATCTTGCGCCGGTTGCGCGCGGCGTCCGCCCGCTCGGGGGCGGCGCGACCGGCGGTGGGGAGCAGGGTGATCCCGGGGCCGGAGGGGATGCCGGAGGCGGGGAGCGGTGCGGGGATCGGCTCGGGTCCGGGGGCGTTCTCGGATCCCGGGATCGGCTCCGGTCCGGGAGCGGTCTCGGGTCCGTGGGCGGTCTGGGGCCCCTGTGAGGGCCCCGCTTCGGGGCCGGGTCCCGGTCTCTTCTTCGTGGTCATCTCGTCCGCCTGCCCTTCGCCCGTCGCCCTTCGCCCCGAGCCGCCCCCTCGGTCCGTCCGTGACTCGAGCATAACGGAGCGATATCCGGTTCTTCGCGGGTTCCCCTTGCGAAGCGGATGGATATCCACTTACGCTCGGACCCGTTGAACCGGAACTGAATCCGCTTAAGGGGCTCGTCATGTCCGTCAAGGTTGCTGTCATCTACTACTCGGCCACGGGGAACGTGCACGAGCTCGCCCAGGCCGTCGCCGAAGGCGCCGAGAAGGCGGGTGCGGAGGTCCGGCTGCGCCGGGTGCCCGAGCTCGCCCCCGACGCCGCCATCGACTCGAACCCGGCCTGGCGCGCCCATGTGGACGCCACGAGCGACGCCGAGATCGCCACGCTCGACGACCTGGAGTGGGCCGACGCCTACGCCCTCGGCTCGCCCACCCGGTTCGGCAACGTCGCCGCGCAGCTGAAGCAGTACATCGACACCTCGGGCGGGCTGTGGCAGCAGGGCGTCATGGCCGACAAGCCGGCGACCGCCTTCACCAGCGCCCACAACGTCCACGGCGGCAACGAGTCGACGCTGCTCGCGCTCTACAACACCTTCCACCACTGGGGCTCGGTCATCGTCTCCCCCGGCTTCACCGACCCGGCGGTCTACGCGGGAGGCGGCAACCCCTACGGCACGGCGCACCCGGGCGAGAACGGCGCCCCGGAGGAGAACGTGCTCCAGGCGGCGCGCTACCAGGGTGCACGCCTCACGAAGATCGCCAAGAAGCTGAACGGCATCGCGACGGACTGACGCGTCGGCACACGGTCACGCACCCCCGGGGAAGCGCCCCCGGGGGTGCTTTCGTTGTGGTGGTATGTGCTGCGCGGGCGCCGCGCGGGGCTGGTCGGGCCGCGGCCCGCACGCTCACTCACTCAGCCGGGCTGCCCGTGTGCGCAGGTAGTGGCGTTCCGGGAGGCTGAGGGTGAGGTGGGCCGCTTCCTCGTAGGCCTCGCGGGCCGCTTCGGTCGCGCCGGTGCGTTCGAGGAGGTGGGCGCGGACCGCAGGAAGGCGGTGGTGGTCTTTCAGGCGGGGTTCCAGGGCGGTGAGTTCGGTGAGGCCGGACTCCGGGCCGTGGACCATCGCGACGGCCACCGCGCGGCCCAGTTCCGCCATCGGGTCTGGGGCCTGGGCGACCAGCAGGTCGTAGAGGGCGAGGATCTGCGGCCAGTCCGTGTCCTCGGGGCGCGCCGCCTCGTCGTGGAGGGCCGAGATCGCCGCCTGGAGCTGGTACGGGCCCGGCGGGCCCTCCGCGAGGGCCTCCTCGACCAGGGCCGTGCCCTCGGCGATCGCGGCGGCGTCCCAGAGCCCGCGGTCCTGTTCGTCCAGGGGGATCAGCTCGCCGTGCGAGCCCGTGCGGGCCGCACTGCGAGCCTCCGTCAGGAGCATCAGGGCCAGCAGACCGGTCACCGTGCCCTCCCGGGGCAGCAGACGGCGCACGGCCCGGGTCAGCCGGATCGCCTCGCCGGCCAGGTCGCCGCGGTGGAGGGTGGGGCCCGAGGTCGCGGTGTAGCCCTCGTTGAAGATCAGGTAGAGCACCTGGAGGACGGTGGCCAGGCGGGCGTCCCGGTCGTCCGGGCCGGGAGGGTGGAAGGGGTGGTCGCGGAGCTTCGACTTCGCCCGGCTGATCCGCTGCGCGATCGTCGCCTCGGGTACGAGATGGGCCCGGGCGATCTCCGCCGTGGTGAGGCCCCCCACCGCGCGCAGCGTCAGCGCGATCCGGGCGGCGGGCGCGAGCGCCGGGTCGCAGCAGAGGAAGAGGAGGGTGAGCGTGTCGTCGTCGGACGGGGCCGCCCGGGTTTCGCGGAGTTCCAGACGGGCGGCCGTCTCCTCCCGCCGCGCCCGCGCCTCGTCCGCCCGCAGTTGGTCCGTCAGCCGCCGCGAGGCCACCCGGATCAGCCAGCCGCGCGGGTTCGCGGGCGTCCCCGCCTCCGGCCACTGCCGCGCGGCGGCCAGCAGGGCCTCCTGCACGGCGTCCTCCGCGGCGTCGAAGTGCCCGTACCGGCGCACGAGCGCGCCGAGGACCTGCGGCGCGTGCCGGCGCAGCAGGTCCTCGACCGTCTCCTCCTCGTCCACGCTCAGCCGGCGAGGAACTCGGACTCGGACCGCTGGTCGATCTGGCGGATCACCACCGGGTACTCCGGCGCCCCCGCGGGCTGCGGACACCGGGCGACGCGCTCCGCGATCTCGGTGACCCGCTCCAGGCTCGCGCAGTCGAGCACCCAGTACCCGGCGAGCAGCTCCTTCGTCTCGCTGTACGGCCCGTCGGTGATGACCGGCTTCCCGGCCTTGTCGACGGACACGAAGCGCGTCCGGGCCGGCTCGACGAGCCCCTGCGCGTCGACCAGCTCGCCCGACTCCGCGAGGTCGTTGTTGATCGACCCCATGTGCTCGAACATCGCCTTCATGTCCTGCTCGCTCCACACGGGACCCTGCCCGGCGCGCTTGCCGCTCATCACGTCGTAGTCGGCCTGGGATCCCTGCACCATGACGAGGTACTTCATGACCTTCTCCTTCGGTGGTGGCTCATCCGGTTCCCGGATGCCTTTCACAGGGGACGTCGGAGCCGGGCGCCGATCCTCGACACCTCGCGGGGGCCGTTCCGAATTCTTCTCGGATTCCACCCGCAGGAACCATGGCTCGAACCTCAGATCTCCGCGGCCGCCACTTCCCGCTCCAACGGCGAGCGGAAGCGGGGAGTCACCCGTACGTCGCCGATCCAGCCCGCGAGCCGCTCCGCCTCGGCCGCGATCGCGGCACCGGCCTCCGCGCCCACGTCGGCGAGCAGCCGGTGGGCGATCTCGCCGTCCGGGCGCTGGGCCCAGACGCCGACGACGCGGCCGTTCCACCACACCGTCGGGCCGATGTTCCCGCTGCGGTCGTACAGCGCCGGCCGGTACACCGGATCGATGTACCAGTCGCGCTGCTGCCAGCCCATCGCCGTCGGGTCGAGCGAGGGGAGCAGCGCCGCCCACGGCTCCGGCTCGGGTACGGGAGCGGTGTCGTCCGGCAGGACGTAGCCGGTGCCCTCCGTCAGCTCGACCTCCTCCGCGCCGAGCGCCGCCAGCGCCTTGCGGACGTCGGTGACCTTCCAGCCGGTCCACCACTTCAGGTCGGCCTCGGTCGCCGGCCCGCAGGTCGCCAACCAGCGCCGTACGAGTTCGGCGTGGGCGTCCGCGTCGCTCGGGTCGGGGCGCTCCGGCGTCAGCGTCCAGCGGAAGCGGCTGGAGGTCCAGGTGCCCTGCGGCCGGCCACGGGCGATCCGGCCCTCCATGCCGAGGACGCGCAGCAGCCGGCTGGAGAGCGGCTGGTTCCCCTCCTGACGGGTGCCGACCCCGTACACGTACTGCACGCGGAGCCGCGGTACGGCCGCACCGAGCTCGGCGCCCGTCGCCTCGCCCCGCGCCGTCAGCTCCGTCGTCAGCAGACGCTCGGTCTCCGCGAGCCACTCCTCGTCGTACGCGCTGCCCTTGCGCAGGTCCCTGATCAGCATGGCCCGTTCGCGGGTGGCGACGTCCCGCGTGGTGGAGGCGTGCACGGCGGGAGTGAGGTCGGTCGGGAAGACGAAGATGGTGTGCCGCATCCCGTGCATCCGGGTCAGCGTCCGGTCCTCGTACAGGGCCTGTTCCAGAGCGCGTACCGGCCCTTCGTCCCCGCGCAGCCGCGCCCCCACCGCGAGGAAGACGCTCGCCGGGTCGGTCGCGTGCAGAGCCACCAGGGACTCCGCGACCTCGGACACGTCCGCCGCCCGTGCCGTCCCGGCCAGCCGGTGCCGTACGGCCAGCCGGGCCCTGCGCTCGTCCGTCGTGATCGGACGCCTCTTCGTACCCATGCCGGTAAGCATGGCCCCTCACACCGACAGGAAGTCGGTCTCCCGCTCCACGAACTCGTCCTCCTTCTCGAAGAAGACGACATGGCCGGCGATCCGCCGCGCTGTGGGGGCGACCTCCTCACCCCGCCGCGCGCTCGCCCAACGCCCGGCGTCGCAGCGTCGCGTTCGTCAGAGCCGGCGGGCGCCACACGCCGTCCGCCTGGTAGAGGTTCGTTCCCGGCGGGACGATCTCGTCGATCCGGTCGAGGGCCTGGTCGTCGAGGACCAGCGAGGCGCCCTTCAGCAGTCCCTCCAGCTGTTCCCCCGTCCGCGGCCCGATGATCACGGACGTCACGGCCGGGTGCGCCGCCGCGAAGGCGATGGCCAGTTCGGGCAGCGAGCAGCCGATGTCCTCCGCCAGGGCGACGAGTTGCTCGACCGCGTCGAGCTTCGCGGCGTTGCCGGGGATCGTCGGGTCGAAGCGGTGCGGATGGAGCGCGGGGCGCCCGCTCGTGAGGTCCATCGGCCGGTCCTTGCGGTACTTCCCGGTGAGGAACCCGGACGCCAGCGGACTCCAGGTCAGCACCCCCATCCCGTACCGCTGCGCCACCGGCAGCACCGAGGCCTCGATGCCCCGCGCGAGCAGCGAGTACGGCGGCTGCTCGGTACGGAAGCGGCGCAGGCCGCGCCGCTCGGCGACGGCGTGCGCCTCGACGATCTCCTCGGCGGGGAAGGTCGAGCAGCCGAACGCCCGGATCTTGCCCTGCGCCTGGAGGTCGCCGAGGACGGCGAGCGTCTCCTCGATGTCCGTACGGTGGTCGGGCCGGTGGACCTGGTAGAGGTCGATCCAGTCGGTGCCGAGCCGCGTCAGGCTGTCCTCGACGGCCCGGGTGAGCCAGCGCCGCGAGAGACCGCCGCGGGCCGGCCCTTCGCCCATCGGGAAGTACCCCTTGGTGGCGAGGACGACGCCGTCCCGCCGCTTGGGGTCGCGCAGCGCCTTGCCGACGATCTCCTCGGACTCGCCGGCCGAGTACATGTCGGCGGTGTCCACGAAGTTGATGCCCTGGTCGAGCGCGGCATGGATGACGCGTACGGAGTCCGTGTGGTCGGGATTTCCGACGGCGCCGAACATCATCGTGCCGAGGCAGTACGCGCTGACTTCGATCCCGGTCCCGCCGAGTACGCGATAACGCATGTGTCGGACCTCCCCCTTGGCCTTCTGGCTTGCTGCAGCCGGTTCGCGCGGCACTCTAGAAGCTGGAGTGGACTCCAACGCAAGAGCGCACGAAAGCCAGGAAGCCCATCAGCACCACGGGCCGTACTCGCGGCACCGGGCCGCCGACGCGATGAGCGGTCATGTACGACGACGACCCGATCCGACCGGGATCAGGTCGCCGTACTCGGTCACGTACGACGACGACCCGATCCGAACCGGGATCAGGTCATACGAGCTCTTCCGAGGGGGCGAGCAGGGCGTCCGCGACCGAGGTGCGGGCGTAGAGGACGGAGCGGCCGCTGCGGTGCGCGGTGACGAGGCCCGCGTTGCGCAGTGCCGTGAGGTGCTGGGAGACGCCGGCGGCCGACAGGCCGCAGTGGACGGCGAGTTGGGTGGTGGAGGCCGGGGTGTCGAGTTCGGTGAGGAGCAGGGTGCGGGAGCGGCCGAGGACGGCGGCGACGGCGTCGGTCGCGGCGTTCGTACGCGGCTCCCAGAGGTTGCCGACACCCCGTGCGGGATAGGCGAGTTGGGGCGGATCCGGTGCCACCGCGCGGGTCAGGACGCGGGGCCAGGCGAACGCCGAGGGGACGAGCAGCAGCCCCGAGCCGACCTGGTCGCGGGTCATGGTGGCGCAGTGGCGGCGGACCAGGTGCAGGGTGTCGTCGTCCCACCAGACGGTCTCGTGGAGTTCGCTCAGGACGCGCGCCGAGCCGTGCTCGGCGACCTGCCGGGCGCGGTGGAAGACATCGGCTTCGAGGAGCTGACGGATGCGGGCCCAGTAGGGGGCGAGGGCGAGTTCCCAGTACGTCTCGATCTCGGCGGCGACCTTCTCCAGGGCCTCCTCGGGCGCCTCGCGCAGCAGCCGCAGCCGTGGCGAGGGGCGGTGGCCGACCGGGTCCTTGGTGCGGAGGATGTCCAGGTCGTCGCGCACCTGCGCGGGCGTGGACGCGCGGATCGCGTCCAGTTCGGCGGCGAGGGTGGGGAAGGGGGTGGCGGGGGTCGGGTTGAGGAAGTCGGCGAGAAAGCCGTGGCCCGGGACCAGTTCGGCCAGCCAGCCGTTGTCGAGTCCCGCCTGCGCGAGCCGGGGCCGTACCTGCGCGGCCCAACGCCGGTGCAGTGGCGGCTCGGTGGTGTCCCTGAGCAGCCGGAAGCTGGTGACGACCTCCCACATGGGGGAGACCGCGAACCGGGTCTGTGCCAGGTCCGCAGCCGAGAAGTTGAGCCCCGATTCCATGTGTCCCCCACACCGCTGATCGATTCGGTCTGAGCTTAATCAATGGATGGTCGTGGTGTCCCGGGCGCATGGTCCTCGCATGTTCTCCTCCTTCCGCGGACTTCCGCCCACCGTGTGGACCGTCTTCGCCGGCACCGTCATCAACCGGCTCGGCTTCATGGTCACGCCCTTCCTCGTGTTCTTCCTCGCCGCGCGTGATGTGACGGGGGTCGAGACGACGTACGTCCTCGGTGCCCTGGGTGCCGGCAATCTGCTCGGCCCGGCGGTGGGCGGCGTCCTCGCCGACCGCCTCGGCCGCCGTCCGACGATGCTGATCGGGCTCGTCGGCTCGGCAGTGGCGCAGGGCGCGCTGTTCGTGGCGCCGGGCGTGTGGACGATGGCGGTCGCGGCGCTGCTGATCAGCGCGATGGGCGCGTTGGTCGGCCCGGCGGCGTACGCGCTGATGGCCGACGCGGTCGACGCGGAGCGCAGGCAGCGCGCGTACGCCCTGTTCGGCTGGGGCGTGAACATCGGTACGGCGGTGGCGGGCGTGCTCGGCGGCTTCCTGGCGGCGCAGGGCTACTGGCTGCTGTTCGCGGTGGACGCGGGGACGATGCTGATCTACGCGGTGGTGGTGGCGACGCGCCTGAGCGAGCCGCCGCGCGCGAAGGCGGCGCAGGGTTCGGACGACGGCATCGGCTACGGAGTCGTCTTCCGCGACCGACTGGCCCTGGCACTGCTCCCCCTCTTCGGCGTCGAGCTCTTCGTCTACTCCCTGACCGAGGTCGCCCTGCCGCTCGCCGTCCACGACAGCGGTCTCTCTCCGGCGGTGTACGGGGCGATGGCGGCGGTCAACGCGATCCTGGTGGTCGCCCTCCAGCCCTTCGTCACGGCCTGGCTGTCCCGCCTTCCCCAGCTCCCGGTGCAGGGCGCTGGCAGCGCCGTGATCGCGATCGGCGTGGCCCTGACGGGTCTGGCGGACGGGGTCGTGGGCTTCACGGTGTCGGTGGTCGTCTGGTCCCTGGGCGAGGTGGTGGTCGCGGGCACCGCCGCGACGATCATCGCCAACCTGGCCCCTCCCCACGCCCGCGGCCGCTACCAGGGCGCCTTCAGCTGGACCTGGGGCGTAGCCCGCTTCGCGGCCCTCACCCTGGGCGTGACCCTCTACACGAACCTGGGCCCGGCGACCCTCTGGTGGACGGCCCTGGTGGCCGGCCTGGCAGCCGCGTCGATGACGCTGGCACTGACGGGGCGGGTGGCGAGGCGCACGGGGCATGAGCTGGCGGCGTGAGGGGGGGCCGGCCGGGTGGCAGGGGGTGCCATGCCGCGGGGTGGTCGGGTGGCGGGGCGCACGGGGCATGAGCCGGCGGCGTGAGGGGGGTGGGGGGTGGTCGGGTGGCGGGGGTGCCAGGCCGCGGGGTGGTCGGGTGGCGGGGCGCACGGGGCATGAGCCGGCGGCGTGAGGGGGGTGGGGGGTGGTCGGGTGGCGGGGGTGCCAGGCCGCGGGGTGGTCGGGGGCTGGGGGGCGCGGGGGCTGGGGAGCTGGGGGCCGCGGGGCCGCCGATCGCCCGGGCGGCCTCGGCGGCGGCCCGGCGACGACGGTGACGCACGGCCGGGTCAGTCGCGCCGGATGTGCTCCGGATCGACGTGGCGCCGTACGAGGGGTAGCGAGGCGACCGCGGCGGCGATCAGCACCCCGAGACAGCAAGCGAGCAGCAGCGGCAACCCACTCCAGTCCCAGTGCACGGCCCCACCCCCGGTGATCAGATAGCTCGACTCGGCCAGCCACCCGGTGACCACGGCCGCCCCGAGCCCGACGGCGAGCGGCAAGACCACCTGCGCACACTGCACGACCCGCAAGGTCGCCGCCTTGGCCCCGAGCAACGCGAGCGCGGCGACCTGCCCACGCCGCTCCATGGCCCGATCGGCGACGGACACGACGAAGGCGGCGACGCTGATGACGAGGCCTAGGATCATGCCGGCGGCGAGGAGGCTGCGGATGACGGTGAGTTGGCTCAGCGCATCCACGACAATGCCTACAGGTTCGACTTCGACAGTGGGCGCGATGGTGCCGACGCCGTTGAGGACCGTGCGGACAGTTCGGGGATCGGAATCGCTGAGGAGACTGAGCTGCGAGCCCGGTGGTAGTTCGTCTGTGCCGATGAGCGTTGGCGGGATGAGCACATCCGATGCTGCGAACGCGGAAGGCTGATACGCGCGGAGGGTCATCTGCTCGCGCGGGACGGTTAGGGTCAGCGTCCGGCTCTTCAGGATGAACGGGAAGCTGCGTCCGTGTACCGCATCGGGGTTCGAATCGCTCCCCAGGTCGTGGAGATGGAGCACCTTCCCGTCGACACAGCCCTGCGACGATTCGACGAAGGCGGCGAGTTGGGCACAGGTGGCGATGACACCGTCGAGACTGGGCTCGCGGGTACGGTCCGTGTAAGTCCCGGATGAAAGCTGGGTCGCATGCGCTCGAACGCCACCCACGCGTGTCATTCTGTCGCGCTGCTCGGGGGTGAGCCTGTCCGCAGACAAGCGGTACTCCTGGACAGGCGCTGTACGGCGGCTGACCTGGTCGAGTTCAACGAGGACGCCTTGGGCAAGGGAGGTGGCGAAGACCAGCAGCACGAGTCCTGTGACCACGCGCAGGGAAGCGCCCGGCTCGACCTCGGCGCGGCGCATTGCGAGCGCCAGTGGGAGTGACCGTGTCGTGCGGGCTAGCCGGCGGGCGAGCCACGCTGTGATCGGTGGGAGTCCGAGAACCAGCCCGGCTCCGGTGAGAAGGACAGCGGCGGGGACGAGGAGGGAGTTGGCGGAGCCGCCGGACGGATCCCTTCCCAGCATACTGAGCGTGCAGTAGCCACCGATGACGCCGAGCCCGGGGAGCAGGAGCAGCGTCCCGTACATCCGGGGCTGCTTCGGTTCGGCGGTGCGCCGGATGTTGAGCGGGGTGAGCGCGGCCGCGCGGGCGCTGTGGCGACCGACGAACCAGGCGAGTGCGGGGCAGAGGATCAGGCAGGCGGCTAGCGTGGTGGCCTCAGGGCGGCCGTCGGCGGGATACCAGTGGAGACCGGGCAGGCCGATCCTCGCCATGATCTCGTTGACGACGAGGTAGCCGCCGACGCCGAGCAGCGCCCCGAGGAAAGCTGCCGTCACCGTCTCGCCAGAGTTGACCCGCAGGGTGTCTTTGACGCTCATACCTACGAGCCGCAGCGCCGCGAGCCTGCGGGCGCGGGACTCAGCGGAGAGCCGGGCGCATACCGAGAGGAAAACGGCGAGGGGGAGCAGGACCACGCACGCGAGGGTGAACCGCAAGATGTCCAGAGTCGACTCTTCGACGATGGTTGACGAGGGGTAGCTGCTGCCGAACTGGTGCAGAAGCAGGGGCTCGGGGAGTTGCTCCTGCCGACTGCCGATGTAGGCGAACAGTTCGTCGGGCCCGGTCAGACCTTCCGGCCCGATCGTCTCGGTCACGCGCCCTGGCAGGATTCCGGCCATGCCGGGCTGCTCGGCGAGAATCCGCCGCAGCCGAGGCGAGACGAGAACCTCTCCCGGGGCGGGCAGCCGTTCGACACCCGGAGGAACTGGTGTGCGACCGGGGGTGCCGCGTGCGATGAAGACACGGCGGAGGGGTTCGGAGCCGTAGGCGTCGACGTGGGAGGGGAGGAAGTAGGTGGTGTCGGCGGCTGACAGGGCGCGGGTGACCTCGATGACCTGTTCGGGATTGCGAGCAGCCGAACGGTCGTCCTGAGCGGCGAGGATCGTGGGAATTGTGAGGACGGCGGCGAGGCAGGCCACCCCGAGCGAGCAGCCGAATGTCATCAGCAGAAACCGGGCTCGGCCCCTGCGTCCGCCACGCCACAGCAGGAGCACGCCGAGCAGGAAGGGGTTCAATTCAGGATCCCGTCGGTCATCGTGTACCGGCTGTCGGCGTGCTCGGCCACCGCCGCGTCGTGCGTGACGATGACGACGGCGGTGCCCTGGTCCCGTGCGAGCCGCAGAAACTCCTCCAGTACAGCTGTGGCGTTGACGCTGTCGAGCGCGCCGGTCGGCTCGTCGGCGAACACGACGTCCGGTCGGTGTACGAGTGCCCGGGCTACGGCGACCCGCTGGCTCTGCCCGCCGGAGAGCTGGGAGGTCCTGCGTTGCAGCAGCTCGGTCATCCCGAGCCGCCCGAGGACCTCCCCGGCGGCCGCATGCGCGGGCGCCTTGCGCTGTCCAGCGAGCCGTAGCGGTAGGGCGGCGTTCTCCTCGACCGTCAGCTCGGGTAGCAACTCCCCGTATTGGAAGACGAAGCCGAACCGCTCGCGGCGCAAGCAGCTCAGCTCTTCGTCGTTGAGGGATGACAGTGCCACCCCGTCAAAAGCCACAGTGCCGCGTGTGGGTGCGAGTACTCCCGCGAGGCAGTACAGCAGCGAGGACTTTCCGGACCCGCTGCTGCCCATGACGGCGGCCACCTCTCCGCTCCGCAGGGCGAAGTCGGCGCCGCTAACGGCCTGGTGCGTTCCGTAGAGGAGATCCACGCCCTCGGCGCGGAGAATGGCGTTCATGGTGGTGTGACTCCCTGACGCGGTGGCTGTCTGCTAGTTGCGGCTGTACGACTTGGTGGGGGTGCAGTTGTCCGGCCGCAGGGAGCCCCGGTCGCGACAGACTCGGATATCTGCGTTCCTTGTGTACTGGGCCGCGCCGTCATAGACGACCTTGTTCATCGCGACCGTTTTCTTCTGCTGGCCGTTGAAGCGATTCCAGCTGTAGCCCTCGACCTTGACCTGCACGTAGACGTTGTGGCCGTCCTTGGAGTCGAGGTCCTTGAGGCGCCCCCTGAAACTGAAGCCGCCGTGGTTCTCCCCCTTAGGCCACCACCTGTACTCGGGATACTGGAGCTCCGCGCCAAGGGTCTGCATTTCGCCGAGGCTCTTCCACCCATCCGCAGTGGCGGCCCCCGCCCCACCCAAGAACAACCCCGCCGCAACCGCCACCGTCGCCAACTTCCGCACGCTTCCTCCAGATTGAGAGAGCACCCCACTCGGGCGTTGCGGAAAGTGTTCCAGCGATTACGGAGCGCTTCACCCGCCGTAACGTCTCTGCCGTCCCGGACCCCCCGAACCGGTGACATCACCACACGAGTCGGCCCATCGGCCGGTCCCGGAAACGCCGAAGGCCCCGGCCGGTTTCCCGGGCGGGGTCCTCCGTGCGCTTGCTGGTGTGGTGGCCGGATCAGCCGACGAGCTCCCGGTTGCCGGTGGCGTCCTTCGCGTCCGCGCCCTCCGCGCCCTCCGCCTCCCCGGCCTTGTCCGCGCCCGGCTTCGTGTTGCGCATGACCACCGCCGCCAGGACCGCCGCGGCGAGGACTCCGATCGCGCTGATCGTGAAGGTGGCCGACATCGAGGTCGTGAAGGCCTCCCGGGCCGCGTTCATCAGGCCGGCGTCGCCCTGCGCCGCCGCCAGGGCGCCGCCGATCGAGCCCTTCGCCTGCTCCGACGCGTCCGCCGGCATCTCCGTGGCGAAGCGGCTCGAGAGGAGCGAGCCGAGGATCGCGATGCCGAGCGCGGTGCCCGCCTGCTGGATCGTGTCGTTCAGGGCCGAGCCGACGCCCGCCTTCTCCGCCGGGATCGTGCCCATCAGGGCGCCGACCGCGGCCGGCATCGCCAGGCCGGCGCCGAGGCCGAGCAGGCCGAGTGCGACGGCCGGGACGGTGAAGCCGGAGGAGGCGTCGACCGTGGTCAGCAGGCCGAACGAGGCGGCCATGGTGAGCAGTCCGGCCAGGACCAGGACGCGGTAGCCGAGCTTTGCGGCGAGCCCGGCGCCGGCGGCGTTGCCGATCAGGGCGGCGACTGCCAGCGGCATGAACGCGAGGCCCGCCTTCACCGGCGAGTAGCCGAGGACGAACTGCAGGTACTGGGTGAGGACGAGCAGCAGGCCGCCGTTGCCGACCTGGACGAGGGTGAGCGAGAGCGAACCACCGCTGAAGTTGCGGTTCTTGAAGAGGACCAGCGGGACCATCGGCGACGGGGTGACGTTCTCCCAGATCACGAATCCGGCGAGAGCGGCGACCGCGACCACCAGGGTGATCGCCCCGCGGCCCTCGAAGGCGCCGTGCTGCGGGATCTCGATGATCCACCAGATCAGGGCGGTCATGCCGATCGCGGACAGCACCGCACCGAGCGGGTCCGGCTTCTGCCAGGGGCCCTTCGACTCCGGCATGAGGGTGAGGGCCGCGATCACGGCGAGCACGACGACCGGGACGTTGATGAGGAAGATCGACTGCCAGGAGAAGTGGTCGATGAGCACACCGCCGAGGATCGGGCTGCCGACGAGGCCGAGCATGGACACCGAGCCCCAGGCGGCCATCGCCTTGCTGCGCTCGTCCTCCTCGAAGACGGTGATGAGGATCGACAGCGTCGAGGGCATGATCAGCGCTCCGCCGACGCCCATCGCGATGCGTACGGCGATGACCTCACCGGGGTCGTTCGAGAAGGTCGCCGCCAGCGACGCCAGGCCGAAGAGCAGCAGGCCGATGATCATGACCTTCCGCCGGCCGAACCGGTCGCCGAGGCTTCCGGAGGTGAGCAGGAGTCCGGCGAAGACCAGGATGTAGGAGTCGAGGATCCACTGGATGTCCTGGGCGCTCGCGCCGATGCCCTCGGTCATCGAGGGCACCGCGACCGTCAGCGCCATGCTGTCGACGACCAGGACGAGCGTGCTGAGGCACAGCACGACGAGGATCCACCAGCGGCGTGGATTGCGGACGGTTTCCATGGGAGTTCCTCTCGGCGAAGCGCACGCTGTTCCTTCGATGCGAACACTGTACGCAGACGCGCACGCCGTGCGCAACCCCTCATTCTGTGCGCAACAGCGCACGCTGTTCGCGAAGTCTGACTCCTGTACGCTGGATGCGAACGCTGTACGCATACGCGTGCGTGCCTGTACAACGTGTATGGGTCAGTACGTACCTGTACGCACCGAAGGAGGATCATGGCCGCCAAGTCGAACCCGATCCCGTCCGTGTGGGCCCGGCAGCAGGCCGCGCCCGATCAGCCCGCGCTCAGCCGCGCCGCGATCGTCCGCGAGGCGATCGTGATGCTGGACTCCGACGGCATCGAGGCGCTGAGCATGCGCAAGCTCGGCGCCCGCCTGAACGCCGGCGCCACGTCCCTCTACCGGCACGTCGCGACCAAGGACGAGCTGATGGAGCTCGCGGTGGACGAGGTCTTCGGCGAGATCGCCGTACCTCCCGCCGACAGTCCGGACTGGCGCGCCACCGCGACCGAGGCCGCGGGCTCGTTCCGGGCGACGGCGCTGCGCCACCCCTGGCTGGCCTCGGTCCTCGGCCAGGCCGGTCTGGCCTACCTGGGCCCCAACCTCATGGCGTACTCGGAGCGGCTGGCCACCCTCTTCACGAACGTCGGCTTTCCCGAGCCGGCCCGGGCGATCGAGACCCTCCTGACGTACGTCATCGGGATGAGTACGACGGAGGCGGCCTGGCTCACGACGGTCGCCCGCTCCGGTGAGACGGAGGTCGAGTTCATCGCCCGCTTCACCCCCGGCGCCCAGGAAGCGGCGGTCGGACACGACCATCTGACCGCGGCCTACGAGGCGACCTTGAACGTCGACCCGGTCGAGATTCGCGACGCGAAGTTCACGTACGGCCTGGAGGTCGTCCTGGACGGCCTGGCCCTGCGGCTCCCGCACTGACCCACCGGCACCCACCGGTACCCACTGGCACCCACCGGCACTCACCGGCACTCACCGGCACCCACCGGCGCACTGCCGGTGGGTGTGAGGGCTGCCGTCACGACCCCCGCCGCCCCGTAGGAGTGATCACCGGTGTGGCTGCGTGAACCGGCGTGGCTCCGCCCCCAAGGATGCGCCCATGCGCATTCCCGCTTCGCTGCCGCGCCGTGCCCTCGTCCCGTTCGTGGCCGCCGTCGCGTTGCTGACCACGACCGCCTCCTCCGTGGCCGCCGCGGGGGAGGCCTGCGGCTCGATCATCACCGCCCCGCTCGCCCGCCCCGTCGCCGCCGACGACCCCTGTCCCAGTACGGACCCGGTGGTGTGCCGTATCCGTGTCCTGCCGATGGACGAGAAGGTCGAGGCCCAGAGGACCCGGATGCGGTACCACGACCTTCTGGAGGACATGCACCGCACCGAGGCCAACATGCGGGCGGCGGGAGCCTCCGAGGAGGAGATCGCCCGCGAACTGGTCGACATGCGCAACCAGGCCAAGGAGATCACCCGTGCGGGCATGACCCCGGAGGAGGTCCGCATCCTGGAGGAGCGGAACATGGCCAAGTACGGCAATCCCCTCGGCCCCACGGCGGACCAGCTCTACGCCAAGTACGGCTCCTGGGAGAAGGTCACCGACGCCTCGATGCGCACCAGTTACGCCGTCGACCGCGAACTGAGCCTCGAATACCGCCCCTGCCCGGTCTAGAACCGAATCCAAGCCCACTGGAGTTCATGACGAAGGGCGCGATCGGTGGCGGTCGCGCCCTTCGTCGTACGCACGGATCGTCGTACGCACGGATCGTGGTGCGCGCGTCGCGGTGCCGTCAGTAGGAGAGCGCCTCGTCGAGGTTGTTCAGCCAGTGCGTGACCTTGGCGTCGTCGGTCTTGTAGGTGTCGGCGGGAAGCGTCAGGATCGCCGGTCGGCCGACGGATCCGGACGCGTCGCGGGAGTCGAAGTGCACGCCGAGCCGGGCCGTGGTGCGGCCGTTGGCCTCCTCGCCGGTGCGCTCGCCCATCAGGATGACGGAGGCGTACGCGGACTCTCCCGGGGCGAGCCGGATCACGCTCTGCTGCTGGGTGCCGTCGTCGATGGCGGTGGCGGACTGCTCGTCGTCGAAGCGGAGGAGCGGCGCCCGGTACAGGTCGCAGGACGCAGAGCCCTTGTTGGTGGCGGTGAGCAGCAGGTGGTTGATGGGGCGGGCGGGCCGGTTGACGACGACCCTGGTGTTGTCGCCGGTGCAGGTGACGACCTTGGCCTGACCACCGTCCGGCTTCTTGGTGCCACCGGTGGTCTGCTTGCCGTCGGTGCTCGTCCCGCCGTTGGTGCCCGCGCTCGTCCCGCTGTCCGTGCCTCCGGCGGTCTGCTTGCCGCCGGAGTCGGTGGCACCCGTACCCGACTGGCCGGACGAGGACGACGGAGCCACCGTCGACGCGGCGGAGGGACCCTTGCCCGACCCTTCGGCGGACGGTGCATTGCTGGTCCCCGTGGCGCCGCAGGCGGTGGTGACGAGAGCGGCGGTCATGACGGTGGCGGCGAGGACGGTGCGGCGGACGTTGAAGGTACGCATGAGGTGGTTCCCCCGTTGTGTGAGCGGTGGTGACGGTCGATCAGCGGAAGCGCCCGGCTGATCGGTGGAAGCGCCCGGCCCGAGTGGCGGCGCTGCACCGACCTTGCGTGCCGCCTTCGCATTCGCACCAGCAGCCGGGGACAATGTCGTAGGCGCGAATACGCAGAGTGGGGTTGACCTGGGGAAACGCGTTCCCCCTGGAACGCCTGCCTGGAACGTCGAACGGCAATGGCGAACGGCACGGCGAACGGAAGGACTGCTCGGGGTGGGGATGCAGAGTGAGGATCTGGCGGGCTTCCTACGGGAATTGAAGGAACGGTCAGGGCTCAGCTACGGCACCCTCGCCAAGCGCCTGCACATGAGTCCGTCGACGGTGCACCGCTACTGCAACAGCGATGCCGTGCCGACGGACTTCGCGCCCGTGGAGAAGATCGCCCGGCTCTGCGGGGCGCAGCGCGAGGAGCTGCTGCGGCTGCACCGTCTGTGGATCGTGGCGGACGAAACCCGCCGCCGGGCCAGGACCGCGGCGCCGCAGCCCGCGGCAGAGAAGCCCCCTTCGAGCTCTGAGCGGTCGACTGAGCCGACCGAGCCGACCGAGCCGACGGAGACCGACCCGCAGCAGGACCAGGAGCAAGCGCAGGAGCAGGAGCAAGCGCAAGCGCAGAAGCTGAATTCGGAGCCCGCCCCCACCCCCGACCCGGAGTCGGTACGCGACGAGGCGGCGCCGGAGTCCCAAGAGCCCTCCACCGACCCGGCGTCCCGCAGGCGCCGGCTGCTGTGGCCCGTGGCCGCCGCCGCGGCGATGGTCGTCGCCGCAGCCATCGGTACCGCGGTCGTCTGGACCAACACGCACGACACATCGCGCGCGGGCGAGCAGCCCGCCGTGGGCCCCGTGGCCCCGTCCTCGGCGGCTCGCACCCCAGGCGGCACGGCCGCCGGCGACGAGAAGCCCAGCCGTACGACGCCGGGCACACCGACCTCCGGCGGACCGTCGACCGGTACGGATACGGACGCCCCCGGCGGCGGTGCCGGCGGGAGGACGGACGGGGCGGGGGACGAGTCCCTGGAGGTACCGCTGGCGGCGAGCGTCAACCCGTACGTGTGGAAGGACCCCTGCAGCCAGTTCTACGTGGTGGACCAGGCCCCGACGGTCGTGCCGCCGCCGCCCTCCCAGCAGGGCGCGCGCGGCTGGGTCACCGCTCTGGACGGGGTGCCCGGGGGCGAGATGGTGATCGACGTGTCGCTTCAGGGGCTCGGCGACGACACGGTCGTCCTCAAGGCCCTGCACGTACGGACGGTCGACACGTCCGAGCCGCTGCGGGGCAACGTGTACGCGATGGGCGTCGGCTGCGGAGGGGACGCCCGCATGCAGAGCCTGGACATCAACCTGGACGCGGCCAGGCCCAGGCCCGTCCCCGTGGCGGGGTGGAAGGGCGACGAGTACGTCCCGGCGTCGGACTTCCCGTACAAGGTGTCCGCGAGCGACCCGCAGGTACTGACGATCACCGCGCACACGCGGGGCCGGAGCGTGCGGTGGTACCTGGAACTGGAGTGGAGCAGCGGCGACCGCAGCGGCGTGCTCCGGGTGGACGACCGGGGCAAGCCCTTCACCACGAGCGCCACGGCGAACAGACCGACGTACCAGTTCCCCTTGGGGGCGAGCGCCTGGGAGCCGTATCAGTTCGGGTGACCGGTGGGCGCGGGGCCGCACCGCTCTCCGGCAGCGCGGCCCGCGCCCGCCGAGTGCGCCCGCCTGGGGGCGCCGCCGTTCGGTGCCGTGACACGCCGGTGACCGTGTCGGCCGCGGGCCGGGTACGGGTCACCGCGCGACCACCCGCCCGCGTCTCGTACGGGCACGCCATGTGGAGGAGGCGATGAACGCCCCCATGCAGATGAGCCAGATCACGCTGGGCCAGGCAGAGATCCGCTCGAACAACCCCTGGGCCCCGGGGTCCGGTCTGATCCCCGTGAGCGTGGCCGAGACGATGGAGGTGGCACCGCACGCGATGCCGGTCGCGCCCCAGTACGGCCGATGCGCCTGCCGGAGCATGCGTCCCAGCAGCAGGACGCCCACAGCCCCGCAGAAGAAGCACGTGCCGGCGGACAGAAGGTGCACGGTGGGACGGAGGTTGTAGGGATTGAAGCCGGTGGACACGAGTCCCAGGCCGCTGACGGTCAGTACGCCGAACGTCAGGTTCCTGAGACGATCCGGCGGAAAGATCACCATGTTGAGCACCGCGCCCAAGGTGAGGCACACCCCTGCGACGATCCAGGCGATGTCGGCGGCCTCGTGCCAGGGAGAGCAGAAGCGGAACCCCCCGATACGACTGCATCGCGTGACTCCGAGCGCCGACATGATGTGTTCTTCCAGGTTCTGACTCGAAGCACGAGGAAGGACGAACCCAAGGTTCACCACGAAGATCTGGATCAATGACGCCCAGAGGAGGCCCCCGGCCGTAAGTCTCCTCGAAGCCGCAAAGGTGAGTTCGCGCATACCGCCCACTGTGCCGTGACCGCCCGCGGATCCTCGGCCGCCACCTCGGCCTACAACGTGCTTGCCGCATCCGAGTGACGAGTTTGCACCTCCCTGGACTCCTCCGTCTCCCTCTCCGTGGCCTCGCCCGTCACCCGCGTCCCGGGGTGCAGAAGTGTGCACAGGAACGCCACGCCCAGCGCGATGGCCATCCCGTAGAAGACCCACTGGTTGGCCGCGGCGAAGTCCCTGTGGATGTCCTCGAAGGAGCCCCGAATCGCTGTGGCGGTCGGCCCGTCGTCGGTGGGCGGGTGGTCGTCAGGGTGGCCGGTGATCGTCTCCGCGACGTCGTGTGCCACGCCCCGGGCCTCCGTCTCCGGCAGGCCCTTCGCGGTGAGCGTCTCCTCGACCCGGCGGGCCGTGGCATGGGTGAGGACCGTGCCGAAGACCGCGATGCCCAGGGCTCCCGCGTAGTTCCGCACGGTCTGGGTGATGCCGGTGACCTCGCCGTACGAGGCGCCGATCGCCCGGTTCACGGCGTCGGTGGAGGCTGGGGAGAGCAGGAGGCCGATGCCGGCTCCGGCGAGGCAGGCGTAGGGCCACTGGTCGTGGGCCGACAGGTCCGTCAGTTTCCACGCCCACAGGGCGAATCCCGCGCAGCCGAGCGCCGTGCCGAGCCTCATCGCGGGCCGGGCACCGCGCTTGTCGAGGATCCGGCCGCCCCACTGGGCTGCGAAGCCGAAGCCGAGGAAGAAGTACAGCAGGTAGAGCGCGGCCTGGTGGGGCGACGAGCTGAGCGAGATCTGCGCGTACACCGAGGCGAAGAACATCACGGGGACGAACGCCAGCGTCGAGAAGAAGAGCACCAGGTTGTCGGCCGTGAACGCCCGGTCGCGGAAGACGCGCAGCTTGATGAGCGGTTCGTCGGTGCGCAGTTCGTGCCGGCAGAAGATCGCGAGGAGGACGAGCCCGCCGATGATGCACGCCCAGGTGGCGGGGCTGGTCCAGCCCCAGGCGGATGCCTGCTGGATCCCGAGGACGTTCAGCCCGATACCGGCGGCGACGAGCACGGCGCCCGGCGCGTCGAGACGTTCGGGGCGCCGGGCGTCGGGGATGCGGGCGAGGGCGGTGAGGACGAGCGCGACGACGGCGACGGGGACGTTGACCCAGAAGATGGCCCGCCACGTCCAGGAGGTCAGCCAACCGCCGAGCAACGGTCCCAGAGCGGTGAGCGCTCCGGCGAGGACGAAGAACAGGGCCAGCGCCCGGCCCCGTTGGCGGAGCGGGACGACGGAGACGACGACGGCGAGGGCGGCGGGGAATGCCAGCGCCGCGCCCAGCCCCTGGGTGGCTCGGAAGATGATGAGCCAGCTCTCGGCGAAGCTGCCGGTCGGCACCGAGCCGCACAGCACGGACGAGAGGACGAAGACGAGCGTGCCCGCCACCACCACCTTGCGGTGCCCGAAGATGTCGGCGAGCCGCCCGCCGAGCGCGAAGAACGCGGCGAGCGCGAGCAGGTAGGCGTTGACCACCCGCTGCATGCCGGAGGACGAGAGGCCGAGTTCCTCGATGATGCTCGGGGCGGCGATGCTGACGATCGTCTGGTCCACGAAGATCATCGATACGGCGAAGAGCATGGCCGCGAGGGCGAGAGTCTGGTTCGGAGCCTTCCCTTGCCGACCGGACCCCCGCGGCGCGGATCCGTCCGGTCCACCGTTTCCGTCCGACCTGGTTCTGCCCAGCCCACCAGTCCCGTCCGACCCGGCTCCGCCCGGTCCACCGGCTCCGCCCGGCCTTGCGCCCTGCCCACCGTTTCCGTCCGACCCGGTTCCGCCCGGCCCACCGGCTCCGCGCGGCCCACCGTTTCCGCTCGGAGCACCATGGGAGGAGCCCCCAGCGGCGCTCCCTCTGTTCTGCACGATCCACATCCTCCCTGCCGGAAATCCGTTCCGCACGCCGATAGGGGCGTCGGGGGTGCGGGCACGAAGGTGGCAGGAGTGTGGACGTTCACCTCGGCCCGGCCGGCGTCGGACCGCACGGCCAGGCTGCCACTGTCGACGGTGCGGCTCGCTCCGAAGCTGAGCCTGCACGGGACGGCTCCGGCAGGCAGCACGCTCACGGTGCCGCTGAAGCTGAGCGGCGCGGCGGCCGCGGCCGGGCAGGTTGCCGCGCTGACCGTGAACGTCTCCTACGACGGCGGCCGGACCTGGAAGCCGCTCACCGTGACGACCGACGCGAAGGGGGCGCGCTCGGTGAGCGTGAAGCACCCGGCGACCGCCAAGGCCGTGTCCTTCCGGGTGGACCTGAAGGACAAGGGCGGCAACACGATGCGGGAGACGATCACGAACGCCTACCGGCTCGCTCCGTGCGGTGACAACGAAGAAGGGCCCCACCGCAAGCAGTGGGGCCCTTCGACATCGTGCCCGGTGAGGCACTGGCGGAGGATACGAGATTCGAACTCGTGAGGGGTTGCCCCCAACACGCTTTCCAAGCGTGCGCCCTAGGCCACTAGGCGAATCCTCCGCCGCAAACAATACAAGACGCTGAGGGGTGCTCGCGAACGTGATCCAGAAGAGGTTTCCGTGATCGGAACCGGGGGACCGCGGGGCCCCTGGGATCAGGTACCCTTGGCGGAGCCCCTCACGTGGCGCTATCTGACTGAACTCCCCCAGGGCCGGAAGGCAGCAAGGGTAGGTCGGCTCTGGCGGGTGCGTGAGGGGCGCTTGCGTTCCCGGGTTGTCAGTGGGCGCCTATAACCTCGTATACGTGTCGTCTCTCGCGCTGTACCGCCGCTATCGTCCCGAGTCCTTCGCCGAGGTCATCGGGCAGGAGCATGTCACCGACCCGTTGCAGCAGGCCCTGCGGAACAACCGGGTCAATCACGCGTACCTGTTCAGCGGGCCCCGCGGATGCGGAAAGACGACCAGTGCGCGCATCCTGGCGCGCTGTCTGAACTGTGAGCAGGGTCCCACTCCCACCCCCTGCGGGGAGTGCCAGTCCTGCCGCGACCTGGCGCGGAACGGGCCGGGGTCGATCGACGTCATCGAGATCGACGCCGCCTCCCACGGTGGTGTGGACGACGCCCGTGACCTGCGGGAAAAGGCGTTCTTCGGGCCCGCTTCCAGCCGCTACAAGATCTACATCATCGACGAGGCGCACATGGTCACCTCGGCGGGCTTCAACGCCCTGCTGAAGGTGGTCGAGGAGCCGCCGGAGCATCTCAAGTTCATCTTCGCCACCACTGAGCCGGAGAAGGTCATCGGGACGATCCGGTCCCGGACGCACCACTATCCGTTCCGGCTCGTGCCCCCCGGCACCCTGCGGGACTACCTGGGCGAGGTCTGCGGCCGCGAGGGCATCCCGGTCGCGGACGGCGTGCTGCCGCTCGTCGTGCGCTCCGGTGCCGGGTCCGTGCGTGACTCGATGTCCGTCATGGACCAGCTGCTGGCCGGAGCTGCCGACGACGGTGTGACATACGCCATGGCGACGTCTCTTCTGGGGTACACGGACGGGTCCCTGCTCGACTCGGTGGTGGACGCCTTCGCCGCCGGCGACGGCGCGGCCGCGTTCGAGGTCGTGGACCGGGTCATCGAGGGGGGCAACGACCCCCGGCGCTTCGTCGCCGACCTCCTGGAGCGGCTGCGGGACCTGGTGATCCTCGCCGCCGTGCCGGACGCCGCCGAGAAGGGGCTCATCGATGCCCCCGTGGACGTCGTGGAGCGTATGCAGGCGCAGGCGTCCGTGTTCGGCGCCGCCGAGCTCAGCCGGGCGGCCGACCTCGTCAACACCGGGCTGACCGAGATGCGCGGGGCCACCTCGCCGCGGCTCCAGCTCGAGCTGATCTGCGCGCGCGTGCTGCTGCCTGCGGCCTTCGACGACGAGCGGTCGCTCCAGGCCCGGATCGACCGCCTCGAGCGCGGCGCCGCAGCCGGCCCGGCGCCCGTGTTCACCACCGGTGCGCCCGCACCCGCCATGGGGTACGTCCCCGGCCCCGAGGCCCATGCGCCGATCGCGCCGCCCACCCCGGCCCCGCAGGCCCCCGCGCCCGCCTCCGTGCAGCAGCCCGCCCCCGCGCTGCCCGCCCCCGGGCAGCAGCCCGCACCCGCCGCCGAAGCTCCCCGCCCCGGCGCCTGGCCCGGCGCCGCGACCCCCGGTGCCCCCGCCACCCCCGCCACGCCGGCCCCCGGCGCCTGGCCGGGCGCCTCCGCACCCGCGCCCCAGGCCCCCGCGCCCGTGCCGCAGGCCGCCGCCCCGGCACCCGGTCCGGTTCCCTCCGGTGACATGGCCCAGGGCGCCGCCCAGGTGCGGAACATGTGGCAGCCGATCCTCGACGCCGTGAAGAACCGGCGCCGCTTCACCTGGATCCTGCTCAGCCAGAACGCCCAGGTCGCCGGGTTCGACGGCACCACCCTCCAGCTCGGCTTCCTCAATGCCGGCGCCCGCGACAATTTCGCGAGCAGCGGCAGCGAGGACGTGCTGCGGCAGGTACTGGCCGAGCAGTTCAACGTGCAGTGGAAGATCGAGGCGATCATCGACCCCTCGGGCGGCGCCAACCCGCCTCCCGCCGCGGCCAACTTCGGTGGCGGACGCCCGGCTCAGGCCCCGCAGCAGCAGTGGTCTTCCCCACAGCAGCCCCAGCAGACGCAGCAGAACGCGCAGAGCCACCAGCCCCCGCAGGCGCCCCCCGCCCCGCCGGTCCAGCAGGCGTCCGCTCCCACCCCCGTAGCCCAGAACCAGCCCCAGGCCGCGCCGCCCGTCCACCATGCGCCGCCGCCCGTCGCGCCCGAGGACGACGTGCCCGAGGAGGACGACCCCGACCTCGTCGACTCCGCCCTCTCCGGCCACGAGCTGATCGTGCGCGAGCTCGGAGCGACGGTTGTGGAGGAATACACGAACGAGTAGGGGCGTCTCGCTCGGTGGCCCGCACAAGGGACATCCGGCCACGCGGGCTACCCTGGCTGGCGTGAAGGTCCTCGTCATCGGCGGCGGCGCCCGCGAACACGCCCTGTGCCGCTCTCTCTCCCTCGATCCCGACGTCACCGCTCTGTACTGCGCGCCCGGCAACGCCGGAATCGCGGAGGTCGCCGAGCTGCACCCCGTCGACCAACTGGACGGCGCCGCCGTCGCGCGGCTGGCCGCCGACCTCCAGGCGGATCTGGTCGTCGTCGGCCCGGAGGCCCCGCTCGTCGCGGGTGTCGCCGACGCCGTCCGCGCGGCCGGCATCCCCTGCTTCGGCCCGTCCGAGCAGGCGGCGCAGCTGGAGGGCTCCAAGGCGTTCGCCAAGGACGTCATGGCCGGGGCCAACGTCCCGACCGCCCGCAGCTACGTCTGCACCACCGCCGAGGAGATCGACGAGGCACTCGACGCCTTCGGCGCTCCGTACGTCGTCAAGGACGACGGCCTGGCGGCCGGCAAGGGCGTCGTGGTCACCTCCGACCTCGCCGAGGCCCGCGCCCACGCGCTCGCCTGCGGCCGGGTAGTCATCGAGGAGTTCCTGGACGGCCCCGAGGTCTCCCTCTTCGCGATCACCGACGGCGTCACCGTCCTCCCCCTCACCCCCGCGCAGGACTTCAAGCGCGCGCTCGACGGCGACGAGGGCCCGAACACCGGTGGCATGGGCGCCTACTCCCCGCTGCCCTGGGCCGACCCCAAGCTGGTCGACGAGGTCATGGACACCGTTCTGCAGCCGACGGTCGACGAGCTGCGCCGCCGCGGCACCCCGTTCCAGGGCCTGCTGTACGCGGGTCTGGCGATGACCAGCCGTGGCGTACGGGTCATCGAGTTCAACGCCCGCTTCGGCGACCCGGAGACCCAGGTCGTCCTGGCCCGGCTGCGGACCCCGCTGGCGAGCGTCCTGCTGAACGCGGCCAACGGCACCCTCGACAACGAGCCGCCGCTGAACTGGCGCGACGACGCGGCCGTGACCGTGGTCGTCGCCTCGCACAACTACCCGGGGACCCCTCGCACGGGCGACCCGATCGAGGGCCTCGACGAGGTCGCGGCGCAGGATGCCCCCCACGCGTACGTCCTGCACGCCGGGACGAAGCGCGACGGCGAGGCGATCGTCAGCGCCGGCGGCCGCGTCCTGTCGGTCACGGCGACCGGAAAGGACCTGGCGCAGGCCCGCGAGCGGGCGTACGCGGCGGTCGGCCGGATCCGTCTGGACGGCTCGCAGCACCGGACGGACATCGCGCGCAAGGCCGCGGGGGAGTGAACCTCTAACCAGCCCGAACCGTCATCACCTTTACCCAAAGCCATTCCATCGAGTGACGGCTGAGCCATCCGGATGACGCCCGCCGAAGCCCCAACTAGGGTGCGGCGAAGGCGTTCCGGCACTTGGCCCACCGGCATTGCGATGTCAGTGGCGGGTGCCACAGTGGGGGAGTGAGCAACACCGCCACAGGCAGTCCCGACGAGGGCAGGAGGGGGTGATGTACGGCGTGTCCGGTACAGGTTCCGTTGCCGGCGAGGAGATGGGTGCACGCGCCGCGCGCGCCCGTGCCCTCGCCGTGCTCCGGGTCCGCGGCAGGGCGCTGGGCGTCGCCGTGCTCCCGGCCGCAGCGGCCGTGATCCTCTACGCGGGAGGGGGCACCGGCCATTTCACGGGCGCCGGCTGGGACGCGGCCCGCTGGGTGACCACCGTGCTCGCGGTGGTCGTCCTGCTCGCCGCCGCGGCCGTCGCGCTGGTGATCGCGCGGTCCCGCCCCGCCGTCACCCCGACCGTGGAGCTCGCCGAGACCACGGCCCCCGATCTCTACCGGATGGTCCGGGACCTCGCCGACCGGCTCGGCGTCCCGGCTCCCTCCGCGATAGCCCTGACGCCGGACTGCGACAGCTGGCTCGAGGACCGCACGCACCCGGCACACGGCACCGGATCCGGCCGTACGGCGGGACTCCGGCGCTCCACCGACGCGCCCGTCCTCGTCATCGGCTCGCCTTTCCTGTGGTGGATGCGCGTCGGCGAGCTGCGGGCGGTCCTCGCCCCCGTCGTCGCCGGTACGGCTCCGGCCGCGCACCCCGACATAGCCGCGGCCCGCCGCTTCGTGCAGGGCCTCGACGCGGCCGTCGCCGCCCCCCGCCGCGAGGGGCTCGACCCGGTCAGCAGGCTCGGCGCCCATGGGATCGGGCGGGTCGCCCGGGTCCTGCTGCGCCTCTGCCGCGGACATGCCGCCGAGATGGAGCGGGGTGTCGCCGTCGCCGGCTCCGAGCGTGCACAGGCTGTGGACTACGGCGTCCGGATCGTCGCCCAGGAGCAGGTCGGCCTCGCCTACGCGGGCTGGGACCGGCTGCTCACCCGGGTCGCGCTGCCCGCCTGGCGGATGGGCCGCTGGCCCGCACGCCTGGACGTGGGCGTGGTCTCCGCCCTCACCGAACTCTCCCGTCGCGACCGCCTCGCCGAGGGCTTCACCTCCCGGCTGGGCGAGCGTCCGGCCTGCGACCTGCTCGAAGAGCCGGGAACCGTCGACGAGGCCGCCTCGCTGCTCGCCGCCCGCCTCTTCCACGGCGGCCCTGCGGAGGCAGGCCCGGACTGGTCCCCGGTGGACTGGGATCAGTACCCGGAAGAGGTGGTCGACCGTAAGTGGCGCGCCGACGCGACCCGACTCCACCTCGTCCTCGACGAACTGGGTGTTCTCCCCGCCGACACCGGCAGGAGGGCGGGTACGGGTGCGAGCGTCGGTACGGGTACGCGTGCGGGAACCGGCTCCGCGGCCGACGACGGCCCGACCCTGACCCGGGTGATGTCCCACCTCTCGACCCACGCCGAGAACGAGACGACCCCCCAGGACGAGCCCCCGCACAAGCCGACCACGCTCAGCCCGGCCGACCTCGCCGAGCCTGGTCCCGACGACCCCACGGCGCCCCGCGGCAACGACCCCACGGCACCCGACCCCACGGCGCCCGACGACCTCACCGAGCCCGACCCCACCGAGCCCGACCCCACCGCCCCCACCGAGCCCGCCGTCGGCAACCCCGCCGCCGACGCCCTCGCCGCCGCGCTCACCGCGCATGTCGCCCGCGAGGAGGCGGCCAGGCCCGCCGCCCCCGCTCCCGCGCCGCACGCCGCCGGCCCGGGCGCCGACACGCTGCCGCTCTTCCCGCTCCAGCCGCCCCGGACGGGCCGCGACCTCCTGGCCGACCATGTAACGGCGATGGTCTGCTGCGCCGCCGTCGACACCGCGGGCGCCGCCCCGGGTCTCGACTGGCTCGACGGCCCCGCGCTCCTCGTCGGCGGCGAGCGGAACACCGATCTGGCCGCCCGCGTCCTCGCCCTCGTCGAGGACGGCGACCCCGAGCCCCTGCGGACCTGGCTCACCGAGACCGGCGTCCGCCCCGAAAAGCCCGTCCGCCTCGTGTAAGAGACGCCGACACCCCCGGAAGCAGGCCTTCCGTTCACGTCAATTCGCGACGAACGGTGACGGAGTGCGTGCGTTATGTGATGTGCTGGGGACCGGCACTGACAGCAGCACATGACAGCCCGCACCGCGGACAGCGCGCGAGGGCACACATGACGGCACACGACAGCACACGACGGGATTCGGCGCGGGGGAGTCGAGGGAGGGGTGCGACATGGGGGCGGAGCAGATCAGGCGGTGGGAATCGGGCGCGCTCGCCCACGCCGTCTCGGACCCCTTCGGGCAAGGGCCCCTGCCCTGGCTGCGCGGCTCGGAGAACTACTTCGACGACACCGGGCAGGTCGTCCCCTGGTACGCCGACGAGACCCTGGCCCGCGGTGGCGGCGGCGGCCCCCGCACCGCCGACGACGTCCGCAGCCAGATCAAGGGCTTCGCGTCCAACGGGGCCGTGGCCCCCGGCGAGGCGATCGATTTCCACATCACGGTGGACCCACCGCAGCAGTTCTCGGTCGACATCTACCGGATCGGTCATTACGCGGGCGACGGCGCCGCCAAGATCACCACCAGCCCGCGCCTCTCCGGCATCGTCCAGCCGGCCCCGCTGACCGCCGACCGGACCGTCTCCTGCCACCACTGGTGGCAGTCCTGGCGACTGCAGATCCCGTCCTTCTGGTCGATCGGCGCGTATGTCGCCGTGCTCACCACCGCCGACGGGTACCGCTCCCACATCCCTTTCACCGTCCGCGACAACCACCCCGCCGACCTCCTTCTCGTCCTCCCGGACGTGACCTGGCAGGCGTACAACCTCTACCCGGAGGACGGTCGCACCGGCGCGAGTCTCTACCACGCGTGGGACGAGCAGGGCCGCCTCCTCGGCGAGAAGGACGCGGCGTGCACGGTCTCCTTCGACCGCCCCTACGCGGGCGCCGGACTGCCCCTCCATGTCGGCCACGCCTACGACTTCATCCGCTGGGCCGAGCGGTACGGCTACGACATCGCCTACGCCGAGACCCGCGATCTGCACGCCGGCCGCGTCGACCCGACCCGCTACCGGGGCCTGGTCTTCCCCGGCCACGACGAGTACTGGTCCGTCCCCATGCGCCGGACCGTCGAGCTCGCCCGCGAGCAGGGCACCTCACTCGTCTTCCTCTCCGCCAACACCATGTACTGGCAGGTGGAGCTCGGCCCCTCACCGTCCGGGGTCCCCGACCGGCTCCTCACCTGCCGCAAGCGCCGAGGCCCCGGCCGCCCCGCCCTCTGGCGCGAGATCGACCGCCCGGAGCAGCAGCTGCTGGGGATCCAGTACGCGGGGCGGGTCCCGGAGCCGCACCCCCTGGTCGTACGGAACGCGGAGCACTGGCTCTGGGACGCGACCGGGGCCGGGGACGGGGACGAGATCCCGGGGCTCGTCGCGGGCGAGGCCGACCGGTACTTCCCGCGCACCGCGCTGCCCGAGCACGAGGGCCGGATCCTGCTCGCCCACTCGCCCTACCAGGACAGCGAAGGCGCCCTGCGCCACCAGGAGACCTCCCTCTACCGGGCCCCGTCCGGAGCCTGGGTCTTCGCCTCCGGCACCTTCGCCTGGTCACCCGCACTGGACCGGCCGGGCCATGTCGACCGGCGGATCCAGCGCGCCACCGCGAATCTCCTCGACCGCATCTGCAAGAGGGACTGACCGGAAAGGGGGACTGATCGGCACGAGCGCCTGACCAGGCGGTTCGAGGGGCCGCTCGCCCGGCGGCCCGGAGAGTGCGAGAGAATCGAATCGTTCCTGGATCAACCTACGCGGAGGAACCGTGTCCGGATTCGTAGAAAAGCCCGAGCCTGTTCAGGTCCCGGGCCTGACCCACCTCCACACGGGCAAGGTGCGCGAGCTCTACCAGAACGAGGCGGGCGACCTCGTGATGGTGGCCAGCGACCGCCTGTCCGCGTTCGACTGGGTGCTGCCGACCGAGATCCCCGACAAGGGTCGGGTTCTCACCAAGCTCTCCCTGTGGTGGTTCGACCGCCTCGCCGATCTGGTCCCCAACCACGTCATCTCCACCGACCTGCCGGCCGGCGCCCCCGCCGACTGGGCCGGCCGGACCCTCATCTGCAAGTCGCTGAAGATGGTGCCGGTCGAGTGCGTGGCCCGCGGCTATCTGACCGGCTCCGGCCTGGTCGAGTACAACGAGTCCCGTACGGTCTGCGGGCTCGCGCTCCCGGAGGGCCTGAGCAACGGCTCCGAGCTGCCCGCGCCGATCTTCACGCCCGCCACCAAGGCCGCGGTCGGCGACCACGACGAGAACGTGAGCTACGAGGAGGTCGCCCGCCAGGTCGGTGCGGAGACCGCCGCCGTGCTGCGCCAGACGACCCTCGCGGTCTACGGCCGGGCCCGGGACATCGCCCGCGAGCGCGGGATCATCCTCGCCGACACCAAGTTCGAGTTCGGTTTCGACGGCGACGCCCTGATCATCGCCGACGAGGTCCTGACCCCGGACTCCTCCCGCTTCTGGCCGGCCGCGACCTGGGAGCCGGGCCGCGCGCAGCCCTCGTACGACAAGCAGTTCGTGCGTGACTGGCTGACCTCGCCGGCGTCCGGCTGGGACCGCACGAGCGAGCAGCCGCCGCCGGCCCTCCCGCAGGAGATCGTGGAGGCGACCCGCGCCAAGTACATCGAGGCGTACGAGCAGCTGACCGGCAACAGCTGGGGGTAGCAGCCCCGGAACACGAAGAAGCCCCCGGTCCGAGAGGACCGGGGGCTTCTTCATGGAGCGGACGACGAGATTCGAACTCGCGACCCTCACCTTGGCAAGGTGATGCTCTACCAACTGAGCCACGTCCGCCTGCGCCGTAGCGCGGAGCCAACTATACCCAACCTTTCTCCCGTGCGAGACGCACCGCCGTATGACGGTTCTCGGCGCCGAGCTTCGCGGCGGCGGAGGAGAGGTAGTTCCGGACCGTTCCCGGCGACAGCGAGGCCCGCTCGGCGATCTCCGCGACGGGCGCCCCGTCGGCCGCGAACTCCAGCACCTCGGCCTCGCGCGCGGTCAGCGGGGAGTCCCCGGCGGCGATCGCGTCGGCCGCCAACTCCGGGTCCACGTAACGGTTTCCGGCGTGCACGGTACGGATGAGCTCGGCCAGCCGCTGGGCGCTCACGGTCTTGGGCACGAAGCCCCGGACGCCGGCCGCGAGCGCCCGCTTGAGGTGTCCGGGCCGGCCGTGGCTGGTCACGATCATGGTCCTGCAGTCGGGCAGTTCGTCGCGGAGGGATGTGGCGACCCTCACACCGTCGAGGCCCGGCATCTGCAGATCGAGGACGGCGACGTCGGGGCGGTGGGCGCGGGCCATCGCGAGCGCCTCGGGCCCGGTGGCGGCCTGGGCGACGACGACGAGGTCGTCCTCCAGGGCGAGGAGCGCGGCGAGGGCGCCCCGGATCAGGTGCTCGTCGTCCGCGAGCAGGACGCGTACGGTGCCGGCGGTCACGCGGCCGCCCCCGACCGCGGTACGGGCACCAGGGCCGCCACTCGGAACGTACCTCCGTCGTCCGGTCCCGCCTCCAGGGTCCCGTCCACCGCCGCGAGCCGTTCCCGCAGCCCGGCCAGGCCGGAGCCGTGTCCCATCGCCGCACCTTCCCGTACGCCGTCGTTCCGTACCGTCAGCAGCACCGAACCGTCCTTCTCCTTCAGCGAGATGGCACATCGCTTCGCGTCGCCGTGCCGCAGTACGTTCGTCGTGGTCTCCCGGACGACCCAGCCGAGCACCGACTGGACGGTGCCGGACAGTTCGACCGTCACCGGGTCGATCGCGCAGTCGATGCCCGCGGCGCCGAGCACCCCGCGCGCGCCCTCCAGTTCGACGCGCAGGTCCGCCTCGCGGTAGCCGCGCACGACATCCCGTACCTCCCGCTGGGACTCCTGCGCGATCCGCTGCACCTCGATCATCTGGTCGACGGCCTCGGGGCGTTCGCGCCGGGCGAGCTGGACGGCGAGTTCGCTCTTGAGCGCGATGACCGACAGGTTGCGGCCCATGACGTCGTGGAGGTCGCGGCCGAAGCGGAGCCGTTCCTCGGCGACGGCGAGCCTGGCCTTCAGATCACGGGAGCGCTCCAGCTCCCAGACCATCTTCATTAGCCAGCCGGAGAACCCGCAGGCGGCGACGAGTCCGCCACCGCCCAAGAGGATCCCGACCGCGTAGCCGAACGCCTCTGCGGGGTCGATCCCCATGGCCGCGACGGCGGCGCCGGTCGCGAGCGCGGCGGCCGGGGCCACGTAGACCATGCGCCGGGGTCGTCGCACGCACAGCACGAGGCCGCCCAGGGTGAACGTGACCAGGCCGGTGACGACGGCGGCCGCGACCGAGATGTCCGCGAGCACCCCCGTGGCCCGCAGTGCGATCACGATCAGCGAACCGGCCGCCGTCAGGGCGATCAGCGCGGTCGCGAGGCGGACCGGCCGATCGCGCCGGTCCAGGGCCCAGTCCAGGGCGCGCGAGGAGAGCACGGCGGTCAGCACGGCGTGCGCGCAGACCAGCAGCGACAGCGCCACGGCGAGAGGGGCGCCGACCGGGTTGTCCCCGGCGCGCGAGAACGGCACCAGACCGATGGCGCCGATCTCGATCACCGTGAAGAAGTGGAAGGACCACCGTGTGTACAGCTCGACCTTGGCCGCAGTGCTGCGGCCGCTCCACCACCCCGTCAACCTGGACACGCGCCCGGCCCCCTTTCTAGCGACGCGGTTCCCAGCGGAACCACCGTCGGACAGCAAACACGGTGATCACGCCCCAGGCCAATGTGCTGAGGACGGCGGTCAGCAGGTCCTTGGTGTCGCCGACGCCGAGCCAGCCGGCGCGGACGAGCTCCATGACGCCGCTGAGCGGCAGCAGTCGGCAGATGTCGGCGACGAGATCCGGGAGCACGTCGCTGGGGATCATCAGCCCCGAGCCCACGGCGGAGACGAGGAAGAACGGCAGGGTGGTGAGGCCCGCGCTCTCCACGTTGCGGGTGATGGCAGTGGTCGCGGCGGCGAGTCCGGCGAGCAGGAGGATCGCGGCGAGCAGTCCGAGCACGAGGAGCTCCGGCCGTCGCGGCGCGGGTACGTCGAGGGCGAGGGCGCCGCCGACGGTCAGCACGGCGCACTGGGCGAGCGCGATGGCGGCGGAGGGGAGCGCGGCGCCGGCGAGGATCTCCAGGTCGCTCGCCTCGCCCGTGCGCAGCCGCTTCAGGACCAGCTCCTCGCGCCGGGCCACGAGGGCGGACACGAGGCCCATGTAGACGACGAGGACGAGGACCATCCCGGTCCCGCCGATGAGGGTGGCGCCCGCCATGCCCATGGGCAGTTCGTCGGTGGTCATCTGCGTGAGCGAGGACCGCAGCACGAAGATCATCAGCAGCGGCATCAGGAGGGCGATGAAGAGGTTGTTCTTGTTCCGCCCGAGGAGGGTGAGTTCGGCCCGCCCCAGCGAGGTCATCCGGCGTGCGGTCGCGTTCATCGAACAGTCTCCAGGGCGTCGTTGCGGGAGGCGATCTCCAGGAACGCCTCTTCGAGGGAGGCCGAGCGGGCGTCGAGCCCGTCCAGCCGCACACCGGCCTCGCGGGCCCAGTCGAGGAGTTCGCCGAGCGCGTCCTGGAGGTGGTGCGTACGGATCTCCACGCGCCGGCCCTCGGCGGCGGCCTTCAGTCCGAGCGGGATCCGGCCGGGCGCCACGTCCTCGGGGAGGACGAAGCGGATGCGGGCGGGCCGGGCGGCGGTGACCTCCGCCGGGGTGCCCGAGAGCACGATCCGGCCCTGGTTCATGATCGCGAGCCGGTCGGCGAGCGACTCGGCCTCCTCCAGGTAGTGCGTGGTGAGGACGACGGTCGTGCCCGCGTCCCGAAGCTCCCGCACGAGCGCCCAGGTGTCGCGCCGGCCTTCGGCGTCGAGTCCGGTGGTCGGCTCGTCGAGGAAGAGGACCTCGGGGCGGCCGAGGAGGGCGAGCGCGAGGTCGAGGCGCCGCCGCTCTCCGCCGGAGAGCTGCTTGATCCGCACGTGGGCGCGGGGGCCGAGGCCGACCTGCTCCAGTGCCTCACCGGTCGGCCGGGCGTCGCTGGTGCAGCCCGCCCACATGCGTACGGTCTCGGCCACGGTCAGGTCGGAGGGGAATCCACCCTCCTGGAGCATGATCCCGATCCGGGGCCGGACGGCGGCGCGTTCGCGGTACGGGTCGTGGCCGAGGACGTGGACCGTGCCGCCGCTGGGAGCGGCGAGGCCCTCGAGGAGCTCGACCGTGGAAGTCTTGCCGGCTCCGTTGGTCCCGAGCAGGGCGAAGATCTCGCCCTGGCGGACGGCGAAGGAGATCCCGTTGACGGCTTCGAAGCCGCCGGAGTAGGTCCGGCGGAGGACGTCGGCCTCGATCACGTTGGTCATGACTTCAGCTTCCCGGCGGTCGGAGCCGGTCGGCAGTGCGTGCTGTCATCGCTGCGCATGACAAATGTCAGATGCCGCTCGGCGGACACGACTGCCACTCGGCATACGACAAAGGCCCCGGTTCCTGAGAACCGGGGCCTTTGCTCCCGAGCGGACGACGAGATTCGAACTCGCGACCCTCACCTTGGCAAGGTGATGCTCTACCAACTGAGCCACGTCCGCATTGCTGCCGCTCAGCTCTCACTGGGCGGTGCGAGCACCACTGTACCTGATCCACAAGTGGAGTCGGTAATGCGATGCAGAGCGGGTGACAGGAATTGCACACTGCGCCTTCCCCCTGGAAGGGGGATGTTCTACTACTGAACTACACCCGCACGCTGCGTGAGGTCCGGCCCTGCGGCCTCGCCCCTCGGCGTGATCCAGACTCTAGCCGATCGGCGGGGGTGCAGTGCAACTCCGCTTCTGGCGTGGGGTGTCTTCGTCGGCTCAACTGGCTTCGCGGAAGGCTTCGTAGACCCGCTTCGGGATGCGTCCGCGGGCGGGCACGTCCATCTTGTTGGACTGGGCCCAGGCGCGGACCGCGGCCGGGGCGGGGGCCAGGGCGGTGTGCTTGTACGAAGCCACGGACGCGGCCGAGCCGCCGGCCCTGGCGGCGGCGGCCTTGCCGGTCAGCTTCCGGCCTGCCGCGAGGTAGGGCGCCAGCGCCTTGCGCAGTTTCTTTGCATTGGCGGGATTCAGGTCGATCTCGTACGTCTTCCCGTCGAGGCCGAACGCAACCGTTTCCGCCGCTTCTCCGCCGTCGATGTCGTCGAAGAGAGTGACCACTACTCGCTGAGCCACGGATATCGGTCCTTTCGTGTCGGTCCGCCGTGTCGTGTCGGCGTGCGGAACGCCTCTGACGTGCGGCGACACCGGCTTTTCGGCTACCCCGGGGAAGTGCTGCTTTCCTCTGTATTCCTTTGTACAGCGGTAGGCGTCGCATTGTGAAGCCCAGCCAATTGCATCAGCGTGTCCCGCCGCAATGGGCCGCGCGATATTTCACTTGAATTTTCCGTGTGGGTCTTTGGGTCTCTTTGTAGGGTCCTCCAGACTTCTACCCGCGTAGAATTTGGAGGCAGGTACGCTGAGGGAACCGCCCACGCAACACACCACCGGGAGTGCCAGTGGCACGCGTCGTAGTCGACGTCATGCTCAAGCCGGAGATCCTCGACCCCCAGGGGCAGGCGGTGCAGCGTGCACTGCCTCGCCTGGGATTCGCCGGAATCGCCGACGTCCGCCAGGGGAAGCGCTTCGAGTTGGAGGTGGAGGGACCGGTCGACGACGCCGCCCTCGCCCGCATCCACGAGATGGCCGAAACCTTCCTTGCAAACACCGTGATCGAAGACTTCGTCGTGAAGGTCGAGTCGTGACCGCACGCATCGGGGTCGTCACGTTCCCCGGAACGCTCGACGACCAGGACGCGCTGCGCGCGGCCCGCCTCGCGGGCGCCGAGCCCGTTTCGCTCTGGCACCGCGACAAGGACCTCAAGCAGGTCGACGCCGTGGTCCTGGCCGGCGGCTTCTCCTACGGCGACTATCTGCGGGCCGGAGCCATCTCCCGCTTCTCGCCGGTGATGGAGACGATCATCGAGCAGGCGAAGGCGGGCATGCCCGTCCTCGGCATCTGCAACGGCTTCCAGATCCTCACCGAGGCCCATCTGCTGCCGGGCGCGATGCTGCGCAACAACCACCTGCACTTCATCTGCCGCGACCAGAAGCTGCGGGTGGAGAACGCGGACACCGCGTGGACCGTGGACTACGAGCAGGGCCAGGAGATCCAGGTCCCGCTCAAGAACATGGACGGCCGGTACGTCGCCGACGAGCGGGTGCTCGACGAGCTGGAGGCCGAGGGGCGGGTGGCCTTCCGCTACCTGGACATGAACCCCAACGGCTCGCTCCGTGACATCGCGGGCATCACCAACGCCGCGGGCAACGTGGTCGGCCTCATGCCGCACCCCGAGCACGCCGTCGAGCCGCTGATCGGTACGGGCCGTACCGACGGCCTCGGTTTCTTCACCTCGATCCTCAAGAAGCTGGTCAACGCCTGATGACTCTGGACACGGTCAAGCACGCGACCGAGACGCCGGACAGCGAGCAGCCCTGGAAGGAGCTCGGCCTCAAGGAGGACGAGTACGCGCGCATCCGCGAGATCCTCGGCCGCCGTCCCACCGGTGCCGAGCTCGCCATGTACTCCGTCATGTGGTCCGAGCACTGCTCCTACAAGAGCAGCAAGGTCCACCTGAAGCAGTTCGGCGAGAAGGTCCCGGAGAACGACGCCATGCTCGTCGGCATCGGCGAGAACGCGGGCGTCGTCGACGTCGGCCAGGGGTACGCGGTCACCTTCAAGGTCGAGTCGCACAACCACCCCTCGTACATCGAGCCCTACCAGGGCGCGGCCACCGGCATCGGCGGCATCGTCCGCGACATCCTCGCCATGGGCGCCCGCCCGGTCGCGGTCGTCGACCCGCTGCGCTTCGGCGCGGCCGACCACCCCGACACCAAGCGCGTGCTCCCCGGAGTCGTCGCGGGCATCGGTGGCTACGGCAACTGCCTGGGCCTGCCGAACATCGGCGGCGAGGTCGTCTTCGACGAGTGCTACCAGGGCAACCCGCTGGTCAACGCCGGCTGCATCGGTGTCATGAAGCACGAGGACATCCACCTCGCCAAGGCCTCCGGCCCCGGCAACAAGGTGATCCTCTACGGCGCCCGTACCGGCGGCGACGGCATCGGCGGCGTGTCCGTGCTGGCCTCGGAGACCTTCGACGACTCGAAGCCGACGAAGCGCCCCGCGGTCCAGGTCGGCGACCCGTTCCAGGAGAAGCTCCTCATCGAGTGCACCCTGGAGATCTTCAAGGAGAAGCTGGTCGCGGGCATCCAGGACCTGGGTGGCGCCGGACTCTCCTGCGCGACCTCCGAGCTGGCCTCCGCCGGCTCCGGCGGTATGCGCGTCGAGCTCGACCGGGTCCACCTGCGCGACGCGACGCTCTCGCCCGAGGAGATCCTCATGAGCGAGTCGCAGGAGCGCATGTGCGCGATCGTGGAGCCCGAGCACGTCGACCGCTTCCTGGAGATCTGCGAGAAGTGGGACGTCATCGCGGTCGTCATCGGTGAGGTGACCGAGGGCGAGCGCCTGGAGATCTTCTGGCACGGCGAGCAGATCGTCGACGTACCGCCGCGGTCGGTGGCCCACGAGGGTCCGACCTACCACCGGCCGTACGCCCGCCCGGAGTGGCAGGACGCGCTCCAGGCCGACGACGCGAACAAGCTTCCCCGGCCGCAGAACGGCGAGGAGCTGAAGGACCAGGTCCTGAAGCTGGTCTCCTCCCCGAACCAGGCGTCGAAGTCCTGGATCACGGACCAGTACGACCGGTTCGTGCAGGGCAACACCGTCCTCGCGCAGCCCGAGGACGCGGGCATGGTCCGTATCGACGAGGAGACCAACCTCGGCGTGGCCATGGCCACCGACGGCAACGGCCGGTACGCGAAGCTCGACCCGTACACGGGCGCGCAGCTCGCGCTGGCGGAGGCGTACCGCAACGTCGCCGCCTCCGGTGCGAAGCCGCTGGCGATCTCGGACTGCCTGAACTTCGGTTCGCCCGAGGACCCGGCCGTGATGTGGCAGTTCGCCGAGGCCACCCGTGGTCTCGCGGACGGCTGCCTCCAGCTGGGCACCCCGGTGACCGGCGGCAACGTCTCGCTGTACAACCAGACGGGCGAGGTCGCCATCCACCCGACGCCGGTCGTGGCCGTGCTCGGTGTGATCGACGACGTCAACCGCCGTACGCCGATCGCCTTCGCGGAAGAGGGCCAGCTCCTCTACCTGCTCGGCGACACGCGTGAGGAGTTCGGCGGCTCGGCCTGGTCCGAGGTCGTCCACAAGCACCTGGGCGGGCTGCCGCCGGCCGTGGACCTCGACCGGGAGAAGCTGCTCGGCGAGATCCTGATCTCGGCCTCCCGCGACGGCATGATCGACGCGGCGCACGACCTGTCGGACGGCGGTCTGGTCCAGGCGGTCGTCGAGTCCTGCCTGCGCGGCGGCACGGGCGCGCGTCTGGTCGTCCCGGACGGTCTCGACGCCTTCACTTTCCTCTTCAGCGAGTCGGCCGGCCGTGCGGTCGTCGCCGTCCCGCGCAGCGAGGAGCTCCGCTTCACCGACATGTGCGGTGCGCGGGGTCTGCCCGCGACCCGGATCGGTGTCGTGGACGGCGAAGAGGTCGACGTGCAGGGCGAGTTCAGCATCTCTCTGGAGGAGCTGCGCACGGCCCACGAGGCGACCATCCCGGGCCTGCTGGTCTGATCAGCCTCTGACACATCGCGGTACGGGAGCCCCCGTCCGGACCTTCGGGTCCGGGCGGGGGCTTTCTCGTCCCCTGCTTGCGCGAGATTACGTAATTACGTAATCTCTACGTATGGAGCTGGAAGAGCGGGTCGCCGAGCTGGAACGCCGGATGGCGGCCCTGGAGGGTGCGGAGCGCCCCGCACCCGAGACCGTCGACGCCACCTTCTGGGCCCTGGAAGGGCTCAAGGCGCAGCTCGCGGACGCGGGCGCGCAGGGCGAGGACGGCGCGGTGCTGTTCACGGGATCGGTCCGACTGCCGACCCAGGAGCGGTACGAGTGGCAGTTCGGCGCCTTCACCGAGAGGTTGCTCGACGAGGACTGGGCCGAGACCGCCGAGTCCTTCGCCGCGCTCGGTCATCCCGTACGGCTCCGGCTCCTGCGGGAGATCCTCGGCGGCCGGCGCACCGCCGCCGAACTGGCGGAGCTGGAGGAGATCGGCACGACCGGCCAGATCTACCACCACCTGCGCCAACTGACCGGCGCCGGCTGGCTCCACACCATCGGACGCGGCCGCTACGAGGTCCCGGGCGCCCGGGTCGTCCCGCTCCTGGTGGTGCTCACCGCCGCCCGTCCATGACCACGATCGTTCAGGGGGAACGTTCATGTCTTCACGCAAGATCGCGGTGGTTCTCCACCGCACGCTCTGGCTGCTGTTCGTCGTGCAGGCGCTCGCCTCGGTCCTCGTCGACCTGCCGTATCCGTACTGGGTGGGCTGGCTGCCCGCGATCGCCGGCGCGGCGCTCGGGATCACGCTCGCCAGGACCGCGGGCCGGCGGGTCGCGGCGGCGCCCCGGGCCACGGTCGAGGTGGATCCGCCGGTCACCGGGAGCTGGTCCGCGCTCAACAGCCCGGCGGACCGGACGCCCAGCCACGGCACGCACCAGTTCGGCCAGACCTACGCCATCGACGTCGTGGCGGAGGACGAGGCGCGCCCCCGTCCGTCCTTCGCCTGGCTGTGGCCGGTGTTCCGCCGGAGCGAGGACTTCCCGGCCTTCGACGCACCGCTGCTCGCGGTCGCCGACGCGACCGTCGTCCACGCCGAGGACGGACAGCGGGACCACCTCAGCCGCAACTCGCTGCCTGCCCTGGTCTATCTGATGCTGGTCGAGTCCACCGTCCGGGCGCTGTCGGGAGCCCGCCGGGTCACCGGGAACCACCTCGTCCTCGATCTCGGGGACGGCACCTACGCGATGTACGCGCATCTGAAGCGCGGCTCGCTCGCCGTCCGCGCGGGCGACCGGGTGGTGGCCGGTCAGGAGCTCGCCCGGTGCGGGAACTCGGGCAACTCCACCGAACCGCACGTGCACTTCCAGCTGATGGACGGCCCGGACCTGGACACGGCGCAGGGCGTGCCGTTCACCTGGCGCGGTGTCGGCGTGCCGAAGAACGGGGAGACGTTCGTGGCGGGGCGGGACTCCGCCTACTCGGCCTGACCCCAGAAGGCGTCGGACTCGTCGATGTCCTCGACGCACTCGTCGACGTCGGTGATCTTGCCGCCGACGATGGTGAAGAAGAGCCCGCCACGCATCTCGATGCCGCGGTCCCCTCGGTCGCCGAACCACTTGTGCGTCGCCATGACGTGACCACGGCCGTCCGGGTACACGCCCTCCAGTTCGACCCGGAAGGTGCCGTGGGTGAGCTCGAAGAGCTGCCCGAAATGGGCGAGGACGTTGTCCGCGCCCTTGAAGTGGCCGGACATCTGGCTGCTGCCCGGTGCGTGATGGGTGCAGTCCGAGGTCATCAGCGACCGCACGGTGTCCATGTCTCCAGCGGAGAACGCTTCGTAGCCTCGGCGGATCAACGCGGCATCAGGGTGCTCGGCCATGAGTGCTCGACCCTTCTCGTGCGGGTAGCTGTGTTCCGGAAGTCCTCCCCTTCCAGTCTCCGACTACCCTCGCCCCCATGCCACCGGCCAAGAAGCGCACCCGCAGCTACGACTCCGCCAAGACCCGGGCCGCCGTGCTCGCCCAGTTCCGGAACGTACGACAGGGGGTGCTCGCGCTGTCGCCCGAGCAGCTCGACGGGCCGACCCGGCTGGGGGAGTGGACCGTACGGGAGCTGGCGGCACACATCTCGTGGATGGTCGACTCCGTCCCGCACTGCCTGGGGATGCCCGAGCCGGCGAAGCAGGAACTCGCGCTGCTCGACTGGCCGTCCGTGACCGCCTCCGGCGCCGAGCGGATCGACGAGCACACTCGGGGGATCGAGTCCTCCGATCTGCCGGCGCTGTATGCGCGGACCCTGGAGGCGTACGAGGAGGGGATCGCGGGCGCCTCCGACGACCGGCTCCTCCCGATCAGCTTCGGCGCCATGCGGCTGGCCGACTTCCTGGTGACCCGTACGGTCGAGCTCGTCGTCCACACCGACGACCTCAACGCGGCGACCGGACTGGACATCCCGTACGACCGGCAGGCCCTGGCCGCCTGCACCCGGCTGCTCGCCGACGCGCTCGCGGTGAAGGCCCCGGGCGGGGCGGTCGAGGTGCGGGTCCCGCCCTTCGCGGTCGTGCAGTGCGTGGAGGGGCCGCGCCACACCCGTGGCACCCCGCCCAACGTGGTCGAGACGGATCCGCTGACCTGGATCCGGCTCGCCACGGGCCGTACCGGCTGGTCGGAGGCGCTGGACGCGGCCAAGGTAAGCGCGAGCGGCGAACGTGCCGACCTCTCCGCCCTGCTGCCGCTGATGGGCTGAGCGGCACCCCTGCGGGAGGCGGGCGGAACCGTCCGTACCGCTCGCCCGTCCCATCCCCATGCTGAAGACACGTCCCATCGCAGCCACCGCAGTCCTGGCCTCGCTCGTCGTGCTCTCGGCGTGCGGTACCGAGAAGGCCGGTTCCGAGCCCGGCGCCGGCACCGTCGCCCCTGACGTGCCCGTCACCGGAGTCCACTGGGCCTTCGACAAGGTCACGGTGGCCGGCAAGGAGACCCCGGCGCCCGACGGCGCCCACATCGAGATCGCCGCGAACGGCCAGGCGTCGGGGAACAGCGGCTGCAACGGCTTCGGCGCCGAGGTGTCGGTCCAGGGGGACACGATCACCGTGAAGCAGGGCCAGGGCACCGAGATGGCGTGTCCGGGTGAGCGGGGCGCCTTCGAGGCCGTGCTCCAGAAGGTCTTCGCCGGCTCGCTGAAGGCTCGGTTGGAGGGCGACCGGCTCACCCTCACCTCGGACGACGGCGAGAACGTCGTCGCGCTGACGTCCGAGCCGCCCGCCCCGCTGAACGGCACCACCTGGACCGTCGACTCCCTGGTCTCCGGCGAGACGGCCGCCTCACTGCCCAAGGGCAGCGAGGGGAAGGCCGACTTCGTCATCGACAAGGACGGCCGGGTCCGCGGCAACCTGGGCTGCAACCGGTTCACGGCCATGGCGAAGGTCACCGCGGAGACCCTCACCATCACGGGACCGGTCGCGACCACGCGCATGATCTGTTCCGGTCCGCAGATGGAGCTGGAGACGAAGCTGTACGAGCTCCTCGACGGACCCCTCTCGTACGAGCTGCGCCACCGCACCCTGACCCTCACCGGCGCCGACGGCGAGGGCTTCGCCGCGACCGCGAAGCCCGCACCGAGCGCGACCCCGTAGGGCTCAGGCCCCGTAGGGCAGCAGACCGGCGTCCGTCCGTTCCCACGCCGCCCGGAGTTCGGCGAGCCGCTCCTGCTCGTACGGGGCCCGGTCCGCCTGTTCGCGGGCGTCCTCGGTCAGGTGGAAGAGCTGGTCGCGCCCACTCTTGCCCCGGTAGTACTTCCAGTCGCCGCGGCGTAGCGCCCGCTCGCCCCGCACCCGCCAGAACAGGTCGCGCTCGGCCACCTCCTCGCCGCGCAGCAGGTGCCCGGCGAGGCTGGTGCCGTCCAGCGGGTAGGCGGGGTGGGGGCGGGCGCCGCCCAGTTCGAGCAGGGTCGCCGTCCAGTCGGGGGTGTACACCGGCAGGTCGCTGACCTGCCCGCCGTCGATCCGGGCGGGCCAGCGCAGGACGGACGGCACGCGGATGCCGCCCTCCTGGAGGGAGCCCTTGTTCCCCGCGAGCGGCCAGTTGTAGGAGAACCGCTCGCCGCCGTTGTCGCTCGCGAAGAAGACGAGTGTGTCGTTCTCCTGGCCCGAGCGCTTCAGCGCCCGCAGGACCTCGCCCACCGACCGGTCGAGGTCCTCGACCATCTCCTTGTACTTCTCGATCGAGCCGCCGTCCTGGTGCCAGAGGGCGGAGCGGTCGCCCGCCTTGATGCGCCGGACGATCTCGGCGCTCGCCTCCTCGTCGCCGTCGGCGATCCACGGCCAGTGGGGGGTGGTGAAGTTCAGGTTGAGCAGCCAGGGCTTCTCGTGGTCGCGGGCCACGTACTCGCTCGCCCGCTCGGTCAGGATCCGGGTGTAGTAGCGCAGGTCCTTGTACTGCGCGTCGCCCTCGTAGAGGTCGTACTCGCCGCCGAGGCCGAGCTTGGAGTAGTACTCCAGGGCACCGCCGAAGTTGCCGAAGAACTCGTCCCAGCCCGAGCGGGTGGGGGAGTGGTCGGGGAGGTAGCCGCAGTGCCACTTGCCGATGAGGGCGGTGGCGTATCCGGCCTCGCGCAGCCGGGAGGCGAGCGTGGGGTGGGTCGGCTCCAGGCCGACGGACCTGTCGGCGATCGGCTCGGCGAGCCCGCCCTCCGTACGGCCGGGGAAGCGGCCCGTGTAGAGGCTGAAGCGGGTCGGGGAGCAGGTCGCGGAGCCGGAGTAGGCGTTCGTGAACCGGACACCCTGGCGGGCGAGGTGGTCCAGGTGCGGGGTCCGGATGTGCGGGGAGCCGTAGGAGGACAGGTCGGCCCAGCCGAGGTCGTCGCCGAGGATGAAGAGGATGTTCGGCCGCCGGGAGTGCCGGCCGCGAGCGGCACGGAACGGCCGCTCCCCGGCCTGCGCGGTGCCGACAGCGGCCTGCGCTGTGCCGGCACCGGCACCCAGCGCGCCGACGGCGGCGGCCCCGACGGCTGCCCCGCCGAAGGCGCGTCGGGACAGGGGAATCTTGGGCGTGGGCATGGGGGCTCCTTGGAAGGTGCGGGGTGCTGGGAAGTCCTGGCGGGCGCGGGACGGCGCGCGGCGGCGCGGCCCGGGCGCGGGCCGTGACTCAGGAAAGGGCGCCCCGGACGCCGGGCAGGCGGAGACCATGGGGGTCCGTGTGGACTCCCACGATCAAGGGCGCGTGGATGGGGTCAGGCGCAGCGACAGATGGCGCTGGCGACACGGACGAGGTCCACGTGTCGGCGCGCGACGAGGGTGACCGCACGGTCACGCACAGGCTGCATGGCGGGGAGCCTGGCCCAGGGCGCGTGCACCTGTCAACGGCCGTCCCAGTCCCCGGAACGCGCTCTCCAGGCCCCCGTCGGCGACAACGAGCCCGCCCGATGCGACTCCCGTCACACTCCTGGCCCGCTCGGGGCACCGTACGAGCGTCCGCTTGCATGCGCCCGGTCGGGCGGGAGCCCGTCCCCGCCTAGGCGGGAGGGCATCTACGCACGTCAATGGATCAGTTTGTGTGATCCCACCATTACGAGGCCCCTTGGATTTCCCCAATTCGGACCAGTGGTCGACCTCGCCTACACTCGGAGACGTGCCACGTGGTGACGGTCGACTCAATCACGATCTGCTCCCCGGCGAGAAAGGCCCCCAGGACGCTTGTGGCGTCTTCGGTGTCTGGGCTCCGGGTGAAGAGGTCGCAAAGCTCACGTACTTCGGGCTCTACGCCCTCCAGCATCGGGGTCAGGAATCCGCGGGAATCGCGGTCAGCAACGGCTCCCAGATCCTCGTCTTCAAGGACATGGGCCTCGTGTCCCAGGTCTTCGACGAGACCTCTCTCGGTTCCCTCCAAGGTCATATCGCGGTCGGTCACGCCCGCTACTCGACCACAGGTGCCTCCGTGTGGGAGAACGCGCAGCCGACGTTCCGGGCGACTGCCCACGGCTCCATCGCTCTCGGCCACAACGGCAACCTGGTGAACACGGCGCAGCTCGCCGAGATGGTCGCGGACCTGCCCAAGCAGGAAGGCCGCACCACCCGTGTGGCGGCCACCAACGACACCGACCTCCTCACGGCGCTCCTCGCCGCCCAGGTCGACGAGGACGGCAAGCCGCTCACCATCGAGCAGGCCGCCGCGAAGGTCCTCCCCGATGTCCGGGGCGCCTTCTCGCTCGTCTTCATGGACGAGCACACGCTCTACGCGGCCCGTGACCCGCAGGGCATCCGCCCGCTGGTCCTCGGTCGCCTCGAGCGCGGCTGGGTCGTCGCCTCCGAGTCCGCCGCCCTCGACATCTGCGGCGCCAGCTTCGTCCGCGAGGTCGAGCCGGGCGAGATGATCGCGATCGACGAGAACGGCATCCGCACCTCGCGATTCGCGGAAGCGAAGCCCAAGGGCTGTGTCTTCGAGTACGTGTACCTGGCTCGCCCGGACACGGACATCGCCGGCCGCAACGTCTACCTCTCCCGTGTGGAGATGGGCCGTCGCCTCGCCAAGGAGGCCCCGGTCGAGGCGGATCTGGTCATAGCGACGCCGGAGTCCGGCACCCCGGCCGCGATCGGCTACGCCGAGGCCAGCGGTATCCCCTTCGGCGCGGGCCTGGTGAAGAACGCCTATGTGGGCCGCACCTTCATCCAGCCCTCCCAGACCATTCGCCAGCTGGGCATCCGGCTGAAGCTGAACCCCCTCAAGGACGTCATCAAGGGCAAGCGCCTGGTGGTCGTCGACGACTCGATCGTCCGCGGCAACACCCAGCGCGCCCTGGTCAAGATGCTCCGCGAGGCCGGCGCGGCCGAGATCCACATCCGGATCTCCTCCCCGCCGGTGAAGTGGCCCTGCTTCTTCGGTATCGACTTCGCCACCCGCGCGGAGCTGATCGCCAACGGCATGACGATCGAGGAGATCGGCACGTCGCTGGGCGCGGACTCGCTTTCGTACATCTCCCTCGACGGGATGATCGAGGCGACCACGATCCAGAAGCCGAACCTCTGCCGCGCCTGCTTCGACGGCGAGTACCCGATGGAGCTTCCGGACCCCGAGCTGCTCGGCAAGCAGCTGCTGGAGAACGAGCTGGCCGCCGGCCCTGCCGCCACCGCGGCCGCCGACGCGCTCCGCCGGCCGTAAGACCCCCGCAGTACCGCAGTAACGACACGAAAGCTCTCACCTATGTCTGAGACCACCGGTGCCTCCTACGCGTCCGCGGGCGTCGACATCGAGGCGGGTGACCGCGCCGTCGAGCTCATGAAGGAATGGGTGAAGAAGACGCAGCGCCCCGAGGTCCTCGGTGGCCTCGGCGGCTTCGCCGGCCTCTTCGACGCCTCCGCCCTCAAGCGCTTCGAGCGTCCGCTGCTCGCCTCCGCCACCGACGGTGTCGGCACGAAGGTCGACATCGCCCGCCAGATGGGCGTCTACGACACCATCGGCCACGACCTGGTCGCGATGGTCATGGACGACATCGTCGTCTGCGGCGCCGAGCCGCTCTTCATGACCGACTACATCTGCGTCGGCAAGGTCCACCCCGAGCGGGTCGCCGCGATCGTCAAGGGCATCGCCGAGGGCTGTGTCCTGGCCGGCTGCGCCCTGGTCGGCGGCGAGACCGCCGAGCACCCCGGCCTGCTCGGCCCGGACGACTTCGACGTCGCCGGCGCTGGTACCGGCGCGGTGGAGGCGGACCGGCTGCTCGGCCCCGATCGCATCCGTACGGGTGACGCCGTCATCGCGATGGAGTCCTCCGGCCTTCACTCCAACGGGTACTCGCTCGTCCGGCACGTGGTCTTCGACCGCGCCGGCATGACCCTCGACCAGCACGTCGAGGAGCTCGGCCGGACCCTGGGCGAGGAGCTCCTGGAGCCCACCAAGATCTACTCGCTGGACTGCCTGGCGCTCACCCGGACCACCGAGGTGCACGCCTTCAGCCACATCACCGGTGGTGGCCTCGCCGCCAACCTGGCGCGGGTGATCCCGGACGGGCTGCACGCCACGGTCGACCGTTCGACCTGGACCCCGGGTGCGATCTTCGACCTGGTCGGCAAGGCCGGACAGGTCGAGCGCCTGGAGCTGGAGAAGACCCTGAACATGGGCGTCGGCATGATGGCCGTCGTGCCGGCCGAGTCCGTGGACGTGGCCCTGGCGACCCTGGAGGACCGGGGTGTCGAGGCCTGGGTCGCGGGTGAGATCACCGAGCGCGGCGACCACGCGACCGGCGCCGAGCTGGTCGGCGACTACGCGGTCTGACGCTTCCGATCCGGTGGGCGGGCCACGGCCCTCCACCGGATCCGGCGGCTCTCCCACGGAGCGTCCCGCGGGCGCACAGAAACCCGGTCCGGGTAGCCCGGACCGGGTTCGGTGTTGAGCAGCGCTCTTTAAGAGGTCAAGCGCGACGCTGGGACGACGCGTCGGGACCGGACTCGTCGTCCTCGTCCTCGTCGTCGTCCGAATTGTAGAGATCCGCGTACTGCGCGTACGGGTCGTCTTCCTCGTCGTCGTCCTCGAACGGCTCGCCATTCGGCGGCTGGTTCGAAGTCGAAGCGCCCAGCTCGTTGGCCAGACGCGACAGGTCAGTCCCGCCGCTGCTGTACTTCAGCTGGCGGGCGACCTTGGTCTGCTTGGCCTTTGCCCGGCCGCGCCCCATGGCTCGACCCCCTCGGTGACGGGGCTCGGCGGCCCCAGAGTCTTGACACGCGTTCATGATTCGGAACGGGCCCTCGGCAGAGAGACCGGTCCGTAGGGCTTCAACGGTACCTGCTTCCGTGGCCATACGGTACGCCGCACGCATCACATGACCCGGTACAGAACCATCGAGGTGCCCTGTCCTCGCTGGTCAATCGCGATTTTAACCTCTTCTTGAGGGCCGACCCGCCGACCGGGGTGAGTCATCTCTCGATTGGGGTGAACCTACAAAGTTCACCCCCTCGAGCGCCCCGCGGGCCGGCCCCGTCAAGAATCAGCCGCGGCGAGCCTCGGCCATCCGCTGCTCGGCGATCCGGTCGGCGGCGGCGGCCGGCGGGATGCCGTCCGACTTCGCACGAGCGAAGATCTCGAGCGTGGTGTCGAAGATCTTCGTGGCCTTCGCCTTGCACCGGTCGAAGTCGAAACCGTGGAGCTCGTCGGCGACCTGGATCACGCCACCGGCGTTGACGACGTAGTCGGGCGCGTAGAGGATCCCGCGGTCCGCGACGTCCTTCTCGACACCCGGGTGGGCGAGCTGGTTGTTGGCCGCGCCGCAGACGATCTTCGCGGTGAGGACCGGCACGGTCTCGTCGTTCAGGGCGCCGCCGAGCGCGCACGGCGCGTACACGTCCAGGCCCTCGAAGCGGATCAGCGCGTCGGTGTCGGCGACGACCGTGACCTGCGGGAACTTGTCGGTGATCCGGCGCACGGACTCCTCGCGGACATCCGTGATGACGACCTCGGCGCCGTCCTTCAGGAGGTGCTCGACCAGGTAGTGGCCGACCTTGCCGACGCCCGCGACGCCGACCTTGCGGTCGCGCAGCGTGGGGTCGCCCCAGAGGGTCTGCGCGGAGGCGCGCATGCCCTGGAAGACGCCGAAGGCGGTGAGGACCGAGGAGTCGCCGGCGCCGCCGTTCTCGGGGGAGCGGCCGGTGGTCCACCGGTTGGTGCGGGCCACGACGTCCATGTCGGCGACGTAGGTGCCGACGTCGCAGGCCGTCACGTAGCGGCCGCCGAGGGAGGCGACCATGCGTCCGTAGGCGAGCAGCAGCTCTTCGGACTTGATCTTCTCGGGGTCGCCGATGATCACGGCCTTGCCGCCGCCGTGGTCGAGGCCGGCCATGGCGTTCTTGTACGACATGCCCCGGGAGAGGTTCAGCGCGTCGGCGACTGCCTCGGCCTCGGAGGCGTACGGGTAGAACCGGGTGCCGCCGAGGGCCGGGCCCAGGGCGGTGGAGTGGAGGGCGATGACGGCCTTGAGGCCGGAGGCGCGGTCCTGGCAGAGCACGACTTGCTCGTGGCCACCCTGCTCCGAGTGGAACAGAGTGTGCAGTACGTCAGCAGCAGGAACGCCGGTCACATCGGTCACGGTGGTGACTCCCAAGTACGAAGCGGCGGTTAGGCCGGTCCCCCCTGCGGGTGGTGGCGGGACCGGTTCGGCAAGAGAGTAAGTCCTACGCGTGCGTAGATCCGCCTCAGTGCTCAGGATCACCCCCTCCCGGAGTACCACCGTGGAAGGATCGCGACATGTCGGTCGCCTCTTCGGTCCTCGTCCCGTACGCCTCCTATCTGCGGGTCTACGAGCCGCTGGCGGCCTTCCCGGAGCCGGAGCGAGGGCATTGGGCCCGGTACGCGCGCCGGGCGGACACCCCGACCGCCCAGGACGAACTGCGTCGCTCGCTGGCGGACTTGGTGCCGACGCCTCCCGTCCCGGTGCCGGTCCACGAGAGCGGTGACGCCTTCGTCGCGTACGTCGACGGGGTGGTCGTGGTCTGCCCGTGGCGGACCAGGCTGCGGGGCTGGCTGGCCCTGGAGGAGCTGGAGCAGGCGCGGGAGGCCGAGCCTGGGCGTTCGCTGCCGGGGGTGGTGCTCGACGCGATGCTGCCGCCGGTGGTGCGCACGCAGGTGTCGGCGGACCACGAGCGCTGGCGGGAGCGGAACCCGGACGCGCGTCCGTGGATCCGTACGGCGGTCTGGCAGGTGCCGGTGCGCTGGTTCACACTCTTCGCGGACGAGGAGCGGGAGTACGTCCCCGGGGGTGAGGGGGCTCCGACGGTGTTCCGCTACCGGACGCCGATGGTGCAGGCGCGCCGCCGGCTGGCACGGGCGCTCCGGGCGCTGCGGGAGTCGATCGACGAGGGTCCGCTGACGGAGGGTCTGGTCGAGGTGGGCCGGTGGCTGGAGGAGTTCCATCCCCGGGCGCTGGTGGAGCTGGACTACGGCGGTCTGGTGCACGCGGTGTCGGCGGAGCGGCTCGCGGAGGACCGCTCGGCGGCGGATGTGGCCGAGGGGATCGCGGCGCTGCGGGACGGCGACGGGGAGAGTGCGAGCGAGGCGTACGGGCGGCTCGCGGAGCGCTGGCGGGAGATCCGGAACCTGCAGTTCGCCAATTGATCATCGACAGAACATGTCCGGCTGATGTAAATGATCATCTAGCGCCGCGGGTCCTTGGCGGGCCCTTGGGGGGACCTTGGTGAGTCCGTGGCGGGACGTAGGTCCCGATCCGGGCCTTTGGCTCAAGCGTGACGGACAGCACTTACTGCGCCCTTGCGTCCATCACCCTCCCTCGTGCCAAAATAGGACAAGGAGTCCGGGGAGGGTTCCTTCCGTCCAAGTATGGGCGGAACGCTCAGCATTGCACTCTATGGGGGGTCTGAGGACTCCTGATCGCTCTGTGACTGATCGTCACAGCGGCGTGACTGTCCGTTATGGCATGGTCCATCGACTTCCGCCGCTGATGAACACCTGCGAGGGCAATTCCATCGGTTTGGCCGACGTGGCTGGACGGATGGTGTAGTTGTAGTGCCGAGGACAAGCCGTTCGTCCTATAACCGACTCGGCCCGCTTCTGCCATTTCGGGCAACGCGGGTCAAGGTGCAGAATTTAGAGGAAAGAACCGAGAAGGTTCGGTTCTCCCGAGGAGGCCGCTCATGACCGCTCGCACCCCTGATGCCGAGCCGCTGCTGACCCCCGCCGAGGTTGCCACGATGTTCCGTGTGGACCCGAAGACGGTGACCCGTTGGGCGAAGGCAGGAAAGCTCACGTCCATCCGCACGCTGGGTGGACATCGCCGGTACCGCGAGGCTGAGGTCCGCGCCCTGCTGGCGGGCATTCCGCAGCAGCGCAGCGAGGCCTGAGGTACGCGCAACACCCCGCTCGACCGGGCATTTCCGGGTCCCCCAACCTGGATCGCCCACCCCAAGCACTGCCGACGGGTGCCTGCCCCAACAGGCTCTTCGTCATAGATCGCGCTGGACTCCGCCGGGTCCAGCGCGATCTTTTTTATGCCCTGTCAGGCCCCTCGAAGTCTGGTGCAATTGCACATATTAAATGGGGCCCGTGTAGGGAGGGTGTAAGTGAACCGGTTTCTGAAACTAGTTCGGTGACTCCCGTCACACTGGCGAAGCCTTGCCAAGGAACAGCCTCCCACTCCCGGGACGGGCTCCAACCCGCCGTTGGTCATGGGTCGGTGGGACTTTCGTCCTCGGCGCGCTCCAGTTCGATGGCGAGCGTCAGGAGGCGATGGCAGACCGAACACTGCCGGGTGACGTGCCCGCAGCGGGACGCGGCCGCCAGATGGGCGCGCAGCAGGGCGCGTATCTCATGTCTCGACTCACGTGCTGCGGATGCCGCGGCCATGCGCGACCACCTCCTGTGGGCCCCCGATTCCCTGATGTCTGGGGTACCGGCGGCCGGCGGGCGGCGTCAATACATGGGAAGGCAACGAAGAAGGCCCGCACCGTTCGGTGCGGGCCTTCTTGGAAGCGATCCTGACGGGACTTGAACCCGCGACCTCCACCTTGACAGGGTGGCGAGCTAACCAACTGCTCCACAGGACCTTGCTCGCAGCCCTGCGTGGGGCTGCGAGGAAGACTGTACAGCAGGTCAGAGGGTGAGGTCGAACCGGCGCAAGGCGACACTCCCGGCCGGGGCGCGAAGGCGTCGAATCTAGGGCGCGAGGGCGTCGATCGCCTTCACGATCCGCTTGTCCGAGACGGGGTACGCCGTGCCCAGCGCGTGCGCGAAATAGCTGACCCGGAGCTCCTCGATCATCCACCGGACGTCGGTGACGTCCTTCGGCACCGGTCGCCCCTGCGGGAGCTGTTCGAGCAGCCAGGCGTACTCGTCCTGCATCTCGTGGACCTTCTCCATGCGGGTGGTGTCCCGCTGGACGCCCGTCGGCATCTGCTGCAGCCGCCGGTCCACCGCGACCAGATAGCGCATCAGGTCCGGCAGTCGCCGCAGCCCGGCCTTCGTGACGAAGCCGGCCGGCATCAGCCATGCCAGCTGCTCGCGCACGTCCGCCAGGTTGTTGATGAGGGCCAGGCTGTTCGTGGCCTTGAGACGCCGCTCACAGGCCTGCCAGGCCGCCAGGATCTGCTGGACCTGGCTCACCGTCCGGACGGTCGTGTCGACGAGGTCCGCGCGGACCTTGTCGTACAGCTTCCGGAACGACTCCTCGTCCCAGACCGGACCGCCGTGGTCGGCGATCAGCCTGTCCGCCGCCGCGGTCGCGCAGTCGTCGAAGAGCGCCTGGATCGAGCCGTGCGGGTTACGGGACAGGGCGAGCTTCTGCTGGTTGGTCAGCTTGTCCGAGGCGAACTTCGCCGGGTTCACCGGGATGTTCAGCAGGATCAGCTTCCGGGTGCCCTGCCACATCGCCTGCGCCTGCTCGGCCTCCGTGTCGAAGAGCCGTACGGAGACGGTGTCGCCGGCGTCGACGAGCGCCGGGAACGCCTTGACCGGCTGTCCGGCCCGTCGCGTCTCGAAGACCTTCGTCAGCGTGCCGATCGTCCACTCCGTGAGCCCTGTGCGCTCCAGGGACTGGCCGGAGCCGTCCGGGCCCGCCGTGGCCGCCGCGGCGGCCTTGGAGAGGGCCTGGCGGGCCTTGGGGCGCAGCTTCAGCTTCAGCGCCTCCAGGTCCTTGTCCTCCTCGAGCTTGCGGCGCCGCTCGTCGACGATCCTGAAGGTGATCTTCAGATGGTCGGGGATCCGGGACAGGTCGAAGTCGTCCGGCGAGACCGGGACCCCGCCCATGCGGTGCAGCTCGCGGGCGAGCGTCACCGGCAGCGGCTCCTGGCGGGGGACGGCCGAGTCCAGGAAGCGGGTCGCGAAGTTCGGCGCCGGCACGTAGTTGCGGCGGATCGGCTTCGGGAGCGAGCGGATCAACTCCGTGACGACCTCTTCCCGCAGGCCAGGGATCTGCCAGTCGAAGCCCTCGTCCGTGACCTGGTTGAGGACCTGGAGCGGGACGTGGACGGTCACACCGTCGGCGTCCGCGCCCGGCTCGAACTGGTACGTCACCCGGAACTTCAGCGGCCCCTGCCGCCAGGAGTCCGGATAGTCGTCCTTCGTGACCCCGGCGGCCTTCTCGTTGATGAGCATCTCGCGCTCGAAGTCGAGGAACTCCGGTTCCTCAAGACGCTTGTGCTTCCACCAGGAGTCGAAGTGCGCGCCCGACACGACGTGTTCGGGCACCCGCTTGTCGTAGAAGTCGAAGAGCGTCTCGTCGTCGACGAGGATGTCCCGGCGGCGGGCGCGGTGCTCCAGCTCCTCGACCTCGGTGAGGAGCTTGCGGTTGTCGGCGAAGAACTTGTGGTGCGTGCGCCAGTCGCCCTCGACGAGCGCGTTGCGGATGAAGAGGTCGCGGGAGGCCTCGGGGTCGATCCGCCCGTAGTTCACCTTGCGGTCGGTGACGATCGGAACGCCGTAGAGCGTGACCTTCTCGATCGCCATCACGGCCGCCTGGTCCTTCTCCCAGTGCGGCTCGCTGTACGTCTTCTTGATCAGGTGCTGGGCGAGCGGCTCGATCCACTCCGGCTCGATCTTCGCGTTGACCCGGGCCCACAGGCGCGAGGTCTCCACCAGCTCGGCGGACATGATGAAGCGCGGGGGCTTCTTGAAGAGCGCCGAGCCCGGGAAGACCGCGAACTTGGCGCTGCGGGCGCCCAGGTACTCGTTCTTCGAGCCTTCCTTCACGTCCTTCATGCCGATGTGCGAGAGCAGACCGGCGAGGAGGGAGGTGTGCACGGACTGCTCGGGCGCGTCCTCCTCGTTCAGATGGATGCCCATCTGCTTGGCGACCGTACGCAGCTGCGCGTAGATGTCCTGCCACTCGCGGATGCGCAGGAAGTTCAGGTACTCCTGCTTGCACATCCGGCGGAACGAGGACGAGCCGCGCTCCTTCTGCTGCTCGCGGATGTAGCGCCAGAGGTTCAGGAAGGCGAGGAAGTCGCTCGTCTCGTCCTTGAAGCGGGCGTGCTGCTGGTCGGCCTGGGCCTGCTTCTCGGCGGGGCGCTCGCGCGGGTCCTGGATGGAGAGCGCGGCCGCGATCACCATGACTTCCCGTACACAGCCGTTCTTGTCCGCCTCCAGGACCATCCGGGCCAGGCGGGGGTCGACGGGGAGCTGGGAGAGCTTGCGGCCCTGCTCCGTCAGCCGCTTCTTCGGATCCTTCTCCGCGGGGTTCAGGGCCCCGAGCTCCTGGAGGAGCTGCACGCCGTCGCGGATGTTGCGGTGGTCCGGCGGGTCGATGAAGGGGAACTTCTCGATCTCGCCGAGGCCGGCCGCGGTCATCTGGAGGATGACGGAGGCCAGGTTCGTCCGGAGGATCTCGGCGTCCGTGAACTCCGGGCGGGTGAGGAAGTCGTCCTCGGAGTAGAGCCGGATACAGATGCCGTCGGACGTACGGCCGCAGCGGCCCTTGCGCTGGTTGGCGCTGGCCTGGCTGACCGCCTCGATCGGGAGGCGCTGGACCTTGGTCCGATGGGAGTAGCGGGAGATGCGGGCGTTGCCCGGATCGATCACGTACTTGATGCCGGGGACGGTCAGGGAGGTCTCGGCCACGTTGGTGGCGAGGACGATCCGGCGGCCGGTGTGCGCCTGGAAGACGCGGTGCTGCTCGGCGTGGGAGAGGCGCGCGTAGAGAGGGAGGACCTCGGTGTTGCGGAGCTGCTTCTTCAGCAGCGCGTCCGCGGTGTCGCGGATCTCCCGCTCGCCGGAGAGGAAGACGAGGATGTCACCCGGGCCCTCGGACTGGAGCTCGTCGACGGCGTCGCAGATCGCGGTGATCTGGTCGCGGTCCGACTCCTCGGAGTCCTCCTCCAGGAGCGGCCGGTAGCGGACCTCGACGGGGTACGTCCGTCCGCTGACCTCGACGATCGGCGCCTCGCCGAAGTGGCGGGAGAAGCGCTCGGGGTCGATGGTCGCGGAGGTGATGACGACCTTGAGGTCGGGGCGCTTGGGCAGCAGCTGGGCCAGATAGCCGAGCAGGAAGTCGATGTTGAGGGACCGCTCGTGGGCCTCGTCGATGATGATCGTGTCGTAGGCGCGCAGCTCGCGGTCCGTCTGGATCTCGGCGAGCAGGATGCCGTCGGTCATCAGCTTCACGAAGGTCGCGTCGGGGTTCACCTGGTCGGTGAAGCGGACCTTCCAGCCGACCGCCTCGCCCAGCGGGGTCTTCAGCTCCTCCGCGACCCGTTCGGCGACCGTGCGGGCGGCGATCCGGCGCGGCTGCGTATGGCCGATCATGCCCCGGACGCCCCGGCCCAGCTCCAGACAGATCTTGGGGATCTGCGTCGTCTTTCCGGAGCCCGTCTCACCGGCGACGATCACGACCTGATGGTCACGTATCGCCTCCAGGATCGAGTCCTTCTTCTGCGAGACCGGCAGCTGCTCGGGGTACGTGACCGCGGGCACGCGGGAGGCCCGCCCGTCGACGCGTTCCTTGGCCTTGCCGGCCTCGGCGGCGATCTCGTCCAGGACGGCCTCACGGGCCTCGGGCTTGCGGATGCGGCGGGCGCCCTCGAGGCGGCGGCCGAGCCGGTGGGCGTCCCGCAGCGAGACCTCGGCCAGGACGGACTGGAGGGCGGCGAAGGAAGTAGACATACGGAATCCAGGATCGCACCCCGGGCCGAGAACGGGCGAACCGATTTCCCCGGGGCCCGGCCCGTAATATTTCGGGCACGTCGAGCTGAGAGGTGCCTCCATGTCCCGCACCGTCCGCGCGCTCGCGGCGCTCGCCGCGCTGGTGGGAGTGGTGCTCGGGGTCCTGGCCTGCGGTACGACCACGGCGGTGGCGAGCACCGCGGTGGTCGTGGACGCGGGGAGCGCGTCGCCGGGCTGCGGTCAGGGTCACACCGCCGACGGCGCCGCCCGGCCGGCCACACCGCCGCGCCCGAACGGCTTCGGGGAGCTGCTGCCCGCCCTGGCGGGGGAGCGGACGGCCGGCGGGGGCTGGGGCGCGGAACCGGCCCCACGCGACCCGCTGCCGGGTCCCGAGCCGCCGGAGCTCGTACCGCCGTCACCCGTGGAACTGTCGATCCTGCGCGTGTAGAGGGCCGACCGCCGTCGTCGTCCGTCCTCTCTCTCGTCATGTTCAGGAGCCTTTCCGCATGTCCAAGTCCAAGCCGATCGTGATCGTCTCCGGGGTGGCCCTCGCCGCCGCGCTCCTCGGAGTCGTCTCCTACACCGCGACCAAGCCCGCGTCCGGCGGCACCGCGGGATCGTCGGCCGTCGCCGAGGTCTCCGCCGACCCGGCCGACGGCGTCTACCCCGAGCTGGAGGCGTACGCCCGCCGCGACGCCTCCGACAAGCTGGCCCTGGGGCGGGCCGACGCGCCCGTCGTCCTGATCGAGTACGCCGACTTCAAGTGCGGCTACTGCGGGAAGTTCGCCCGCGACACCGAGCCCGAGCTGATGAAGAAGTACGTCGACAACGGCACCCTGCGCATCGAGTGGCGGAACTTCCCGATCTTCGGCGAGGAGTCGGAGGCGGCGGCCCGGGCGTCGTGGGCGGCGGGCCGGCAGGGCCGGTTCTGGGAGTTCCACAAGGCGGCGTACGCCGAGGGCGCGAAGGAGAAGGGCTTCGGCAAGGAGCGGCTGACCGCGCTCGCGAAGGAGGCCGGGGTCCCCGACCTCGCCCGCTTCACGAAGGACATGGACGGCGCGGCGGCGAAGACGGCGGTGAGCAAGGACCAGGAGCAGGGGTACTCGCTGGGCGCGACCTCGACCCCGTCGTTCCTGGTCAACGGGCGGCCGATCGCCGGGGCGCAGCCGATCGAGACCTTCACGGAGGCCATCGACGCGGCCGCGAAGGCCGCGAAGGCCAAGCGCGGGGCGGCGGGGGAGTGACCTCCGGCATCGGCTATCTGGCGGCCTTCCTCGGCGGCCTGCTCGCCCTGCTCAGCCCGTGCAGTGCCCTGCTGCTTCCGGCCTTCTTCGCGTACTCGATCGATTCGACGAGCCGGCTGCTGGCCCGCACCGGAATCTTCTACGCCGGTCTGGCCACCACCCTCGTCCCGCTCGGCGCGGCCGGTTCGTACGCCGGACGGCTCTTCTACGGGCACCGGGATCTGCTCGTGGCGCTCGGCGGCTGGACGATCATCGTGCTCGGCGTGCTCCAGATCCTCGGGATGGGCTTCGCCTCCCGCCGGATCGCCGAGGTCAGCGGCAGGATCCGCCCCACGACGGCGGTCTCCGTGTACGCCCTCGGCCTGGTCTACGGCCTCGCCGGCTTCTGCGCGGGCCCGATCCTCGGCAGCGTCCTGACGGTGGCGGCGCTGAGCGGAAGCCCGGCCTACGGCGGGCTGCTCCTGGCGGTGTACGCGCTGGGGATGGCGGTGCCGCTCTTCCTGCTCGCGCTGCTCTGGGAGCGGTACGAGCTGGGCAGGCGCCGCTGGCTGCGCGGGCGGACGATCCGCGCCGGCCGCTTCGAGCTGCACACGACCTCGCTGCTGTCGGGGCTCTTCTTCGTCGTGCTCGGCACGCTCTTCCTGGTCTTCGACGGCACGACCGCGCTGCCGGGGCTCCTGTCGGTGGACGACTCGTTCGCCGTGGAGGAGCGGGTGGGGTCGCTGAGCCGGTCGGTGCCGGACTGGGCCCTGCTCGTCGCGGTCGTCGCGGTGGTGGCGGCGGTGCTCGCGGTCCGGGCGTGGCGGGGGCGCCGCCGCGCGGCCTGAGGAGTGGGGCGCCCGGTTCCGCCGACCGGGTGCCCCGCCCGTCACTCCGGGGTCCCGGGTGCACCGCCGGTCTCTCCGGCGTCCCGGGTTCACCGACGTCCTCGCCGCGCGCACACGAAGAAGGCCCCGTTCTTTCGAACGGGGCCTTCTCTTTGTGGCTGGGGCCGGGGTCGAACCGGCGACCTATCGCTTTTCAGGCGATCGCTCGTACCAACTGAGCTACCCAGCCACGAGACCGTTTCCAGCCTCAGCGATCCTGACGGGACTTGAACCCGCGACCTCCACCTTGACAGGGTGGCGAGCTAACCAACTGCTCCACAGGACCATGCGTTGCGCGAGCACCAGTCTCGCACAGGATGTTGCGTGCCCCCAACGGGATTCGAACCCGTGCTACCGCCTTGAAAGGGCGGCGTCCTGGGCCACTAGACGATGAGGGCTAGGGGCTCACCTGGGCGCTTCTCAGCGCGTCGGGGACGTGAGAAGCATATGGGATGGCGGCCGCTATCGCCAAAACGGTTTACGCCGGGGGCGGGACCGCCGCTCCCGTCAGCCCCAGCCCAGCTCGTGGAGCCGCTCGTCGTCGATGCCGAAATGGTGGGCGATCTCGTGGACCACGGTCACCGCGACCTCGTGGACGACGTCCTCCTGGCTCTCGCAGTAGCGCAGGGTGGGGCCCATGTAGATGGAGATGCGGTCCGGCAGGACGCCGGCGTACCACTCCCCGCGCTCGGTGAGGGGCGTTCCCTCGTAGAGCCCGAGGAGCTCCGGGTCCGAGGGGTCGGGTTCGTCCTCCACGAACACGGCCACGTTGTCCATGACCCGCGTGAGTTCCGGCGGGATCGTGTCCAGGGCCTGGGCCACCAGCTCTTCGAACGCGTCGCGTGTCATCTCCAGCACTCCGCCATTGTCCGTGACGGCCGCCCGGTTGCGGGGCGCATGGCCGAAGTGATCCCGGAGCGACTCGGGTGCCGGGTTCTGTTCCGGGGGCGTGTCCCTTGCGGGGCAAAGGGAGTTGGGCAGCGAAACGTGTTCCCTTCCTGACTTTTCCGCCCCTTGTGTCCTGGAGGTGCCCTCCGTGCGCCCTTTGCCCACCCGTGTGAGATGGGCCGCCGCCGCGCTGGCGGTCGCCGCCTGTGCCGGTATGAGCGGCTGTATGAGTGTGAGTGACGAGGGTGCGAAGCCGGCGCCCAGCAAGTCCGCGGGGAAGCAGGGCGTGGCGGCCGAGTCGGACGGCGGGGTCGGGGTGTCGGGCCGGCACGGCGGGACCGCCGGGGGCTCGGGCGGGAAGAGCGGGCCGGACGCGGACGGTGCCGGCTCGGCGTCGCCGGTGCCGAGCGGGTCCGCGTCGCCCTCCGGCAAGCTGGCGGTGGACGCGCCGGCGGGTCCCGGGGGCGGGCCGAAGCCCGGCCAGGAGCCCGGTGGGACGGGTGGGGCCGGTGAGCCCAGTGCGCCCGGTGGCGAGGTCACGCCACCGGTCGATCCGCCGGAGCCGACGCCCACGCCGACCCCGGAGCCGGAGCCGGAGCCGACCCCGACCGCGGAGCCCACCGCGGAGCCGACCGACGCGCCCACCTCGACGCCGGGCGCGGACACCCACATGGGTGCCATGAAGGCGGCGGACGGGCCGGGCGCGTCGGTGGAGCCGGAGGCATCGCCGCAGGTCGGACCGGTGTGACGGAGTCCGGTTTGCCATAGGTGGGGGAGGGTGCGTATGGTGGTAGATCGTTTGATCCCATTGCCCGGCGCCGACACAGAAGAGCGCCGCGTGGCGCGTACTCTCCCTAGCCGTGGCTGGACCGCATTGAGGCGGTCGATTTGCGATTTTCACGGAGTTGACGGGCGCGTGCCGAGACTCCGGAAGGTTTCGCATTTCGCATGTCCATTTTCAGTTCTGACCACGCCGTCATGCCCGAGAACGACGAGATCGTCGAGGCCGTAGAGGCCACCGAGATCGTCGAGACCGAGGCTTCCGACGTCACCGAGGCCGCCGAGGCCGAGTCCTCCGAGCCCACCATCACCTTCGCCGAGCTGGGCCTGCCCGAGGGCGTCGTGCGCAAGCTCGCGCAGAACGGCGTGACCACCCCCTTCCCGATCCAGGCGGCGACCATCCCGGACGCCCTGGCCGGCAAGGACATCCTCGGCCGCGGCCGCACCGGCTCCGGCAAGACCCTCTCCTTCGGTCTGCCGACCCTGGCCCAGCTGGCCGGCGGCTCCACCGAGAAGAAGAAGCCCCGCGCGATCATCCTCACCCCGACCCGTGAGCTCGCGATGCAGGTCGCGGACGCGCTCCAGCCGTACGGCGACGTGCTCGGCCTGAAGATGAAGGTCGTCTGCGGCGGTACGTCCATGGGCAACCAGATCTACGCCCTGGAGCGCGGTGTCGACGTCCTCGTCGCCACCCCGGGCCGTCTGCGCGACATCATCAACCGTGGCGCCTGCTCGCTCGAGAACGTCCAGATCGCCGTCCTCGACGAGGCCGACCAGATGTCGGACCTGGGCTTCCTGCCCGAGGTCACCGAGCTGCTCGACCAGATCCCCGGCGGCGGCCAGCGCATGCTCTTCTCCGCCACCATGGAGAACGAGATCTCCACGCTGGTCAAGCGCTACCTGACGAACCCCGTCACGCACGAGGTCGACAGCGCGCAGGGCAACGTCTCGACCATGTCGCACCACGTCCTCGTCGTGAAGCCGAAGGACAAGGCGCCGGTCACGGCCGCCATCGCCGCCCGCAAGGGCCGCACGATCATCTTCGTCCGCACCCAGCTGGGCGCCGACCGCATCGCCGAGCAGCTCGTCGAGTCCGGCGTGAAGGCGGACGCGCTGCACGGCGGCATGACGCAGGGTGCCCGTACCCGCGTCCTCGCCGACTTCAAGGACGGCTACGTCAACGCGCTGGTCGCCACCGACGTCGCCGCCCGCGGTATCCACGTCGACGGTATCGACCTGGTCCTGAACGTGGACCCGGCCGGTGACCACAAGGACTACCTGCACCGCTCGGGCCGTACGGCTCGTGCCGGCAAGTCCGGTGTCGTCGTCTCCCTGTCGCTGCCGCACCAGCGCCGCCAGATCTTCCGGCTGATGGAGGACGCGGGCGTCGACGCCTCGCGCCACATCATCCAGAGCGCCGGCGCCTTCGACCCGGAGGTCGCCGAGATCACCGGTGCGCGTTCGCTGACCGAGGTCCAGGCCGACTCCGCGAACAACGCCGCCAAGCAGGCCGAGCGTGAGGTCGCCGACCTCACCAAGCAGCTGGAGCGTCTGACCCGTCGCGCCGTCGAGCTCCGCGAGGAGGCCGACCGTCTGGTCGCCCGTTCCGCGCGCGAGCGGGGCGAGGACCCGGAGGCCGCTGTCGCCGAGGTGACGGAGGCCGCCGAGGCCGAGGTCGCCGCGGCCGTGGTCGCGTCCGAGCCGGTCCAGGAGCGCCGCGAGGAGCAGCGCCCGGCGTTCCGCGACGAGCGGGGCAACTACGAGCGCCGTGACCGTGGTGGCGACCGTGGTGGCTTCCGCCGCGACGACCGCCGTGACGACCGTGGCGGTGACCGTGGTGGCTTCCGCCGCGACGACCGTGGTGGCCGTTCCTTCAACCGTGACGACCGTCCGTCGGGCGGTGGCTTCCGCCGCGACAACGACCGTCCGTCCGGCGGCTTCCGTCGCGACGACCGTCCCTCGGGCGGCTTCAACCGCGACGACCGTGGTGGCCGTTCGTTCAACCGCGACGACCGTCCGTCGGGCGGTGGCTTCCGCCGCGACAACGAGCGTCGTGACAACGACCGTCCGTCCGGTGGCTTCCGTCGCGACGACCGTCCCTCGGGTGGCTTCAACCGCGACGACCGTGGCGGCTTCCGTCGCGACGACCGTCGTGACAACGACCGTCCGTCCGGTGGCTTCCGTCGCGACGACCGCCCGACCGGCGGCCACCGCGGCAGCGACCGTCCGTTCAACCGCGACCGTCGCGACGACCGCCCCGCGGGCGGCTTCCGCTCCGGTGGCAGCGACCGCCCGTACGGCCGTCGTGACGACCACCGCGGCGGCGACCACCGCGGCACCGGCTCGACCGGCGGCTCCTCCTTCGGCCGCCGCGACGACAAGCCGCGCTGGAAGCGCAACGGCTGACGCTGTGTGACCTGATGAGGGAAGGGCCCGTACGACACCTGGTGTCGTACGGGCCCTTCTCGCTTGCACCGGCTCGAACGTGTCGCCGGGGCCGCCGTGTCGGATACCCGATCGGTTCCGGGGATCTATGCGGCTATGCTCGGGGGTGATGTGCCGAGGGCCGTTAGCTCAATTGGCAGAGCAGCGGACTTTTAATCCGTTGGTTGTGGGTTCGAGTCCCACACGGCCTACATCCACCGAAGCGCCCCACCCGGTTCCGGCCGGGCGGGGCGCTTCGTCGTTCGCCGGGCGTGGTCACTTGCCGTTGTCCTCGGCCAGGGTGTGGGCGACGAGGGCGTTGGCGTGGCCGTGGCCCAGGCCGTGTTCGGACTTGAGCCAGGAGACGAGCTCCATGTGCTTGGTCAGCGGGGAGGAGCGGATGAGGGCCTTCCACTCGGAGATCGGGCGGCCGTACTTCTTCTCGATCGAGGGGAAGTAGGCGGCAGGGCCCTTCACGGCGTCGGTCATCTGGATACCCGTTTCGTCAGTGAGTGATCTTGGTCGTGTCGAGGATGATCGGAGCCCTGCGGTCGGCTGGTTGGTTCGCGCCCCCGTGGTCGGACGGGCCGTCACCGCGGTCACTCACCTTCCTCGTTCGGAGTAGTCGCGTATCTGACCGAGCTCGAGGGGTGAACTCATCGGTGCGTGGCGTGTGCTGGGTCACACGGGGCCCGCTCTCAGCCCTCCAGGCCCGGCAGGCCCAGCGTCGCCAGGCGCTCCGGGTCGGCGATGATCTGGATCTCCACGATGCGCTCGTCCACGACCGTGAAGGACATCAGCCCGGCCGTCTGGCCGTCCACGTAGGAGACGATGCCCGGGGCGCCGTTGACCAGCACCTTGCGGTACGCGCGGCGGAAGCGGGCGAAGGTGAGCGCCTGGTTGACGACCGCCTCGGCGCCGCGGATCAGCCTCGAGGCCGCCGCGAGGACCTTGCCGCCGTCCGCCCGCAGGACCACGTCCGGGTCGAGGACCGCGAGCAGGCCTTCGAAGTCGCCGCCCTGGGAGGCCGCCATGAAGGCGTCGACGACCTGGCGCTGCCGGGTGAGGTCGGGTGCCGGAGCCGGCGCTGCGCTCTGGACGCGGCGGCGGGCCCGACTGGCGAGTTGGCGCGTCGCCGCGGGGGTGCGGTCCACGATCGGGGCGATCTCGTCGAAGGAGACCGCGAACATGTCGTGCAGGACGAAGGCGAGCCGCTCGGCAGGACCCAGCGTCTCCAGGACCACGAGCAGCGCAAGCCCCACCGAGTCGGTGAGCAGCGCCTCCTCCTCGGGGTCGCGGGTGGTGCCCTCCGCGCCCCGGACCAGCGGATCGGGGACGTAGTACTCCAGCGGGTCCTCCCGGCGGGAGGACCGCGAGCGCAGCATGTCGAGGCAGACCCGTCCGACGACCGTCGTCAGCCAGCCGCTGAGGTTCTGCACCTCGCTGATGTCGGAGCGGCTGAGCTTGAGCCATGCCTCCTGGACGGCGTCCTCGGCCTCGCTCAGCGACCCCAGCATCCGGTACGCGACCGCCTTCAGATGCGTGCGGTCGGCCTGGAAGCGCTCGGCCAGGAGGTCCTTCTCGTCCATCGGTGTCTCCCTCGTCGATGCCCGTCACCGAGATGACGGACGGCACCTGCGAAACGTGACCGGTCCGCACCCTCGAAACGTCCGCTGCGTGAGATCCCCTGTCGTCCCCCGGCGAACGCCCCGCATTCCCCGGCGGATCGGTCTCAGTACCGGGAATTGCCACTTCAGCGTCGTGATCTTCGACCGTAGATTTTCATGCATGACGACAACCGCGCAGGTCAACGCCGTACTTCGCACCCCGCCCGCCTCTCCCCAGGCCGCGGCCGCCTACTTCTCCGCCAGCCTCGCCTTCCATGCCGACGTCTCCGATGTCGCGAGCGCCATCGCCGCCGACGGCGACCCCGGCTTCGTGGTCGTCGACTCCCGCTCCACCGCGTCCTGGGACCAGGGCCACGTCCCCGGCGCGATCCACCTGCCGACCGCGCTGATCTCCGAGCAGGCCGAGCAGCTGCTCGACAGGTCCGTGCCCGTGGTCACGTACTGCTGGGGTCCCGGCTGCAACGGCGCCACGCGCGCCGCGCTCGCCCTGGCCCAACTGGGCTACCAGGTGAAGGAGATGCTCGGCGGCTTCGAGTACTGGGTCCGCGAGGGCTTCCCGTACGAGACGTGGGAGGGCCCCGAGAAGAAGGACGCGGACTCGCTGACGGCGCCGGTCGACGCCGAGGACTGCGGCTGCTGAGCCCGTGCCGGGACAACCGATTAGGGGATCGGCTCACCATGCCGTAAGGTCATATTCACCGACGCGGGGTGGAGCAGCTCGGTAGCTCGCTGGGCTCATAACCCAGAGGTCGCAGGTTCAAATCCTGTCCCCGCTACTCAGTAGCAAACGAAGGCCCGGATCCAGTCACTGGATCCGGGCCTTCGTCGTGCTGCCGCCCGTCGGGCTTGACCTTTACGCAACGTCAAGATTTAGCGTTTTCCCCATGGAGTGGTCGATCCAGGAGATCGCCAGGAAGGCCGGCACCACCAGCCGCACTCTCCGGCACTACGGAGAGCGCGGACTGCTGGAGCCGAGCCGGATCGGCGCCAACGGTTACCGGTACTACGACCAGGCGGCGCTCGTGCGGCTGCAGCGCATCCTGCTGCTGCGCGAGCTCGGGCTCTCCCTGCCCGCCATCGCCGAGGTTCTGGAGGGGCAGCGGGACACGCCCGCGGCTCTGCGCACCCATCTGCTCCTCCTCGAACAGGAGCGGGAGCGGATCGGGCGGCAGATCGAGGCGGTGCGGATCACTCTCCACAAGACGGAGAACGGAGAAGAACTCATGGCGGAAGAAGTGTTCGACGGATTCGATCACACGCAGTACGAGGAGGAGGTCACCGAGCGCTGGGGCCGCGACGCGTACGAGAAGGGCGACCGCTGGTGGCGCTCGCTCAGCGCCGAGCAGAAGCAGGCGTTCATGGACGAGCAGGCCGGCATCGCCCGCGACTTCGGGCAGGCGGCGCGGGACGGCCTCGCCGCCGACAGCGACGAGGTCCAGGCGATCGCGCGGCGCCAGGTCGCGTGGCTGTCGACGACCACGACTCCGACGAAGGAGTACGTGATCGGCCTCGGCCAGATGTATGTCGACGACCCGCGCT